>CAZYIV010000008.1:0-64964 GCA_964647615.1 uncultured Gemmatimonadaceae bacterium | reverse complement strand
CAGCACCGTGAGCTGGTCGGCTCGCTCCAGCACGATCTCCACCTGCCCGCGATAGGTCCGGATCAGGCCGGTGATCGCCACGCGCCGCCCGGCGAGTGACTCGAGTCCATCGGTCCAGCCGCCGGTGGTGGTGCGGACGGCGCCGGTGAAGCGCTGCTGCGGATAGTCGGCGCCGAAGTTGAGGAAGATGTTGCCCGCCCGCGAGCGGTGCACGGTGACCACGGTGCCCGCGACGGTGGCCTGCTCGCCGACGTGCGCGGCGGCCTCCCGATCGCTGATGGCGCCGGGAGGCAGCGCTCCCTCGGCGGCGCGCCCGGGGCGATAGCCGGCCAGCGCCTCGTTGAGCACCCGGGCCAGGTGGACGCCCGCCGCGATCAGCTGCCGGTCCACCCGGGGGAGGTTCTCGTCGAGGTAGGGCCGCCCCAGCTCGCCCGAGGCGGGGAAGTCATAGGCGTGTTCCGCCGCGATCCGGTGTGCTTCCAGCGCCCAGTCCTCGATCGTGCCCTCGGTGAGCCGTTCCAGCTCCATCCCGGCCATGACCTTCTCGAGGTGCTTCAGGTAGGACCCCTCCTCGGCCCCCGCCGCTTCGAGCAGTCCCCCGTCCCACGCCTGGTGCAGGTTCATGGCACGGCCGAGCAGGCGCACGGCGGTCTGGTTGCCGCCCTTGTCGTTGTGGTCGGAGACATGGAGCGGCTGCGAGAGGTCCGCCACGAGGTGCACCAGGAACCGCAGCGCCTCTTCCCGGGCGGGGGCCGGGGCGTCGGGGTCGGCGAGCGTGGCGCGGAACTCCGCCAGGGCGGAGAGGAGGCAGCCGGAAGGGCCGCAGTCGCGCGCCGGGTCGTAGCGGGAGGCGTCGAGCGGGATGTTCACGAAGTGGTAGGGCGCCGTCGCGGGGCGGCTGCCGCGCACCTGGTCGGCCCAATTGGAGGCGTCCGCCAGCGACTGCCCGCCCAGCAGGTCTGCCACCGCGGCGCGGGCGGCCGGGGTGAGGCGTGCCTCCGCGATCCGGGCCACCAGTCGGTGTCCCAGGGCGAACCAGGCCCCGGACCGGGCGGTACCCGGCGGCAGCAGCAGCATCCCCACCGCGAGGGTCATGAATCCCGCCACGGCAGGTTTCCCGACTGTCATGGCCGCTTCTACCTCCCTTCACCGCCACCGGGTTAGGCTTCGACACGGGTCCAGCACCGGGAGGAACCGATGTCCAGCCTGCTCTTCGTGTATGCCAGCACCCACGGCCAGACCGAGCGGATCGTCGTTCGCCTGGCCGACCGCCTGCGGGTGGCGGGGCACCAGGTCACGGTGTGGTCGGCGACCCACCTGCCGCCGCGCCCGGTGCTCGCCGGCTACGACGGGTACCTCCTCGCGGGGTCGGTGCGCTTCGGAAAGTACCACCGGCGACTGGTGGCGTTTGCCCGGGCCAACGCGGACCGGCTCAATGCGATGCCCGGCGTCTTCGTGTCGGTCTGCGGCGCGATGATCGGGGACACGCCGCTGGGCCGGGCGGAGGCGCACAAGTACGAGGCGCTGTTCGCCCGCGAGACCGGGTGGAACCCGAGCCTCAACCGCTCCTTGCCGGGGGCAATCGTCTACACCCGGTACGACTGGATCACGCGCTGGGTGATGAAGCTGATCAACTGGCGGAAGGGCGGGCCGACCGACACCAGCCGGGACTGGGACTGCACCGACTGGGAGGCCGTGGACCGGCTGGCGGAAGAGGTCGCCGAGCTGGCACGCTCGCAGGTCGTGGATCATGGGCCGGCGACGCCCGTCGCCCTCCGCGGCTGACGCTCCGGCCCGGCGACCGTCACTGGAGTGACCCGCGATCGGCCGTTCCGGGGCGCCGGCTAGCGTTGCGCGCCGGCCCCGTCGAGCGTGAAGGCCACCACCGCATCGCCCACCGGGAACCCGAACAGCGAGTTCCCGCCTGCCGCCACCGCCACGTACTGCCGCCCCCGCACCGCGTAGGTGACTGGCGGCGCGTTCACGCCCGCTTCCGCCTGCCAGGACCAGAGTTCCTTTCCGCTGGCCACGTCGAACGCCGCCAGGCGCTCATGGCCCGCGCCGGCGAACAGCAGGCCGCCCGCCGTCGCCAGCACCCCGCCGAGCAGCGGCTGCTCGGTCCGTACCTGCCAGGCGATGCGGCCGCCCCGCGCCAGGTCCAGCGCGGTGAGCGTGCCCCAGGCCTCGCCGGTGTTCTGGGTGGAGGCATACTGCAGCACGGTGCCGTCGGGGCGGGGTGCCTCGTGCGCGATATAGCGGGTGGGGAGGTGCAGCGCTCCCACCAGGAAGAGTGCCCGGCCCGGATCGTACGCGGAGGGTGACCAGTTGGCCCCGCCGCCGATTCCGGGCGCGATCACCACACCTTCCCCCGGCTGCGGCGGGGTGAAGAGGTTGCGCTGCGGCACGAAGGCGTCGGAGCGGAAGAGCAGCCGGCCGTCGCGCCGGTCGTGGACGAAGACCCAGCCGAGCTTGCTCGCCTGCGCCACCGCGGGGACGGTGCGCCCGTCGAGCGTGAGGTCGAGCAGCACCGGGGAGCTCGCGACGTCGTAGCCCCACTGGTCGTGCGGCGTCTGCTGGTAGGCCCAGACCAGGCGCCCGGTGCGTTCGTCCAGCGCCACCAGCGAGGAAGTGTGCAGGTTGTCGCCGGGGCGGGAGGCGTCGGCCATCTGGGGTGAGGGGTTGCCGGTCCCGAAGATGAGCAGGTGCCGCGCGGCATCCACCACCGGCGTGGTGTAGATCGATCCGCCGCCGTAGCGCCACGCCGCGCGATGTTCCGCCACCGCCGCGCGCTCCGCCCCGACGTCGCGGTGCATCGGCACGCCGTACGCGGTGCTGTCCCGGATCTCGCCCTCCCAGCCGGGCCCCGTGACGTTGAAGCCCCAGAGCCGCTTGCCGGTCCGCGCGTCGAAGGCCGCCATCAGTCCCGGCCGGCCGTACTGGCCCGCGACCCCCACCACCGCGAGGCCGGTGTCGGGGTGGAGGCCGTAGCCCACCCCCGCGATGCCGACGAAGACCCGGCCATCGTGCACCAGGGGCGCGGCGCTGATGCCGACGCCGGTCGAGCCGACCTTGCCGACCCGCGAGAGCGGATCGTCCGCCGTGAGCTGGCCGGTGGCCTCGGTGGTGCCGGCATACTCCGCCACCGTGACGTCCCAGCGCACCGCGCCGGTGCGGGCATCGAGGGCCAGCAGGCGACCGTCCACCGTGCCGACATACACCAGGCCGCCCGCCACCGCGACGCCCCGGTTGGCCGGTCCGCAGCACAGCTGCTCGCTGCGCGACTGGTGGGTGTAGCGCCACCGTTCGCGGCCGGTCGCCGCGTCGAGGGCGGCGACCCCGCTCCTCGGCAGCGACACATACATCACGCCGTCCACCACGATGGGCGTGGCCTGGAAGGTGGCCTTGATCCCGCTGTGCCAGGTCCACGCGGGGGCGAGACGCGCCACGGTCAGGGTGTCGATCGTCCGGAGCGGGGAGTAGCGCTGCCCGCCCAGGTCGTGCCCGTGGAGGGCCCACTCGGCGGGGCGCTGGGCCAGCAGCGCGGTGGGCAGGGCGAGAGTGAGCAGGAACCGGAATTCCATCGTCTTATCACTGTGACGGGTCGGTCGTAGGATAGCACCGCCCGTGATCCACGTCACTCTGACTTCGGGTCTCCGGGGGCCGCCTTCCGCCCTCGCGACCCGCCCTGCATCTTGGCGACATGCCCGATACCGCTGCCGACCTGATTGCCCAGCACTACGACGAACTGCGCCAGATCGCGCGGGGGCTGCTGCGCCGGGAGCGGGTGGGCCACACCCTCGATACCAGCGGGCTGGTGAACGAGGCCTGGCTTCGGCTCGCGGCGCAGAGCGGCCTGGACGAGCCGGAGCGGCCCCGGTTCTTCGCCATCGCGGTCACCACCATGCGCCGGATCCTGGTGGACTACGCCCGGACCCGGTTGCGGCAGAAGCGCGGAGGCGGCGCGACGCCGGTCCCGCTGGAGGACGCGGAGATGCTCCTCACCACCGAGGAGGCCGACCACCTCGTGGTGCTGGACGAGGCGCTGGAGCGGCTGGAGGAGGTGAGTCCCCGCGGCGCCGAGGTGGTGCGGTACCGGTTCTTCGGGGGATTGTCGCTGGAGGAGACCGGCGACCTGCTGGGCGTCTCCGGCAAGACCGTCCAGCGCGACTGGCTCGCCGCCCGGGCCTGGCTGCGGAAGGAAGTCGCCCAGGCGCTCGACCTGCCGGAGTAGCCCTCCGCCGGCCGGGGATGTCCGGCCGGGGCGGCGACCGTCGCCATTCAGGAGCAGAATGTCCCCGGATCCCCGCCCCTCGAGCCCCCAGGAACGCTGGAGCCGGCTGTCGGACTTGTTCGCGGCGGCGCTGGAGCTGCCCGGACCCGACCGCCGTCCCTACCTGCTGCACGCCACCCCCAACGACCCTGAGCTCCTGCGCGAGCTGCTGGCCATGCTCGCCGCCCACGAGGACGGCACCCCGCTGCTGTTCGAGGAGGAACGCCGGCTGCGGCCCTCGGATCCGCTGCTCCGGGCGCACGACCTCCCTGCGGGCAGCCGGGTGGGGCCGTGGCGGGTCGAGGCGCTGGTCGGGCAGGGCGGCATGGGCGAGGTCTACCGGGCGGAGCGGGTGGACGGTGCCTACCGCCAGGTGGTGGCGCTCAAGGTGCTCCGGCCAGGGTACCGCACCGCGGAGACGGTGCGCCGATTCCGGGTGGAGCGGCAGGCGCTGGCGCGGCTGGTGCACCCGGGGATCGCGGCCATCGTGGACGGCGGCTCGCTCGCCGACGGGCGGCCCTACCTGGTGCTGCAGTATGTGGATGGGAGCCCGATCACCCGGTTCGTGCGGGACCGGGGGCTCGACCTCGAGGCGCGGCTCCGGCTGTTCGTGCGGGTGGCGCGGGTGGTGGAGTTCGCCCACGCGCAGCTGGTGATCCACCGGGACCTCAAGCCGTCCAACATCCTGGTCGAGGCCGACGGCACGCCGCGGCTGCTCGACTTCGGCATCGCGCGGCTGCTCGACCCCGATGCCGATGCCTCGCTGGTGCATCCCACCCGGCCGGAGAGCCGCCTGCTCACCCCGGAGCATGCCGCCCCGGAACAGCTCCGCGGCGAGCCGTGCGACACCCGCACCGATGTGTACGGGCTCGGGGTGCTGCTCTTCCAGCTGCTGACCGAACGCACGCCGTTCCCCGCGGCACACCGCACCCTGCTGGAGCTGGAGCGCGCCATCCTCGAGGCGCCGGCGCCGCTCGCGAGCGCCAGCGTGACCGACCGGGCGCTGGCCCGGCGGCTGCGAGGCGACCTGGATGTGATCGTGCAAGCGGCGCTGCGCAAGGAACCGGACCGGCGCTACGGCTCCGCCACCGCCCTGGCCGACGACGTGGAACGGTACCTCGCGGGGCTGCCGGTGCGGGCCCAGCCGGACCGGTTCGGGTACCGGGCGGAAAAGTTCCTGGCCCGCAACCGTGCGCTGGTGGTGGCGGGCGTGGTCACGGGTGCCCTGCTGGTGGGCACCGCCGTCACCGCCACGCTGCAGGCCCGCCGCGCCGCGCGGGAGCGGGACCGGGCCGAGCAGGAGCGCGCCGTCGCCACCGACATGGTGCAGATCCTCACCGGCCTGTTCGACCGGGCCAACCCGCGCAAGGTGGCCGGGGGCGACACCGTGCGGGTGGTGGCCCTGCTGGACGAGGCGGAGCAGCGGATCGCGCAGCTGGCGGAGGACTCGGCCCGGCAGGCGGCGCTGCTCAAGACCGTGGGTGAGATGCGCGGAGCGCGGGGCGAGTACGCCCGCGCCGAGTCGCTGCTGCGGCGGGCAGTGGACCTGCGGGTGGCCCTGGCCGGCGCCGACGACGAGCAGGCGGCGATCATGTACCACGAGCTGGCGGTGGCGGTGCTCAGCTACCGCGGCGCCGAGGCGGCGCGCCCCATGTTCGACTCGTCCCTGGCGACCCTCCGGCGGATCGAACCGCCCGGCGCCCCGGACCTGCGGGTCGCGATCAACGACCTGGCGGCCGTCACCCCGGACCGGCGCCGGCGGCAGGCCCTCTTCGCGGAGCTGGTCGCGCTGGAGTCCGCCGATTCCGGCCTCGACACGCTGTCGATCGCCAACCGGATGCATACCCAGGCGATCGAGCTGCTGGGGCAGGGGCGGTCGCTGGAAGCCGCGGCACTGTTCGAGCAGACGCTCACCATGCTGGGCGAACAGCTGCCGCCTGACAATCCGGTGCTCCAGACCATCACCAACAACCTGAGCGTTGCCCTGGGGCAGTCCGGGCAGCTCGCTGCCGCGGAGTCGCTGCAGCGGGCCACGCTGGCGGCGGTCACCGGCAAGCCGGTCGGCGCCGCGGACCGGGCCGGGGTCTATGAGCGGCTGGCGCTCACCATCGCCGCCCTGGGCAAGCTCGCGGAGGCGGATTCGCTGGAGGCCCTGGCCGTCTCGTACTACGCCGAGGGACTCGCCCCGAACCACGGGCTGGTGGCGAGCGCGGTGCGGAACCTCGCGCTGCTCCGGGCCGCACGGGGACGGACCGACGAGGGGCTCGCGCTGCTCGACTCCGCGATGCGCATGGTCCGGCGGGCCACCCCCGTGTCGCCGCCCTACCTCGCCTACCTGGGAGGGCAGCGGATCCCGCTGCTGCTCAGGCAGGGCCGGCTGCCCGAGGCGGTGACCTCGCTGGCGTTCGCCGACAGCGTCCTGCCGACGGTGCACCCGCCGGGCTCGCCCAAGCACAACGACCTGGATCGCTGGGGCGCCATGGTGGCCATCGCGCAGCGGCGATTCGACGCCGCGGTCATCCGCGCGAGCGCCGCGTATGAGGGAACGCGCCAGCCCGGCGCGCCGATCCGCTTCGCGAGCGCCCAGCTCGAGTGCCTGCTCGGGGTGGCCCTCGCCGGGGCCGGACGCACCGCGGAGGCCCGGCTGCAGCTGGACGAAGGCTGCAACGCGATGGAAGCCTGGGGCCTCGCCGACCCGCTCATCCTCAAGTGGGGCCGCGAGGCGCGCCAGCGACTCGCCCATCCCTGAAGGGCTCCGACCGGTCCCGCCCGCCGCCCCGGCCGCCGGGGGCGTGGGGCAATCTCCAGCATGTCCCGCGCGACGCAGGTCCATCGCCATTGAAGGTGACCACACCTGGAGCCCTTCGATGCGCTGCCCGACTCTCCCCCTCCTGGCGCTGGCGGCCCTGACCCTGGCCGCCTGCGGCGAGGACGCCACCTCTCCACGGCAGCCGCTGGTTGACTCGGCGGCCGTGCGCCCCGCGGTGCACACCTCCACCGCCGCCTTTCCCGCCTGCACCAAGCACTGGAAGAACGGCAGCAACGGGCAGTGGGGCGCGGCCGCCAGCTGGACACCCTCCGGGGTGCCGACGGCCACCGACATCGCCTGCCTCGACGCGGCCGGCAGCTATACCGTCACCCTGGCCAAGCTGGATACGGTGGAGGCGATCGTGATCGGCGGCGGCAGTGCCACACCCACGCTCCGCTTCGTGCCCGCGGCCGCGGGGACCTGGCGGGTGCCGACCGGCATCGATGTCCAGAGCGGCAGGCTCATCCTCAACGCCGCCAAGACGGTGACGGTCTCGACCGGCTACGTCGAGGTGAGTGGCACGCTCCACTGGCAGGCGCCGAGCGACCTCGTGCTCGATTCCCTGGTGAACTACGGGACGCTGCGGACCGACTCGGGCACCGTCCTGGTCAGTTCTCTCGGCCCCGTCGGCTTCCGGAACACGGGGACCATCGAAGTCAACGGGGCCTCGCACCTCAGCATGCAGGACATTGCCGTCGTCCCGGGCGAGTTGCGGATGGAGGGCGGCGCCGTGACGGGGAGCGGGTACCTGTCCTTCACGGGGTATGGGGGAGCTCAGGCCGGCACGTTGGTGTGGGCGGGTGGCAGCGTGAGTTCGCTCGGATTCTCGGCCTATGCCCAGACCATCAAGGTCTCGGGCGCCGACAGCGGGGTCCTCTACCTGACCCGCCCGTCGAGCATCATCGGTCACCTCCCGGCGGGCGCCGCCATCGTCGCCACCGTGCGGGGGTCCCTGCAGCTCCACGGGGTCGGCAGCCGGCCCTTCGTCAACGACGGGTACCTGACCATCGCCGGCGAAGTCGGGGACAGCATGGAAGACACCGTGTCCGCCACCGCCGTGATGAATGCCGGTGTGTTCGCGCTCATTGGCCGGCCCGGCATGGTGCTCCTCGCCGACAGCCTGGTGAATGACAGCGTGACGACCGTCGGGGACTCGGCCACGTTCGGGCGGGCGGGCATGCTGGTCCGGAATCGGGGCAAGCTGATGGCCTACGGTGCGTCCCTGACCACCACCTACGCCGACTTCATCGCGGAAGCGGGGTCCTACCATAACGGGAGGCTCAACATGACCGGCGGCCGCCTCATCGGCGTGGGCAGCGTCGGCGACGTGGTCCTCACGGGGACGCAGGTCCAGCCGGGGCTGCCGATCGGCCAGCTCGGCCTGGCCAGCCTGGTGATGGATGGCTCCAGCAGCGTGGATATCGACGTCGCCGGCACCGCGAAGGGGGAGTACGACCAGGTGTTCGTCTCCTGGGGGGTGACGTACGCCGGGACCCTCTCGGTCACCGAGATTGCGCCGTTCGTGAGCGCGGTATGCGGCCAGGCGATCCCCATCATCCGGGACCACAGCTCCGGGCCGCGCGGGGCGTTCACCAAGTTCCTGGGCCTGACGCCGGGCCCGGGCCGGGGCTGGCGCCTCCACAACCCGGCCGACTCGCTCTACCTCGTCGGCCACAACCCGTTGCTCGCCGTGACCCGCGCGCCGGATTCGCTGACGGTCACGGAGGGCGGGGCCGGGGCCAGCTACAGCGTGTGTCTCCGGAGCCAGCCGGTCACGCCGGTCACCGTGAGTGCCAGCTCGCCCCTGGGCCAGCTGGTACCGCCCGCTGCCGTCACGTTCACCAGCACCGACTGGGGGCTCCCCCGCACCCTCACCGTCGGGGCGGTGGATGACTCCGTGCGGGAGCCGCCGCCGCAGCTCGAGGACCTCCAGCACACGGTGACCAGCACCACGCCGCCGTACCTGAACGCCCCGCTCGGCAGCATCACGGTGACGATCGTGGACAACGACGGCAGCGCCAACCTGGAGCTGCACGTGGTCAGCGCGCCGCCGGTAGTGGCGGTGGGCGACAGCTTCACCATCACGCTGCAGAACGAGAACCTGGGTCCCGACGACTCGCCCGGCGCGACCTTCACCATCCCGGCGAGCACGGGCTTCAGCTACGCCGCGAACACCGGGACCCTCGGCTGCAGCTACGACGCGGTGACGGGCACCACCTGCCAGCTGCCGAGCCTGGTGAACGGTGGCAAGACCGACTTCACCGTGACCCTGGTGGCCGTCGCGACGGGGAGTTACTCGACGACCTACAGCCTGAGTTCCACCCAGCCCGACAGCAACCCGCTCAACAACGCGCGGGTCCAGCTGATCACGGTCAACTGAAGCCGGGGAGGCGAGACGGCCCCCCGCACGCGGCTGCGTGCGGGGGGCCATGTCGTGCGCGGCCGGCCGCCCATCCGGTGCACTGTCCCGATTCGAGCGAGGCTGCGCCGATTCGGTCGAGTGCGCCGCCGCCGCGCGGCCTCCGGGTCCGCGCCGCATCTCGTTGCCGGACAACGCGCTGCACGCCTCACGCGGAGCGGCGGTGGTGTGGCGCATCATCTGCCTTCTCCGGGGCATCCCCGCACCATGGTGGCTGCGGGCGTCCCTGTCCCGGAGCGAGCCATGCCACTCCCCCCACGACCTCTCCGCGCTCCTGCCCTGCTGGCAACACTGTCCCTCGCCGCGGGGGTCCCGGTCGCCGCCCAGTCCGCGCCGTCCCGCCCCGTGCTCGAGCTCTCGGCCTGGGGCGCGTACTCGAGCTTTGCGAACGCGCCCACCACGCCGGCCGGTGACAAGGCCACCGGGCTCGGGCTCCGCTCCCTGGAAGTGGCGGTCTGGCCGTCCGGGGCCATGCGCCTCTTCGGGCGGTACGACAACAGCCTGAGCCTCGACAACCTCACGCTGCTTCGCGCCGGGCGGCGGGTGCCGACCTGGAGCGGCGGCGCGCTGCTCAACTGGGGCGGGCACTACACCACGGTGCTGCAGGCGGGCCGGCGGACCCTCCCCGGCGGCATCGGGCAGACGCTGCTCGGCGCGGAGCAGGTGGTCTACCGCGGTGCGACAGCACTCAAGGCAGGGGTCGAAGCCGGCCCGCGGGCCGACCACCGCACCGAGTGGGTGGCGCACGCCGGGTTCAACACGCCGGTGGGCCCGGCGCTCCGGGTGGAGCCGATTGTGTTCTACGCCCGGAGCGGTGTGGGCCAGGAAGCCCAGTGGCGGGTGCTGCTGGCGGCGGAGCTGCATCCCGGGGCCGGCATCGGGGTGGGTGGCGGCGTCGCCACCGGGCGGATCTCCGGGTCGCCTGCCGGGTTCGACGGCACGGTGTGGGATGCCTACGGCCGGTTGACGCTGGGCCTCGGTGCCGCGCAGCAGGTCCACTTCATGGTGCGGCACGAGCGGGCGCCGGGCACCAGCGACCTCACCTCTGTGGCCGCGGGGCTGGCCCTGCAGGTGCGCCAGCCATGACCACCGCCACTCCTTCTCCGGGCGCCCGGCCCACGCTGTACCTCGCGATCTTCGCGGCGTGGGGCGCGAGCCTCGCCTGGTTCCATCCCCGGCTGCTCAGCCTGCTGGGCCTGGCTCACGGCGCGTTCGCCACCGGTGCGGTGCTGTTCTTCATCCTGTTCACGGAACTGGCGTGGCTGTACGGGTTCTACAACGTCGGCGTGGTGCTCTTCGCCTGGGTGCACCAGCGGCGGCGCCGGGTGCATGGAGTGCGGCTGCCCCCGCCGCTTCCGGCGGACCCGCCGGCGGTGGCGCTGCTCTACCTCACCTGCAACGACTTCGTGGAGGAGAGCGCGGTCTCCTGCCTCCACCAGGACTACCCGCACTGGACCCTGTACCTGCTCGACGACAGCAGCGATCCCGAGGCGCGGGCCCGGGTGGACGCCTTCGCGGCGCGGCACGGCGAGCGGGTGCGGGTGGTGCGGCGCCCCGACCGGTCCGGCTTCAAGGCGGGGAACACCAATCACGGCCTCCGCACCGCGGCCGTGACGGAGCCGCTGTTCGCCCTGGTGGACGCCGACGAGATCCTGCCGCCCAACTTCCTGCGGCGGATGGTGCCGATGCTGCTGGCGGACGATCGCTGCGGCTTCGTCCAGGCCAACCACCGGGCCAACCCCGAGGGCCGGGGGGCACTGCAGTCGGCGGTGGGGGTCGGCATTGATATCCACTGGCGCTGGTACCACCCGCTCCGCAACCGCTGGGGCTTCGTGATGCTGCTGGGTCACGGGGCAGTCATCCGGCGGCAGGTGTGGCAGGAGATCGGCGGCTTCCCCGAGATCGTCTCCGAGGACCTGGCCTTCTCGCTCCGGGCCCGGCAGCACGGCTGGCATGGCCGCTTCGCCGAGGACGTCATCTGCTACGAGGAGTTCCCGGAGACCATCCGCGCCTTCCGGGTGCGGCACATGAAGTGGACCCGCGGCACCTGCGAGTTCTTCGCCCGGGAGATGTGGCCTGCCCTGCGGGCCCGGCGCATCCCGCTGGTGGAGAAGCTGGACGTGCTCTTCCCGGCGCTCAGCCTGCCGCTCGCGCTGGTGTACTTCCTGTTCGTGGTGGATGCCAACCTGGTGTTCGGCTTCCTGTTCACCCAGCCGCACCCGATGACGCTGGAACTGGGCGGCACCGCGCTGGTGCTGCCGACCCGCGCGCTGGACCCGCGCTTCGCGGTGGTGCAGAGCTGGGACTTCTTCCTGATCACCCTGCTCACGTTCATCGCGCCGATCCTGTGCTTCGTGATCGAGCTCCTGGGGAAACCCCGCCAGCTGTTCCGCTTCCTGTGCCAGAGCACGGTGATGTATGCCGCGCTGGGGCCGATGTCATCCCTCGGGGTGGTGGGCTACCTGTTGACCGGCAAGGCCACCTTCCTCGTCACCGGCGACAAGAGCCGGGCGGTCGCCGAACGCACGAGCGGGACGCCGTGGGGGCGGGCGTGGGCCTCGGTGCGCCGGGCCATCGCCGGCAGCCACCCGGATCACCCGCTGGTGCAGGGATTCGAGATGGCCTGCGGGCTGGTCTTCGGGGTGGCCTGCCTGCAGCTGGTGCAGCTCAGCTTCCTGGGCCTGGCGGTGGCGTTCGTGATGCTGCCGCTGCTGCACCACGTGCCGTGGGAGCATCCGCTGGTGCAGCGCCTGGTGTACCTGCCGTTCGTGCTGATCCTGGGCGGGCTGGCGATCGGCGGGCTGGGGCTGCTGGGCATGCAGCCGGTGTTCTTCGGCTACGGATTCCACTTCTAGGAGGGCAGGCGGGCACACGCCCCCGGTGGCCGGCCCGGCCGCCGGGGGCGTGGTGCGCTCCGCAGGATGTCCCGGCCGGCGGGGGTTCGACGCCATGGAAGATGACCCTCTCTGGAGACCGTTCATGCGGTGCCCGACGCTCCCCCTCCTGGCGCTGGCGGCGCTCTCCCTGGCTGCCTGCACCGACGACCCCACCGCCCCGGCCGATGTCGGCCCGGCGGTCAGCGCCCCCCGTGCCCCGGCCGCACTGGTCACGACGCCGGCGTGCACCAAGCGCTGGAAGACCGGGGTGAGCGGCGACTGGTCGGTGGGCACCAACTGGATCCCCACCGGCGTGCCGCGGAGACTGGCGACGGTGTGCCTCGATGCCGCCGGGACGTACACCGTGACCCTGTCCAACCCGGACACGGTGGACTTCCTGGTGGTCGGTGGCGCCGGTGCGAATCCGACCCTCACGGTCTCCGCCACCACCGCCAACGCCCCCTGGTCCATGACCGGCGGGCTGTACGTGAAGTCGGGCGGCACCGTCTCCATGACCACCGCACTCAGCGTCACCGCCGCGTGGGTGGTGAACGAGGGCAGCCTGGTCGCCGCCTACCCCGGGCGCTCCGGCTACATCGGGGCGGATTCGATCGTCAACCTCGGCTACCTCGAGGCCCAGCGCGACACCCTGGACCTCTACCCCGCGCAGTACTTCCGGAACGCGGGAACGCTGCAGGTCACCGGCGCCGAGGGCCGGCTGCGGCAGTATGCCGTCGAGGCGGTCGACTTCCGGATGGAGGGTGGCACGGTGCTGGGCGCCGGGGCGGTGGAGTTCTGGCCCATCGTCCCTCCACTGATGTACCCGCCGCCGACGCAGCCGTACATCGTCCCCAGGTTCGTCTGGACGGGTGGCGACCTGCCGGCACGGCTCGGGACGACCACGGCCCGCGTCCGGGTCCAGGGTGTCTCGATCGACGTTCTCGACTCCACGCTGACGGGGACGATCGAACTCGACCTGTACCAGCTCGCCAGCTGGTACCACCCGTATGACCAGCCCTGGGTGGGGGCCCCTGCAGGTGGGCTGCCGGCCGGCGTCCGGGTGAACGTCATCGGGGCCGGACTGGTGCACCTGCCCAGTGACAGTCGCGGCACCCTCAGCGTCACGCCCCAGGATACCGCAGCCACGGACGTGGTCACCGTTGAGTTCTCCGGGGGCTCCCTGGCCGTGGTCCACAACAGCGGCACCCTGCTGGTCAACGCGGGAACGGGCACGCTGAGCCTGAAGCTCGACAGCCTGGTGAACACCGGCACGGTCACGTTCGCCGGGCCGGCCAGTCTTCCCTGGCTTTCGAATGTGGAGAATGCCGGCACGATCACCGTGGCCGCGGGCCAGACCCTTTCCCTCGGCAGCGCAGACTTCCAGGCCGATTCCGGAAGTGTGCAGTCGGGACTGCTCGGGCTGTCGGGCGGGACCCTGAGTGGCACGGGACAGGTCGGCGGGGTGCTCTCGGCCGGTGGCACCATTGCGCCCGGACCCGTGTCCAGCATTCCGGTGCTCCCCGGCGTGGGCACCCTCAGCGCGACCGGGCTCTACCTCGACCCGGCGAGCACGGTGGTGATCGACCTGACGGGCAGCGCCGCCGGCCGTCACGACCTGCTGGCGGTGAGTGGACTCGTGGTGTACGGCGGGACGCTGCGAGTACTCCCGGGACCGCTGTATCTGGGTGGGCATTGCGGTGAGGTCATTCCGGTCATCACCGACGGTTCCGGCACCCTCAACCGCGGCAGCTTCGCGACCGTCACCGGGCTGGTGCCGGCGCCCAGCCGCGCCTGGCGCACCTACAATCCCAGCGGGGCTCTGGAGCTGGTCGGGTACAGTCCCCTGGCGCCCGTCAGCGTGTACCGCTCGTCACTGACCGTCACCGAAGGCGGGGCCGGTGCCAGTTATGATGTCTGCCTGCGGAGCGCCCCCACCGCCACCGTGGACGTGACGCCCGCCTCCGCCGGCGGTCAGCTCGCGGCCCTGGCGCCCGTGAGCTTCACCACGGCGGCGTGGGCCCTGCCCCTGTCGGTGCCGGTGAGCGCGGTGGACGACGCCCTGCTCGAACCGCCGCCGCAGACGGCGACCATCACCCACACCGTCAGCAGCACTGACCCCGCCTACAGCGGCGCCACCCCGGCGTCGGTGACGGTGACGATCATCGACAACGACGGCAGCGCCAACCTGGAGCTGCACGTCTTCAGTGCCGCGCCGGTCGTGGCGGTGGGCGATACCTTCACCGTCACGCTGCAGAACGAGAATCTCGGTCCCGACGACTCACCCGGCGCGACCTTCACCATCCCGGCGAGTGCGGGCTTCACCTACGCCGCGAACACCGGGACCCTGGGCTGCAGCTACGACGCGGTGACGGGCACCAGCTGCCAGCTGCCGAGCCTGGTGAACGGTGGCAAGACCGACTTCACCGTGACCCTGGTGGCTGTCGCGGCGGGGAGCTACTCCACGACCTTCAGCCTGAGCTCCATCCAGGCCGACAGCAACCTGCTCAACAATGCCCGGGTCCAGCTGATCACGATCAACTGATGCCGGGGACGCCACACGGCCCCCGCACGCATCGGCGTGCGGGGGCCGTGCCGCGCCTGCCGGGGTCAGCGGAAGAGCAGCGAGAGGCTGTAGATGATGAGCCCGGCCAGCCCGCCCACCAGGGTGCCGTTGAGCCGGATGAACTGCAGGTCCTGTCCCACGGCCAGCTCCAGCCGCTCCACGGCGTAGTCCGGGTCCCAGCGCCGGACCGTCTCGGCAATGAGGTCCGCCACCTCGTGCCGGTGCCGCTCCACCACCGAGGCGGCGAAGGCGGTGAGCACCTGGTCCAGCTCCGACAGCCGTTCCGGCTTGTCCAGCAGCGACCGGCCCACCGCGCCGATGCCGCGGGAGAGCGGCGCGAGCGTCTCGTCGCTCGCGTCCGCGCTGAACCGCTCGGCCGCCCCGCGGGCCCGGTCCCACAGCGACGCGGCGAACTCCCCCACCGCCGGGTGCTCCAGCAGCTCCGCCTTCATCGTCTCGGCCCGCTGCTGCACCTCCTCCGAGGAGCGCAGCCGCTCGATGAACTGCCGCACCGCGATGTCGAACTTGAGCCGGAGCGGGTGGAACGGGTCGGCGCGGACCTCCTGGATCAGCCGCAGGCTCGCGGTCTCGATCTTTTTCTGGAAGGCCTGGTCCACCGCGGTGGGCACCCACCATGGGCTTTCCTCCTTGATGCGCCGGGCCAGTTCATCCCGGTTCTTCTCCAGCGTCTCGCCCGCCAGCCGGAGCGCCTCGTCCAGCAGCACCTGGTGCCGCTGGTCGGTGGCCACCACCGAGAGCACGCTGCCGAGCAGCGGCGCCAGCTGCATGGTGCGGAGCCGGGCCACGGCGCTCTCCTGGATCAGCGCCCGGGCCTGCTCCTCCTCCACGGTCTGCATGGCCTGCGCGACGCCCACCGCCAGGTGCCGCGCCAGCCGGCGGCTGTTCTCCTCCTCCCCCAGCCAGCGCGCGGCCCGCTCCGCCACCCGCATGCTGGCGAGCCGCTCGGCCAGCACGTCGTGGGAGAGGAAGTGATTCTGCACGAAGTTCCCCAGCACCCGGCCGATGCGCGCCTGCTGGGTCTGGATGATGGCGGTGTGTGGGATGGGGAGGCCGAGGGGCCGGCGGAACAGCGCCGTCACGGCGAACCAGTCGGCGAGACCGCCCACCAGTGCCGCCTCCGCCGTCGCGCGGACGAAGCCGAGCCAGGGGTACGCCGGCTCGAACCAGCGGGTCACCACGAAGACGGCCGCCGCCACCACCAGGAACCCGGTGGCGATGCGCTTCATGCGTGCCAGGTCGGCGCGCCGGGTGGCGTCGTCCTTGCGCGGCGGGAGCGCCGGCGGGGCGGGGGTGGCGGGGAGCGCGGGCGTGGTCATGGCAGTGGAAAGAAACCGGCTCCCGGGCGGCGGTGGAATCCCGGCGACCCCCGCGGCCCCGGCTCTGCCGCCCTACGCGGCGCCGGGGGCGCGGGTTGCGGCGGGCCTACTCCGCGGGGACCGCCACCGCGCGGACGTAGTAGTCCGGGTTGACGGCGATGCTGTCGGCGGTGGTGAAGTCGGTGCGGGTCACCTGCCACGCCTCGGTGGGGCGCAGCGTGGTGTACCCCGCGGCGCCCAGCCGCACCGGCAGCGGCAGGTCGAAGCCCGGCACCACGTCGGCCCAGCGGTACCACAGTTTGTCGCCCGCGAGGCGGTACTCGAAGGCGGGAATCTTCGTGGTGGTGAGGTACTGGGCGAAGACGCGGCTGAAGTCGTGCCCTGACTGCCAGCTGATGTAGTCCTGCACCAGCTTGCCGGTCACGATCTGGTGCCGGTAGGTCTGGTTCAGTCCGCGGAGGATGCGGCGCCAGGCGTCGTCGTCCCCGATCACCTGCCGGATGGTGTGCAGCATGTTCCCGCCCTTCGGGTACATGTCGCCCGAGCCCTCCTGGTTCCGGCCGAACACCGGCACGATCGGCCGGTCATTGCGGATGCCCTTCCGGTTGCCGCGATTGTACTCGGCCCCCGCCTCCTTCCCCTGCTGGCACTCGACGAACAGCCCCTCGGCATAGTTGGCGAAGCTCTCGTGCACCCACATGTCCGCGAGGTCGGCGGTGGTCAGGTTGTTGCCGAACCACTCGTGGGCACTCTCGTGCACGATGATGAAGTCCCAGCTCAGGCCCCGGCCGGTGCCGCTCAGGTCGCGGCCCAGGTAGCCGTTGCCGTAGTGGTTGCCGTACGCGATGCCGCTCTGGTGCTCCATCCCCAGGTGCGGGGTCTCGACCAGCTGGTAGCCGTCGGCGTACCAGGGGTAGGGCCCGAACCAGTGCTCGAAGCAGGCCAGCATCGGCTTGACCTGGGTGAACTGGCGCTTCGCCGCCTCGAGGTGATAGTCGAGCGGCCAGTAGTTGAGCGTCAGGGTGCCGGCCTCACCCGCGTAGGTGTCCTCGAAGTGGGCGTAGTTCGCGGCGTTGACGGCGATATCGTAGTTGTTGATCGGCTCGCTGACGAACCAGGTCCAGGTGGTGGTGCCGTCCGGGTTGGCGGTGCGGCTCCGGAGCCGGCCGTTGGAGACGTTCGTGATCGGGTCCGGCAGGGTGATCGCGACCCGTTGGCTGTCCGGCTCGTCGGCCTGGGTGTCCTTGTTGGGCCACCAGATGCTCGCGCCGGTGCCCTGGCAGGCGGTGGCGATGACGGTGCGGCCCAGGCTGTCCGCCGTCCACACGAAGCCGCCGTCCCACGGCGCCCGCTTGGCGACGTGGGGCTTGCCGCCGTAGTACACCGCGAGCGTGGCGGTGGCACCGGCGGCGAGCGGGGCCGGCAGGGTCACGAAGTAGGCGTTGCCGTCGCGCCGGGCGGGAAGCACCCGCCCGTCCTGGACGAAGCTGTCGGCCGCGAGCGGCTCCTGCAGGTCCACCTGCAGCACCTGCCCCGCGGCGAGCACCCGGTAGGTGATCCGGTTCACGCCCCGGATGGAGCTGTCGGCCGGCTGGATCCGCACCGCGAGGTCATAGAACGCCACGTCCCACCAGGCCCGCTCGGGGGTGATGAAGCCCCGCAGGCTGTCGGCGCGCTGCTGGGCGGCATCGGCCTGGCCGGCGAGCGGGGTGGCGAGCAAGGCGAATGAGAGGACCGCGAACAGGCGGGCACGCATGCGGAAGGCTCCAGGAGGGCCAGGGGTGGACCAGGACGCAGGGAAGGTGCGCGGTCCGGACGGGCGGGGCAACTGGAGCGGACGGGGCGGTGGCCCCGGGGGATTCAGCGCTGGTGGACCAGCGCGGCGGCGCCGAGGATGGCGCGGGAGAAGGTCGGGACGGCGCGGATGGCCGACTCGAGCAACGGATTCGAGGGCCGGGCGCCGGGCTGGCGCTGGGGGCCGGAGGTGCGGCGCGCCGCCGGGGCGGGCGGGATCGGCTCGGGCTCCTCGGACGGGGCCCAGGGCTCGACCGTCACGCTGCCGTCCGGATGAACCAGCACCAGGTCCTGGGTCCGCTCGGCGTCCGAGACCCGTTTCCGGCCGCTGGGCCGGGGCATGCGGAAGACCGGGTGCTCGGTGACCGGCAGCCAGCAGTCGCCGGCCGCGTGATAGACCTCCCAGAAATCCCGCACGTCGCCCTTGAGCACGGCCAGCGCAAACTCCTCCCGGGTGGGGTAGGAGTGGCGCTCGCCGGCAGGGGTCCGGAGCAGGATTGGAAGCATCGGTCTGCGGCCCTTGGGGTCTGGGTGCCGCCGAATATGGCAACCGATGGGCCAGATGCGTACAATGTTGTCAAATAACGACTTGCGGTGTTTTCTGGTGCCCGGAACCCGGCTCGATCCGGCCCGTTTGTTGTGGCGACGCAGCAGCAGAATTGGCACTTGGGCGATTGCCGGGTTCCCGCAAGAGGTGAGATCACACTGCCGGACGCACGGCGCGCCCCGGCCCAGGGGCCGGGGCGCGCGGGTGCCGCCGGGGCGGCTCAGCCGGTCACGTTGAGCGTGAGGCCGGTCTGGGTAAGGCTGCCGCTGTTCGGCCCGTAGCTCCAGCTGAGCTGCACGTAGGTGTAGGTCAGGCTGTAGCTGGCGGGCGTGGAGCCGGCGGGCGCGGCCGCGGGGGTGGTTGCCGGGTCCGCCCCGGGGACGGAGCCCGCGGGCACCGGCGTGGCCGGGGCACCGATCTGCGGCACCGCCGTGCCCCCGGTGGGGGCGGCGGCCGGCGCGCCGATCTGCGGCACGACCGGGGCCGTGCCGTTCACCGGCTGGAGGCTCGGCGGCGTCACCACCACCGGGCTGTCCACCGGCAGGAGCCCGGACGAGTCACCCGGGACCGGCTGGGTGCTCACGTCGGAGCTGCCCGGGCCCTCGCCCGCGGAGCGGAGCGCGGTCCGGAACGCCACGAAGGCGTCCTTGGCCGCGGCCACGTCGCCGGAGGCGAGCGCGGTCCCGACCGCGGCGAACTTGCTCGCCAGGTCGGTGGACACGGCGTCGGTGCCCTGCAGCCGGCGGCCCGGGCCCCGTGCCGCGAGTTCGGTGAAGCGGCGGGTCGCCGCCTCCAGGTCCCCCGACTCGAGCGCATTCGCCAGCCCGCGCAGGCCGTGCTGCCGCCCGCGATGCTGGCCCTCGTCCCCCCGCACCGAGACGGCGAAGCGGGTGTTGCTGAAGGAAATCCCTGAGAAGGTCATGGCCTGCTCCCATGCATACGGTGTCGGGCCCTCCATGGCCCCGTTCAGGCACCATCGGTCGGGATCCACTCGGACTTGAGTCCCGGACGGGCCCTTGCAGAGTGCGGCAGCCCGCGCCTCGCAATTCGCCACGCGCTCGAGGCCGGGCCGGTAGTTGACACCGCTCCCGAAGGATGCGATACACCGATGTGTCAGGCGCGGCGATGACCCCCCTCGCCGCCGGGGAGGAGGGGTGGATGTGGGTGGTGAGTGCAGTCGGGTTCTTCAGCGTGGTCGAGAAGCCCTGGGACCGTGACGGAAAGACCCTGACGGTCCGCGCGCGCAGGCGTGAGGATCTCGAGGGGCTCCGCGACCGCTTCCTGCCCACGATGGGCCCCATCAGTGAGGATCCCGGTGCCGACTATCGCTTCCGGGCCCAGGCCCCGCGCGAGGCGGTGGCGGTGGCCCTGGCGGCGATGGCGCGCGGGATCGACTACCAGAATTTCAAGGCGGAGGTGGCCCGGGTGCGGGGCCACGACCGCGCCGCCACGTACCACGAGGTCTGGGAGGTACTGCGCCGCCTCCAGCCGCGGGACTAGGCGCCCGCACCGCCGCCACCCCGGGCCGGGGCCCGGCCGGGGGCCGGAACGCGCACCG
The DNA here is from genome assembly GCA_964647615.1 of uncultured Gemmatimonadaceae bacterium. Classification (GTDB taxonomy): domain Bacteria; phylum Gemmatimonadota; class Gemmatimonadetes; order Gemmatimonadales; family GWC2-71-9; genus JADJOM01. The sequence continues at coordinate 44,791 of CAZYIV010000008.1, read as the reverse complement.
CCCCCGACGCCTCGAGGTCGAGGTGCCGGGGGCGGTGGCGTGTGCGGGCGGCGCTACTGCACCGTGGCGGTGAAGTCGAGCCCGTTGCGCTCGAGGCCGCTGCCGGGGAACGGCACGCCGGTCGCGATCACCTTGTCCGACAGCTGGCCCGACCCGAGGGTCCAGGACCCGACCCGGGCGATGCCATTCTGATCGGTCACCTGGGTGGCGCCGGTGATGCTCCCCTCGCTGCCCTGCGGGACGCTGAAGGTCACCGTGATGCCCGGCACCGGGTGCCCCTGCGGGGTGAGGATCTGGACCGCCGGGAGCAGGTTCGAGGGCACCGGGCTGTTGGCGGCGCCGGTGATGCGCCGCAGCGAGGCGGCGTCCATCGTGGTGCTGGTATCCACCGCGCCGAAGGGGCTGAAGCTCTTGGTGGTCCCGCCGAGGCAGCAGGTGCTGTTGATGGACGGGTCGGCGGTGATCGAGGCGAGCCCGGTGCAGTCGAGGAAGGCCGGCGACTGCTTCGGCAGCAGCTCGAACCCGGTGCCACCAAGGTTGTGGCCGATCTTGAGCCGGCCGTAGTCGGCCGGGGCAAAGCTCCCCAGCTGGCAGGCACCCACCAGCACATTCTGGTTGAAGGTCACCACCGGCGAGACCTGGAACTCGTAGAACGCCGGATACTGGTCCAGGGCGGTGTTGAGCGGGTGGGGCGTGTCGGGCAGGCGGTAGACCGCGAGCACCGTCGTGGTCGGCGTGGCGGCGGCGGGGATGTCCACGCCGGCCTGCGCGCTCGGGGTCACCACGGTGGTCTGCCCCATGGTGGGATCAATGACCGCGACGACACCGTCATCGCCCAGGGCGCCGAGCGGAATGTTGGGCGCCGCGAGCCCGACGTAGCAGTAGAGACCGTTGATCAGCGTCACCACCGCCTGCTGGGTGCTGGCCGACTGGTCGCCCACCAGCTGGTGGCCGTAGTAGCCCGTCAGGGTGTAGTTCACCAGCTTGAACATCACCGCCTGGGCCGAGGCGAAGTCGCCGGCCTTCACGAAATTCCGCATTGCGACCAGTGCGCTGGTGGCCTCGCGCTGGTAGAGCCCGGCGGGAAAGAGGGCAGTGATCTGGTCCCGCAGGCCGTCCACTGTCGGGCAGGCGTCGGCGGAGACACTCGCCATCGGCGCGGTGGGCGCCTGGGCGGTCGGGGCGTCAGAGGAACAGGCAAGCACCAGCAACAGGCCAGTGGCCGCCGATAGGGCGAGGGGGCGCATCCGAGGGGCCTCAGCTATAGAAGGAAGGAATCCCAGCTCGCTGCAGGATATGTGCGCAAAATCACAACCGGGTGACGGAATTCGGTCCGTCACCCAACATGTTGTTTGGTATTGATTTACGGCATTGCACCCGGGCTGGACATTCGGCCGGGTGGGCGAGGGACCTGCTGCGGCGCCACAGCAGGGGGGGCGAGCGCCCGGCAGGTCGCCTAGTGGGCGGCGGTCAGTCGCTGGAAGGCAGGGTCGCTGCGGAGGTCGCGGAACCACCAGCCGGTGTCGTCCTGGAAGGCGGCCGCCCGCCCCGGACTGGCGTTGAGGTACGCGGTCAGTTCCCGGACCGCGGCGGCCTTGTCGCCCAGCTGGGCGTAGGCGAAGGCCGCGGGCAGGCGCAGGTCGCCCTGCGGATCCACCAGCGCGTCGCCCCGGCTGGCGGCGAGGACGCGGCGGGCGCTGTCGGCGAGCCCGGCCCGGGCGAGCACCGCGCCGACGAAGGTGTGGTAGTACAGCTTGTAGAAGGGACGGGCGGCGCTGTCGGTGAGCGCGGTGGCGGAGTCGGCGTCGCGCCACGCCTCCGCGATGTCGGGCTTGGGCCCCGGTGCGGTCAGCAGGAAGAGCCGGCACTGCATCGCCCACGGATTGGCGGGATAGCGGCGGCCCAGCTCGCTGCAGCGCTGGGTGGCCTCCGGGAACTGGCCCAGGTCGTAGGAGACCGAGAACAGCCGCTGCAGCACCTTGTCGGCGTTGGCCAGGAAGGCATCCGCCTCCAGCGCGCGCCGGGCCGCATACGCCACGTCGGTGCTCGTCTTGGTCTGGTTGTAGAGGTGCGACAGCGTGGCCCAGGCCCCGGCCTGCGCCGGGTTCACCTTGGTGGCGTGCTCCAGGTCGTCCTGCGCCGCCAGCAGCAGCGCATTCGCCCTGGTGTCGTCCCGCTCCAGCTGCAGCAGCCAGCGCCAGTAGCGCAGGTTGCCGCGCAACTCCAGCGCCTCGGGGTCGTTCGGGTCGAGGGCCAGGGCCCGGTCGGCCGCGGCGAGTCCCTGGTCGATCCAGCGGCTGGCGGTGGGCGAGTCGCCCCGTTGGCCGGTGACGTACGCCCGGCGGTAGTCGAGCCGGGCCTGCAGCACGGGGACCTCGGTCCACTTCGGGTCGAGGCCCGCGGCCCTGGCGGCGAGGCTGTCGGCGGCGGCGGAGCCGCGCAGGAAGGCGGCCACGTCGCCCTCCTCAAGGGCCGCCTCCGCCGTGCGCCGGGCGCCGCGTGCCTGCTGCAGGGTGGTCCAGGCGGGGACGCTGCGGGTGCCGGCGCGCTGCTCCCGGAGCCGGATCTCCTCGCCCAGCCGGCGCCGCACCAGGGCGGCCACCTCGGCGGCGAGCGAGTCGCGCACCGCGAGTGGATCGCCGGCGGGGAGGTCGAAGCTGCCGCGCTGGCCCGGCAGGTCCACGCCGCTGTTGCCGTCGACCAGGCGGATCTGCACCCGCAGCTTGTCGCCCACCGGCTCCACCGACCCCGCCACGAGCGTGCCGGCATCGAGCGCGCGGGCCACGCTGTCGCGGGGGACCGACGGGTCGCGCCAGGCGTCCACGCCGGCGGGGGAGATCACCTTGAGCGCGGACACCTGCGACAGCGCGCCGATCACCGCGTCGGTCAGCCCGTTGGCGAGGTCGCCCAGGCGGTGGTCGCCGGTGCCGTCCTGCAGGTACAGCACCGCGACGGTGTGCGGGTCGAGCCCGCCCTCGGCCATCAGCGGCGGCCCGCCGCGATCGCGCAGGAACCACCAGCCGGCCCCGAGCAGCCCGACCAGCGCCAGCGACGCGCCGAGCCCCATCGTCACCAGCGAGCGCTTCTGCACGGTGAGGGTCACCGAGCCGGCGGGCGGGGTGCGGACGGTGCGCCGGGCGGCGGTGACCCGGGAGGCGGTGTAGCGGTTCGCGGTGGCGCCGGGCGGCGCGCCGAGCAGTTCGGCGAACTGGGCGGCGGTCTGCGGCCGGTCGGCGACGACCTTGTTGAGGGCCGCCATGATGGCGTCCTCGACCTGGTCCGGCACGGTGTCGCGGACCACCTGGATGCTCGGCACCTGCTCCATGGCATGGCGGGCCATGATCTGGCGCACGTTGCTGCCGCCGAAGGGCGGGTGGCCGGCCAGCATCTCGTAGAGCACGCAGGCGAGGGAGTAGAGGTCGCTGGTGGGGCCCACGGTGTCGCCCACCGCCTGCTCGGGGCTCATGTAGAGCGGGGTGCCGACGGCCATCCCGGTCTCGGTCAGCTTCTGGTTGCTGCCGGCCTCGGTGACGGCGCGGGCGATGCCGAAGTCGGCCACCAGGGCGTGGCCGCCGGAGAGCATGATGTTCTCCGGCTTGATGTCGCGATGGACGATGCCCAGCATGTGGGCGTAGCCCAGCGCGTCCGCCACCTCGAGCGCGACGTGAATCGCGAAGTCCACCGGGAGCATGTGGTCGCGGTTGAGCCGGTCGCGCAGGGACTCGCCGTACACGAACGGCATGACGTAGTACAGCAGCCCGTCGGCCTCACCCGAGTCGAACAGCCCCAGGATGTTGGGGTGCTGCAGCTTGGCGGCGAACTTGATCTCCCGGTCGAACCGCTCCGGGCCCAGCGTGGCGGCCAGCTCGGGGTGCAGCACCTTGATGGCGACCTCGCGGTCGTGCTTGAGGTCGGTGGCGAGGTAGACGGTGGCCATGCCGCCGCGCCCCAGCTCGCGCTGGATTCCATACCGATCCTTGAGGGCCTGCTGCAGCCGGGGGAGGATCTCGGACACGGCACCACGAGGGCGTGGGGGGTGAGGGCCGGCGAAAAGCAGCCCAATTATAGGTCACGCCGGAAGGCGGGGCCAGCAGCCCCCGGCACCGCACTTCTGCCCCGGGGGCCCCGTCGGTACCTTCGGCACACCCCGACGAACGGACGCCTCGTGCCCCGGACCGCCCCCCTGCCGCCCCACCCCCTCATCGACACCATCCGGGCCTCCGTGGTCGGTGCGGACACCGCCGTCCAGACGCCGTTCGGCCTCCGCCGGGTGACCTACGCCGATTACACCGCGTCGGGCCGGGCGCTCGGCTTCGTCGAGGACTTCCTCCGGGAGCACGTCCTCCCGCTCTACGCCAACACCCACACCGAGACCTCCGGCACCGGGCGGCAGACCTCCCGCTTCCGCGAGGAGTCGCGGGAGATCATCCGCGCCGCGGTGGGTGCCACCCGGGCGGAACATGCGGTGATCTTCGTGGGATCCGGCTCCACCGGGGCGGTGGACCGGCTGGTGAACATCCTGGGCCTCCGGCTGCCCGCCGAGCTGGCCGAGCGGCACGACCTGCTGGCACGGATTCCCCGGGCGGAGCGGCCGGTGGTGTTCGTGGGCCCGTACGAACACCACTCCAACGAGCTGCCCTGGCGCGAGTCCATCGCCGACGTGGTGGAGATCGGCGAGGACGCCAACGGCGCCATCGACCTGGCCGAGCTGGAGCGGCGGCTGGTCGAGTTCCGGGACCGGCCGCTCCGCATCGGCAGTTTCTCCGCCGCCTCCAACGTCACCGGGATCATCTCGGACACCTCGGCCATCTCCGCGCTGCTGCACCGGCACGGCGCGCTCTCGTTCTGGGACTTCGCGGCTTCCGCGCCGTACGTGCAGATCGAGGTGCGCTCCCCGGCCACCGAGGGCGAGGACTACAAGGACGCGGTGTTCCTCTCCCCCCACAAGTTCATCGGCGGGCCCGGCACACCGGGGATCCTGGTGCTCCGGCGCGACATCCTGCGGAACCGGGTGCCCGGCGTGCCGGGCGGCGGCACCGTGAGCTACGTGAACCCCGAGGGGCACCGCTACGTGGAGGAGCCGGAGCACCGGGAGGAGGGCGGCACGCCGGCGATCGTCGAGTCCATCCGTGCGGGGCTGGTGTTCCAGCTCAAGGAGGCGGTGGGGATCGAGGAGATCCGGCGGCGGGAGGAGGGCTTCATCCGCCGCGCGATCGCCGCGTGGCAGGGCAACCCGCGGATGCAGATCCTGGGGCACCCGGAGGCGGAGCGGCTGTCGATCGTCTCGTTCGTGGTGCATGCCCCGCCGGAGCTGGCCAGCGGTTCCGCCCGCTACCTGCACCACAACTTCGTGGTGGCGCTGCTCAACGATCTCTTCGGCATCCAGGCGCGGGGCGGGTGTTCCTGCGCCGGCCCCTACGGCCACCGGCTGCTGGGGATCGACCTCGCCACCAGCCACCAGTTCGAGGCGGTGATCACCCAGGGATGCGAGGGGATCAAGCCCGGCTGGGTGCGGGTGAGCTTCAACTACTTCGTGGCGGAGGAGGAGTTCCGCTTCCTGCTGGAGGCGGTGGACCTGGTGGCCCGGGAGGGGTGGCGGCTGCTGCCGCAGTACCGCTTCGATCCGGTCACCGGCGTGTGGCGCCATGCGAGCGTCACGCCGGAGCCGCCGATGTCCCTGGCGGGGATCAGCTACGCCGAGGGGCGGCTCCGCTTCGAGGGGCGGCACCACCGGGAGCCGATCGAGCGGCTGGCGGACTACCTGGAGGAGGCGCGGCACCTGCTCGGGGTCGCGACCCGGGAACCGCCGGGCCCGGGGGGGGAGGAGCTGCCCGCTGCGGCCGAGCGGCTGCGCTGGTTCGTGCTGCCCGCCGAGGTGGCCGGCGTGTAGGGCTCAGCCGAACAGCCACCGCACCACGTACACCGCGAAGAACATCGCCGAGATGTCGGCGATGAGCCCGGCGGGCACCGCGTGCCGGGTCTTCTTGATGTTCACCGCCCCGAAGTACACCGCCACCACATAGAACGTGGTCTCCGTCGAGCCGAACATCGTCGCCGCGATCTTGACGATGATCGAGTCGGGGCCGTACTGCCGGATCAGGTCCAGCATGATCCCCGCCGAGCCGGAACCGGTGAGCGGCCGGACGATCCACATCGGCAGGGTCTCCGGAGGCACGCCGAGCGGCGCCAGCAGCGGCCGCAGCCCCTCCACCAGGAAGTCCATCGCCCCCGAGGCGCGGAACATCCCCACCGCGAAGAGGATTGCGACCAGGTAGGGGATGATGTTCACCGCCACCTGGAAGCCTTCCTTCGCGCCCGCCACGAACTCCTCGTACACCGGCACCCGCTTGAGGAGGCCCACCAGCGGGAAGCCGATGATGATGGCCGGCACCACGAACACCGCCAGCAGATCGAGCCCCGTGCGCAGCGATTCCATGGCTCAGCCCTCCACCGGCGCGCCGGCCTGCATCGGGTCCGACTCCCGGTAGGTCCGGAGCCGGCCCAGCAGCTTGGCCGAGGCGATCCCCACCACCAGCGAGAGGGCGGTGCAGATCAGGATGGAGAAGAAGAGCTGGTTGATCTGCAGCCCCATGATCGCCACCAGCAGCACCGGCGGCACCACCTGCACGCTCGCGGTGTTGAGCGCCAGCAGCATGACCATGGAATTGGTGGCGGTGTCGGGGCGGGGGTTGAGCTTCTGCAGCTCCTCCATCGCCTTGATGCCCATCGGCGTCGCGGCGTTGCCCAGCCCCAGCACGTTGGCGGAGAGGTTGAGCACGATGTGCCCCAGCGCCGGGTGCCCCTTCGGGATCTCGGGGAAGAGCGGCCGGAGCACCGGCTCCGCCACCCGGACGATCACGCCGATGAGCCCGGCCTTCTCCGCGATGCGCAGCATCCCGAGCCACAGCGCCATCACCCCGATCAGGCCCAGCGCCAGCGTCACCGCGGTCTTGGCGAAATCGATCGCCGCCTGGCTGATGGCCACCAGCTTCACGAACCGCACCGGCGCGAAGGTGACCGTCCCCGGGGCCACGGTGTCCCCCGCGGCCAGCGGGCCGAGCGTGAGCGGGCCGCGGAGGTCGTTGTCGCGGGTGGAGGTCATGGCCCGTACCGTGGCCAGCGGCTCCGGCAGGTCCACGTCCTTCGCGAAGTGCAGCTCGCGTCCGTCGCGCGCCTGGACCAGCTCGCCGGTGTAGGCCGGCGCCAGCGCCAGCGGCTGGCCGTAGTGCCCGGCCCAGGCGGCGCTGTCCAGGCGCACGGCCACCGGCGCGCTGCCGGCGGCGGGGTCGTAGCCGTGCTCGAAGGCGAGCGTCACCGGCACCGGCTGCCCGTTGCGGTAGGTGTCGCGGGAGAGGGCGCCGATGTCGGTCACCAGCGCGAAGCCGAGACTCAGGATGATGAGCCCGGCCCAGATGTAGTTGAGCATGCGTTCCCGGGGTGGCGAGAGGGGCGCCCGGAAGGTACGGCCCACGGCGGGAGGGGGGAACCGCCGGGCGTCCCCGTGCGACCCTCCCGGGGGCACCGGGCATCCATGCCGGTGACCCCCAACGCCTCGGAGCCATCATGTCACGCCGCTGGTCTGGAACACTGGCCCTGCTCTGCACCCTCGCCCCGGCCGCCGTGCCGGTGGCGCTGCAGGCGCAGGAGATGAAGGAGGACGGCCCGATGCGCGTCTTCTCCTTCAACACCAACCGCCCCCGCATCGGGGTGGTGGTGGACTACCGCGCCGACGCGGAGAAAGACAAGGTCGGCGCCCGCGTCAACAGCGTCACCCCCGACGGTCCCGCCGACAAGGCGGGGATCCAGGCGGGCGACATCATCACCCGCTTCAACGGCACGGCCCTCGGCGGCGCCAAGCCGGAGGACGCGGACGACGACGACACCTCCGGCCCGGCGCAGAAGCTGGTGAAGCTGGCCGGCGAGCTGTCCGCCGGCGACACCGTCAAGCTCGAATACCGGCGAGATGGCGCCACCCGGACCGCCACCCTGGTCGCCGCCAATCTCGGGGGGATGAGCATGGGCCGGGGCTTCCAGTTCTCGATGCCCGACATGCCGCGCATGCGGACCGGGCCGGAGGGCATGCCCCGCATGCCGATGATCGAGGGCGACGGTAACACCTTCCGGCTCTTCTCGGCCGCGCCCGACGGCCTGCAGCTGACGGAACTCTCCCCCGACCTCGGCGAGTACTTCGGGACCAAGGACGGGCTGCTGGTGCTCAAGGCCGAGAAGCGCGACGGCAGCGACCTCCGGGCCGGCGACGTGATCCTGAGCATCGATGGCCGCCACCCCTCGTCGGTGGACCAGGCGCGCCGGATCCTCGGCACCTACGACAAGGGCGACACCGCCAGGCTGGAGATCATGCGGAAGCAGAAGAAGATGACCATCACCTGGACCGCCCCGGAGCGGAACCGCGAGTTCCGCTGGAAGGTGGACGGCCAGCCGGAGCGGGTGCGGGTGGAGCGCAGCTGAGCGAACCCTCCCCCCTGAGCGAAGCACGACGGCCCGCACCTCGGTGCGGGCCGTCGCGTCTCCGGGGCGGGCGGGTCAGCGGGTGGCGAGCTCGAACTTCACCGGCCACTTGCTCAGCTGGCGCACCCGGTGGCCGCCGAAGGTGGCCGGCTCGAACCGGGCGTCGAGCACCCCGCGCTTCGCCGAGTTGGCGAAGGCCTCGTTGGTCCGCTCCAGGACCTCGATCGTGGTGGGCTCGATCCGGCCCACCGTATCGATGACGAACTGGAGCACCACCTTCCCCGGCACCCCGGCGGCGAGCTGCAGCTCCGGATAGGTGAAGACCGGCCGCACCACCAGTACCGCCGGGGTGAAGCGCGCGTCCACCGTCTCGGCCCGGTACAGCATCTCCTTGATCTCGCCCGGCGGCTGGTCGGCCGGCCCAGTCCCGCCTTCGATCCCCCACCCGACGCCGCCCTCGACGCCGCGGCCGGTGAAGTCGCGCGGGTCGAGCGACTTCATCGAGAGGTCCACCGGCGGGATCTCGGTCGGGATCGAGGCGATGGCGTTGATCACCTGGAAGCCCCGCGGCGGGGGATTGGCCGAGATGATCAGCGCGCCCCCGTCGCCGCCGCCCCCGCCGCCGGCGTGGACCGGCGCCGGACGGTCTACCGCCGGGGCCGCGAGGCGCGGCAGGAAGACCAGGGTGGTGTCCGCCACGATCGGCCGGACGGCTTCCACGGTGGTGCGGGTGGCGAGGACGACGAGGAAGAAGAGCCCCACGTGCATGGTGGCCGAGGTGCTGAATTCAGCCCAGGTGGCGTGCCGGCGGGGGTTCGAGGCGACCAGCAGATCCAGCATGGCGCCCTCCAGCGGGTTCCGGCCGCAGCATACCACCGGCCACCTGACTGGAGGGTGGAGCGACCCTGAGAGTTTCTTCAGCGCTGCTTCATGCCGAGGAAGACCTTCTCGCCGATGAGCAGCTTCAGTTCCTCGCCCGCCTTGCGCAGGATGCCGCCGGCCCGGCTGACGAAATCGAGGACCTCGCGCGTCCAGTCGGCGGGGGCCGGTGCCTCCCCGTCGGAGAGGGCGGCGAGGATCTGGGGCCGGAGCTCGAACAGGATCGGCGTGGCGACCAGGAGCGGGTTGAAGCGGGCATCGTAGCGGACGCCGAGCCCTTCGATCAGCGCGGCGGTGCGGGCGAAGTAGACCAGGTCGCCGGGGAGGACGATCGGCCAGTCGTACATCGCCGCCATGAGCTGGGAGCTGAGGTATTCCAGCCGCTCGATGCTGGTGGTGCGCTGGTCGGCCAGCGCGAGCATCGCGTCGGCGAGGGCGCGGATCTTTATCCGGTCGGTGCCCGGTTCCACCATGCCGAGCGCGAAGAACCCGTCCACCACGCCCTCCGGGTCGCGCCGGATGGAGGCCAGCGCCGTGTCGAGGATCTGGCGCCGTCGCTCCCGGCTCACCTTCACCACCATGCCGAAGTCCACCAGTACCAGCGCGCCGTCCGGGGCCAGCAGCAGGTTGCCGGCGTGCGGGTCGGCGTGGAACAACCCGTCCATGAGCATCATGCGCATGTAGAGCTCGAGCACCCGGCGCACCACCGTGTCGGGCTGCAGTTCCCCACGCGCGATCCGGTCGTCCAGCTGGTCCACCCGGGTCCCGGGACAGTACTCCAGCACCAGCACCTGCTCCCGGGTCATCTCCTCCACCACCGTCGGGATCCGGATGCCGCGGAGGCCGGAGAACCGGCGCCCGAACTCGGTGGCGTTCGCGCCCTCGAGCCGGAAATCCATCTCCTCGTGGATCCGGAGCGCGAACTCCTCCACCGCCGTGCGCAGCCCGCGGATGTGGGGGTGGTCGAACCACTTCGTCGCCACGCGCAGGATGCTCCGTGCGGAGACGATGTCCTCGTCCACCAGGGCCGGCACGCCGGGGCGCAGCACCTTCACCACCACGTCCTGGTCCTTGTACCGGGCCCGGTGCACCTGGCCCAGCGAGGCGGCGGCGATCGGCACCGGGTCGAACTGCTCGAACAGCTCCACCGCCGGCCTGCCGTAGCTCTCGAGGATTACCCGCTCGATCTCGGCCAGCGGGATCGGCGGCACCTGGTCGGTCAGGGTGGCGAAGGCCTTCGCGTAGGGCTCGGGCAGCAGGTCGTTCCGACCGGCGAAGACCTGTCCCATCTTCACGAACGTGGGGCCGAGGCGTCCCAGCGCCGCCACCATCCGTTCCGCCCGGCGCGCGTGGAAGGCAGGAGTGCGCCGGACCGGGCCGCCGAACCAGAGCCAGCGGCGCTGGTCGCGGATGAGGCTGAGGGTGAGGGGGAGCAGTTCCCGCAGGATGGTGACGGTGCGCATGGTCGGTCGGCGGTGCCGGGATCCGGGCCGCGGTGCCCCCGCTAGGCGCCGGCGGGGCGGCGGAGCCGCCCCACGATCAGGGTGGTGTTGTCGCTGCCCCCGCGCGCCAGCGCCAGCGCCAGCAGCCGGCGCGCGGTATCCTCGGCGCTCTCCTGGATCAGCAGCGCCTCGCGGATCTCGTCGTCGGAGACATGCTTGGTCAGGCCGTCGCTGCAGAGCAGCATCACGTCGTCCCACCGCACGTCGGTGGAGAGCGTGAACGGCTCGGCCCGGGTGGCGCCCAGCGCGCTGTAGAGCACATGCTTGAGGCTGGAGCGCTCGGCCTGGTCGGCGGAGAGCGCCCCGGCGTCGATCATGGCCTGGGCCATGGTCTGGTCCCGGGTGAGCAGCTCCAGCTTTCCCTGGCGCAGCCGGTAGCAGCGGCTGTCGCCCACGTGGACCAGGTACCCGCGGGGCCAGCGGATGCACACCATCGTGAGGGTGGTGGCCATCCCGGCGTGTTCCTCGTCGATCAATCCCGCCGCGCGCACCGCCTCGTGGCTCCGCTCGACCGAGCGGACCAGGTCCGCCAGGAAAACCGGCTCCACGTCCGGATCCATCTGGACGTAGAGATCCATGGTCTGCAGCACGTAGTCCACGATCGCGCCGAGCGCCGTGCGGCTGGCCTCGCGCCCGCCGGGGACGCCGCCGACGCCGTCCGCCACCAGGAAGACGTAGCCGCGGCTGGGGCTCCGCAGGTCGCCGAGCGATTCCTCCGGCAGGCTGGTCTGCCGGATGCTCATGGACTTGTGGATGCTGCCCACCAGGAAGTGGTCCTGGTTCTCGGTGCGGACGTTCCCCTGATGGGTGAGACCGAACACGTCGATCTGGTCGCCCTGGGGACGCTCCGGTGCCGGTCCTGCGGTCACGTGGTTCTCCCGGTGGTCGGGTCGGGGGTGGAAGGAAGCTACCCACCCCGGGCCGGGGCCGCATCACGGCGGCCGGGGCTATCCTTCAACGCGTGAGCCTGCCTTCCCTTCCCATCACGCCGCTCCTCCCGGAGCTGGCCCGGACCCTGGACACGGCCGGGCGGGCGGTGCTCCAGGCGCCGCCCGGGGCCGGCAAGACGACCCTGGTGCCGCTGGCACTGCTCGATGTACCGTGGCTCGCGGGGCGCAAGCTGCTGCTGCTGGAGCCGCGCCGCCTGGCCGCCCGGGCCGCCGCCCGCCGGATGGCCTCGCTCCTCGGGGAACGGGTGGGGGAGACGGTGGGCTACCGCATCCGGCGGGACTCAGTGGTGGGCCCGCGCACCCGCATCGAGGTCGTCACCGAGGGCATCCTCACCCGCATGGTGCAGCACGACCCCGACCTCCCCGGCGTCGGGATCGTGGTCTTCGACGAGTTCCACGAGCGGAGCCTGCACGCCGACCTGGGGCTGGCGCTGGTGCTGCAGTCGCGCGCGGTGCTCCGCCCCGACCTGCGGCTGCTGGTGATGTCCGCCACGCTGGACGGGGCCGCGGTGGCGGCGCTGCTGGACGGCGCCCCCGTGCTCACCAGCGAGGGACGGGCGCATCCGGTGGAGCTGCGCTACCTGCCGCGCCGGACCGAGGTTCGGGTGGAAGGCGCCACCGCCGCCGCGATCCGGCAGGCACTCACGGAGTCGGACGGCGATATCCTCGCCTTCCTCCCGGGGCAGGGAGAGATCCGCCGCACCGCCGACCTGCTTGCCGAGGGGGTGCCGCTCCCCGCTGGCTGCGAGGTCCACCCGCTGCACGGCATGCTCGCCGCCGAGGCCCAGGACGCGGCCATCCGCCCGGCACCGCCCGGCCGGCGCAAGGTGGTGCTGGCCACGTCCATCGCGGAGACCAGCCTGACCATCGAGGGGGTGCGGGTGGTGGTGGACAGCGGGCTCGCCCGGGTGCCGCGGTATGTGCCTCGCTCGGGGATGACCCGGCTGGTGACGGGGCGGGTCTCGCGCGCCGGCGCCGACCAGCGCGCCGGGCGGGCGGGCCGCACCGCGCCGGGCCGCTGCTATCGGCTCTGGGCCGAGGCGGAGACCGCGGCACTGCTGCCCCGGGCCACGCCGGAGATCCTGGAAGCGGACCTCGCCCCGCTGGCGCTGGAGCTGGCGGCGGCGGGCATCCCCGAGCCCGGCAGCCTCGCCTGGCTCGATGCGCCGCCCGCCGCGGCGCTCGCCACCGGGCGGACGCTGCTCGCGGAACTCGGTGCCCTCGATGCAACGGGCGCCATCACCCCCCACGGCCGCCGGATGGCGGAGCTGGGAACCCATCCGCGGCTGGCGCACCTGCTGCTGGCGGGAGCGGAGCGCGGCGGCGCCGCGGGGGCGGCCCGGCTGGCGGCGCTGCTCGAGGAGCGGGATTTCCTCCGCGCGCCCGCGGGCGAGGGCGATCCCGACCTGGGCCTGCGGCTCGACCTGCTCGCCCGGCGCGACACGCCGCCGGTGCACCAGGGGCTCACGGTGGATCGAGGTGGCCTGCAGCGGGCTCGGGAGGCGGCGCGGGCGTGGCAGCGCGCAGTGCGTGAGACGGCCGGCGAGGCACCGTCCCCCGGGGCACTGCTGGCGCTGGCGTACCCCGACCGTGTCGGGCTGCGGCGCGCGGGGCAGGGCGGGCGCTTCCTGCTCCGGAACGGGCAGGGCGCGTTCACCGGGGCGGCCTCGCTGGCGCTGAGCGAGTTCGTGGTGGCGGCGGAGCTGGACGGCGACCCGCGCGAGAGCCGGATCTGGCTGGGCGCGCCGCTTACCCGCGAGGAAGTCGAGGCGCTGTTCGACGACCAGGTCACCACCGAGGAAGTGGTGGCCTGGGATGCCCAGGCCGATCTGCTCCGCGCCGCGCGGCGGCGGATGCTCGGCGCGATCATCCTGGAGGAGAAGCCGCTGCGCGACCCCGATCCCGCCGGGCTTGCGGCGGCGGTGGCGGCGCAGCTCCGGCGCGAGAGTCTCTCGCGGCTCCCCTGGGACGACGGCGCGTCTGCGCTCCGCGCCCGGCTGGCCTTCTGCCGCCACCACCTCGGTGACCCCTGGCCCGCGATGGACGATGCGGTGCTGCTCGAGCGGCTGGAGGCGTGGCTCGGTCCCGACCTCGCCGGCGTCCGCCGCCGCGCCGACCTCGACCGGCTGCCGCTGGCCGGGGCGCTGCTCCGGCTGCTGCCGTGGGACCTCCGCGCAAAGCTCGACGACCTGGCGCCGACGCACCTTGGCGTGCCGACCGGCTCCCGCATCCGGGTGGACTACACCGACCCCGCTGCGCCGGTGCTCGCGGTGCGACTGCAGGAGGTCTTCGGCCTCACCGAGACGCCGCGGGTGGCCGGTGGCCGGGTGCCGGTGACGATGCACCTCCTCTCACCGGCCCAGCGGCCGGTGCAGGTCACCCGGGACCTGGCCGGCTTCTGGCGCACCAGCTACTTCGATGTGCAGAAGGAGATGAAGGGGCGCTACCCGAAGCATCACTGGCCGGATGACCCGCTGGTGGCGGAGCCGACCCGGAAGGCCAAGCGACGGTAGGACGGACAGACGGTCGGACGGTAGGCAGCTCGCCCACCGCCCGACCGTCCTACCGTCTTACCGTCCTACCGTCCTACCGTCTCCACCCTACTGCTCCACGACGATCAGGTACTTGCTCGGCTCCCAGAACCCCTCCGCATCCGCGATCGCGATCCGCTCCTGCACCGTTCCCTTCCGGTCCGCGGTCGAGGCCAGGTAGGCCAGGTTCTGCCGCGACACGATTCGGTAGCGCCGGGTGGTGTCGGGCAGCGGGATCTCGTGGATCGCGCTGCGGTCAATGCTGGTGAAGGCCTGCAGCGGCAGGGCCCGCGCCGGCACCGCCTGGCGCTTCCCCACCAGCGGCACGTTGCGCGGCCCCTCCGGCACCAGGACGCCCTGGCGGATCAGCTCGTCCCGGGTCCCGACCACGAAGTAGGCGGTGTTGCGGTCGTCGGTGAGCTGGTGGACGCTGTCGCCCAGGGTCTCGGTGAGGCCGGTCAGCTCGCCCAGCTGCAGGGTGAGCGCGGCCACCTGCTCCCGCTGCTGCCCGACAATCGCCACCAGGTCGGCGAGGCTGGCCTGGGCGTCGGTAAGGCCGGTGGAGAGACTGTCCACCTGGTGCACCAGCCGCCGGGCACGGCGCTCGCTCTGGGACAGCCGCAGCTCGGCGCCCTTGAGCCGGCTGGTGACGCTCCGCACCTGCTCCAGGACAAAGGTCCGCTGGTCGGTGGTCACCTGCAGTTCGGGCGACTCCGGCTGGCCGGCGGCGGGGCGGGGCGCGGCCTTGCGCAGCTCCGCCTCGAGGTCGTTGAGCAGCCGGCCGTTCGCCGCCACTTCCATGATCAGGCTGTCGCGCTCGGCCGCGAGGGTGAGGGCCTCGAGCTGGCGGTCGAGGCCGGGGGAGCGGACGGTCGAGGGGGTGGGGTGGCAGGCGCTCGCGGCCAGGACCGCGGTCAGGAGCCACGCGCCGCCCGTGGTGGGGCCGTAGATGGCACGCATGGGGGTACTCGCTTTCGGTGGAATCGCTGGGCTTGCCCGAGGTGTCGATCGCTTCCCGGCGTGGTGCCCGGCGGCTCGGGGCCGCGGGGGAGGGACGCCGCATGGGGCGGGGCGGGAGGCGGGCCGGTGGCCGGCGGGAACCGGAAGCGCATGGGGCGGTGCTCCGCGAAGGGGTCACCGCCACCATAGGAGGCCGACGTGGCGCCGGCTGACGAATTCGATTACAGGAGCCCGTCGGCTCCATGACAAGATTCCATGAAGGCGGCGTGAGGCGGATCACATACGGCGTCCATGAAGGCTTGCGAGGGGGTCCGGCAGATTCCCCGGTGACGTGATGGACATTTCCCTCGACTGCCCCGGAGCCTGATGATGCGCGCCCGTTCCCGCTTCCTGCTGGTGGCCGCCCTGGCCGTTGCCCTCCCCGCTGCGGTCCTGGCCCAGTCGCCGGACCAGATGCGGGCCAACGCCGCTGGGAAGACCCAGGGGCGCACCTTCACCCGCGAGCCGGTGGGCACCGCCTGGCGGGTGGATCCCACCCACTCCGAGGTCGGGTTCCGGATCCGCCACCTGCTGGGCCGGGTGCGGGGCCAGTTCACCGAGTGGCGGGGGACCATCGTGACCCGGGGCGAGGACTGGGCCCGGGGGACCGTCAACATCCAGATCAAGAGCGGCAGCATCACCACCAACAACTCCGGGCGCGACGCCGACCTGCGCTCCCCCCGGTTCTTCTCGGCGGACAGCTTCCCGGAGATCACCTTCGAGAGCACCGGGATCGTGGCCGAGAACAATCGCTTCGAGATGAGCGGGCTGCTCACCATCAAGGGCAACACCCACCCGGTGGTGTTCAAGGGGGAGTACCTGGGGATCGGCGCGGACATGAACGGGAAGGAGCGGATCGCCTTCGACGGCACCGCGATCATCAACCGGCGGGACTTCGGCATCACCTGGAACCAGGCGCTGGACAACGGCAACCTGCTGGGTGACGACGTGGAGCTGGAGGTCTCGGTGGAGGCGGTCCGGAACTAGGCGGACAGCGCCGCGACGACCTGCGCCAGCAGGTCGGCCGAGGGGGCAGTGCCCTGGGCAAGCCGGGCACTGCCCCCGCCGCGTCCCCCCACCCCGGCGAGCAGCGGCTTGAGCCGGGCGCCGGCATCCACCCCGGTGTCGGGGGCGGCGGCGAAGAGCACCGTCGGCGGGTCGGAGAGCGTCCCGATCACCACCGCGCCGGGCATCGCGATCAGCGCCTGGGCCAGCCCGCGCAGCCGCTCGGAGGAGCGGCTGGGGCCCGAGAGCACGATGAGCCGCCGGCCGCGGGCATCGGGCACCGCCGCGCCGTAGAGCTCCCGGGCGCGATACGCGTGCACCTCCTCCTCCACCGCCCGCCGGTCGGCCAGCGCGCTGCCCAGCTCCGCCCGCTGCTTCTCCAGGACCCGCGGCAGCTCCTCGAGCCCCGCGGTGTACTGCGCCGCCAGCCCGGCGAGGAGGTCATAGTCCGCCCGCGCCCGCCCCACCGCCCGCCCGCCGGCCAGGAACTCGATCCGCACCTGCTTCTTCACCCGCTCCACCCCGCGGAGCAGGAGGGACCCGATCTCACCGGTGGCGCGGACGTGGGTCCCGCCGCAGGCGCTGCGGTCGAGCGCCGCGATGGTCACGATGCGGAGCTCGCCCGCGCGGGCGCTGGCCTTGCGGAGCCCCTCCGCCGTGGCCGCGTCCTCGAAGCCCACGGTCACCGGACGGTTCTCGGTGACGGTCCGGTTGGCGCGCGCCTCCGCCTCCCGCACCTGTTCCGGCGTGACCTCCCCGGTGTCCAGGTCGAGGGTGGAGCTGGCGGCCCCGAAGTGCACGCTCACGGTGTGAAAGCCGAAGAGATCCTCGAGCACCGCCGACAGCAGGTGCTGCGCGGTGTGCTGCTGCATGTGGTCGAAGCGGCGGCCCCAGTCCACCTCGCCCTCGGCCTCGGTGCCGCGGAGCGGGGCGGCGAGGTGGTGCACCACCTCGTCGCCCTCGTCGGTCACGTCCAGCACGGGGATCCCGCCGAGCGTCCCGGTGTCGTGCGGCTGGCCGCCCGAGGTGGGGTAGAAGGCGGTCCGGGCCAGCACCACGGCGCGCCCCTCGTCCGCGGTGCGGACGACGGGGCTGCTGAACTTCAGGCGGTAGCTGTCGGAGTAGTAGAGGCGTTCGGTCGTCACGACCGGACGATAACCGGCGCCGGGTCGATCCTGAAAGGTCCGGAGCCACGGACCGGCGTCAGCACCTCGGCGAAGCGCCCCGCGGAGGGGTAGCGGTCGGCGGGGAGGGCCGCCGTCGCGGCGGCTACGGCCTCGTCCAGCCAGTCGGGCAGCCCAGGCACCAGCCGCGCCGGACGGTGGCCGTCGGCGGCGGGGAGCGGCGGGCGGTCGGGCAGCTGCCGTGCGGGCAGCCGGCCGGTCAGGGCGAAGTAGAGGCAGAGCCCCAGGCTGTAGACGTCGGAACGGGCGTCGGCCGGCTGGCCGGACAGGACCTCGGGCGCCGCGAAGTCCCGGCTGCTCGCGCGCCGAGCCCCGAGGCCGGCGGCGCCGAAGTCGGCCAGCAGGGCGCGGGTCTCCGGGGCGATCAGGATGTTGCCCGGCGTGACCTGGCGGTGCAGGATCCCGCGGCGATGCGCCGCCCGGAGCGCGAGCCCGATCCCCCGGCCCACCGCCGCCGCCTCGTCGGGGGAGAGCGGGCCCGTCTCCGCCACCCGGCGGCCCAGGTCGGGGCCGGGGATGAAGTCCAGCACCAGGCAGCTGAACTCGCCCTCCTCGAAGCACCCCTGCACCCGCACCACGTGGTCGTGCTCGATGTCCCAGGCGGCAAAGACCTCCCGCCGCAGGCGGGCCTGGTCCTGCGCCCCCAGCCGCACCACCCGGAGCGCCACCTCGATCCCCTGCCGGGTATCGAGGGCCAGGTAGACCGTGGCGGCCGGGCCACGCCCGATTTCGCGCAACAGGCGATACCGGCCGGAGAGCAGCGTCCCCGTGGCAAACGCGACCGGCTGGCTGTGGAACGTCTGCGACACCATGCATTCTCCCGTGAGCGACGCGGGATGCGCGGGAGGGTACCGGCGCATTCCGGGCTCTGCGGGAGAAGGGGCAACCGGCGGGCCATCGCCCAGGGGCCGGGGGACGTTCCGGCGCCGCCCGGTGACCGGCGTCACCCCGGCCCCGGGGCCCGTACCGCATTGTATCAGGAAGCGTCGAGGGATCGCACACCGTCCAGATTCTCGCAATTGTGTGGCGCGCTCCGGTCCGGAACATTGGGCTCGACTCCGGCATTCCCGTTCCTCACTCGATCCAGAGGCACCCCTCCATGCGACACGCCCCCGGTCGCCTGGCCATCGCCTTCGCGCTCGGCCTGCTGGGCTGTACCGCCGAAACCACCGGCCCCGCCAGCGGCGGCGGCCCGTCCAATGCCCGCCCGTGGTCCGATCCCGCCACCTGGCCCGGTGGGCAGGTGCCCGCGCCGGGCGATTCGGTCGTGATCCCGGCCGGGACCAGCGTCCGGCTCGACCTGAGCCCGCCGGCACTGCAGAGCCTCACGGTCCAGGGCAGCCTGGTCTTCGGCGACAATGACATCACCCTCACCACCGGCTGGATTCTGGTCGAGGGCACCCTGCAGGCGGGGACTGAGAACCACCCCTACACCCGCCGGGCGCTCATTACCCTGACGGGAACGGCCGGGAATCCGGACGTGGCGGGGATCGGTAACAAGCTCCTCGGGGTGAGTGGTACGCTGGAACTGCATGGCCAGTCGCGGGCGGGCTGGACCCACCTCGACGGCACCGCGCCGCAGGGTGCCACCAGCATCACGCTGGCCCGGAACCCGGGCTGGCGGGTGGGCGACCGGATCGTGCTCGCCTCCAGCGACTACAACCAGTCGCGGTCGGAGGAGGCGGTGGTCACCGGGGTGAGCGGGCGCACCCTCACCCTCGAGGCGGGGCTCAAGCGGGAGCACTTCGGGGAGGTGGCCCACGCCGGCGGGGTGGACGTGGACGAGCGGGCGGAGGTGGCGCTGCTCACCCGCAACATCACCATCCAGGGCGACACCGGCACCACCCCGGGGTACGGCGGGCACATCATCATCCTCGCGGGCGCCACGGCGCACATCGAGGGGGTGGAACTGTTCCAGATGGGGCAGCGGGGCCAGCTGGCGCGCTACCCGATGCACTGGCACATGGCGGGCGACGTCACCGGCCAGTATTTCCGCAACAACAGCGTCTGGCGGACGTTCAACCGCTGCGTGACGATCCACGGCACCGACAACAGCGTGGTGCGGGACAACGTCTGCTACGACCACACCGGGCACGGCTACTTCATGGAGGATGGCGGCGAGACCGGCAACCTGGTGCAGGACAACCTGGGCCTCACCAGCCGGGTGCCGCAGGGCAGCGACCGGTTGCTCGCCTCCGACGGCACCCCCGCCACCTTCTGGATCACCAACCCGGACAACACCATCCGCGACAACGTCGCGGCCGGCTCCGCCGGGTTCGGGTTCTGGTGCGCGTTCCCCGCGGCTCCGACCGGACTGTCCACCGGCCAGCCCGACCTGCCGCGCAGCACCCCGCTGCGCGAGTTCTCGGGCAACGTGGCGCATTCCAACCACAACGGCGGGCTGTTCGTGGACAACGGGCCGACGCCCGACGGCACGACGGAAGTGACCAACTACACCCCCCGTGCCGACCCGGCCGACAACAACTCGGCGCCGGTCCCGGCGGACTTCACCCGCTTTACCGCCTACAAGCACTATGGCCGCGCGGTGTGGCTCCGGGGGCGCAGCCTGGTGCTGTCGCACGCCCTGCTGGCCGACAACGCCATCGGGGCGACCTTCGCCGCCGACGAGACCTCGATCCTCAACAGCACCCTGATCGGCCAGACCGGGGCGATCAGCGCGCTCCCCTCGGGGACGGTGCTGCGCGGGTTCGAGTTCTACGACGGGAAGGTGTGGGCCGACGGGGTGACCTTCATCAACTACACCGCCACCACCACGGTGCCGGCCAGCGCCCTGGGATACAACCGCACCAACGCCTTCCCCATCGACCCGCTGAACTACGCCGGACGCCTCACCTTCGTGAATGCGACCCCGGTGTACCTCGAGGACGCCCACACCGACAAGGACGGCGACAAGTCGGCGGTGTTCCTCGACGAGAACGGGACGGTCACCGGCCACGCCGGCCGCTGGGTGGTCGCCAACACCCCGATCCTCGTGACGCCGGGGTGCAGCTACCAGGCGGCATGGAACGCGCACGTCTGCACCACCCGCTTCGCCACCCTCGCGGTGAACAGCGGGGCGGGCGAGGCCATCGCCCCGCTCACCATGACCCGGGACGACCAGGTGGCGCTGGACCTGGCCGGCACCGGCAACAACACCAGCCACGCCGCCCTCACCGTCCTGCCCGGGCGCGCCTACGGGGTGACCTGGACCGCCGCGACCCCGACCCAGCCGCGCTTCTACCTGAACAGCGCCCAGCCGGGCGACCAGGTGACGCTCACGCTTCCCTATGCCGCCAGTCCCAGCCAGATCGTCCGCGACTACTGGGCCGGCAACCCGATGGGCCCCGCCGCCTCCCTGGCGGAGTTCACCGCCTCCACCGGCGACAAGTTCTTCTATGACGCGGCCCAGGGGCAGCTGCACCTCAAGCTGGTGGTGATGGCGGACCGCGACTGGGCCACGCTGTTCGTGAAGCCCTGAGCCACGCCGCTCCCGCAACGCACGAGGGGCACCCCGTCCGGGGTGCCCCTCGTCGCATCCGGGTCGACGGGGCGGCCTAGACCGTCAGGCCCAGCGCCCGGTGCGGCAGCAGCTGCTCGGCGTCGAACGGCGGCAGATCGAGCACCGCCTGCACCACCGAGAGCAGCTCCGTGGGGAGGAAGGGCTTGCCGAGGAAGGCGGTGCGGCCCGGCAGGGCGGTGGCCAGTCGGCTGTTGGCCGGCTCGCCCGAGACGAAGAGCACCGGGAGCTCGCTCCAGCGCTCGCGGACGCGAGCCGCGAGCTGGTCCCCGTTCATGCCGGGCATGGTCACGTCGGTGAGCAGCAGGTCCACCGGCACGTGGGTCCGCTCCAGCAATCGCAGCGCGTCCTCGCCGTCCTCGGCCACGATGACGGTGAACCCCGCGCGCTCCAGCACCCGGCGCATCGCCGCCCGGCTGGTGACGTCGTCGTCCACGACGAGCACCTGCACCGGGAAGAACGTGCAGCGGAAGGCGGCGATGAGGTCTTCGAGCGACTCGGGCATGTCTCGCGAGGTAGAGCGGTGAGGAAGGCCAGCGGCGAAGCGAGGGCCCAACTTGTCGCGCAAAGGAAACTCCGTCAAGCCGCGGAGGCGCGGCTTGACGGAGCGGAATTGTGGACTCTGTGGAGCGCTGTGGAAACGTGTGGATAAGGCGGCGCTACTGCACCGCGGGGAACCCGTCGCCGAGCGCGGTGAGCAGCAGCGAGAGCGTGAGCGGCCGCGCGCTCTCGGGCGTCGCACGCCAGGCGCTCATGCGCTGGTCCACCCAGCTGCGGATGCTCAGGTAACGCGGCGCGGAGCCCGCATTGCTGAAGCTGATCCGTGCGCCCTTGATGCTGTAGCCGCCCCCCAGGCCGGCGAGCAGGTCCAGGCCCTCGTTCACCTGGGCGATCATCAAGTCGGCGAGCTGGGTGGTCTCCGCCGGCTCCACGGCCGAGGTGCGGGCGCTCCAGGCGCGGAGCTCCTCCGTCGGCCAGCGCTCCGCCCGCTGCGAGGCGAGGACGCTGTCCTGGTAGGCCTGCTCCAGCCGGGCGATGCGGGCCCGGTACTGCCGGATCGCCTCGGCCCCGCCGGACCACGCACTGCGGGCCCGGCCGGCGCCATCCGAATTGCTGATCAGCTCGGGGCTCAGCACCGCCCGGAAGCTGCCCAGGCGCGCGGTGAGGTCCCGTTGCGCCTGCCGCTCCGCCTGCTCCAGCCGGCGGATCAGTTCCGTCGGGGCCGGCGAGGTCGAGGGCACGCCGGGAATGTCGGCGCCGATGGACAGGCTCGCGGCGTTGACGTCCACCCCGCCCTGGAAAGTCGGCCTGGCCGCGGCGATGATCTCGTCCCGCGGAGGCTTCACCGAATCCTCGCGCGCGGCGGCGGTCTCGGTCGGGCGGGTGCTGCCACCGGGGGCCGGCGTCGCGGCGCCGCCCCGGGTCACCGGCGGCGTGGACTCGCTCGGCGCGGGGCCGCCGCTGACCGGCGCGGGGGCGGCGGACTCGGCGGCGGGCTGTGCGGCGAGCGCCGGCGTCGGCGCGCGGCGCAGCCACGGCTTCCAGGCCGCGACCGCCACGCCCATCACGATGATGAAGGCGCCCGCGCCGACCAGCATCCCCTTCCGCGCGCTGCGGGGTGCGGAGGGCCGGGCCGGCAGGGCGGCTTCCAGTGCCGGCGCCTCGATCGGCGCGGCGTGGGCGGCCACGAGTTCCTCGCCCGGGATATCGAGGTCTTCCACCACCGGTGCCGGCGGGATCACCGCGGCGACCGGTGCGGGTGCGGGGGCGGGAGCCACGGGTGCAGGTGCAGGTGCAGGTGCTGCCTGCGCGGCGACGGGCTGCACCGGCTCAGGAACAGCGGCCGGGATCGGCGCCGGGGCCGGCGGGGCCACGGGGGGCGCGACCTTCGCCGCCGCGGGCCGGGCCTCCGTCACGGCCGGCGCAGGTGCCGCCGGCTTCACGGGCTCGACGCTGGGCGAGGAGACCTTCGCCACCGGCGCGGGCGCGGGTGCAGGCGTCCGCGGGGCCGGGGGCGGCTCCGGGGCCGGCGTGGCGGGCCGAGCGGGGCTGCTGGTCTTGGGCGGTGCGGGCGGCGCCGGAGGCGCGGCGGTGGCCACGCCGCCCGCCGGCGCCTTACCAGCCGGCATCGGCGCGTCGAACAGCAGGTTCAGGTCCTCGGGCACGATGCGGTGCCCGGCGGAGTTCCGCACCGGGGACTCGATCCCGCCGTCCATCACCAGGAACCCCAGCTCGGTGCCCCGATCGGTGTTTCCCGTGGCCAGCGGCTGCGGGGGGGCCGGCTTCTGCACCGTGACCGCGGCTGGCTTCTGGGCCTCGATGATGGTCACATTCTGCTTGGGCGGGGCGGCCGGCTTCGGGTCGCCCAGGTCCACGAAGACCAGCTCGCGCGACTTCCGCGGCGGCCCCGCCGGGGCCGGCGCCGGCGCGGCGGCCTGGGGCGCTGCGGGCGCCTGGGCTGCGGGGCGCGGAGCCGGACGATCGGCCACCAACTGCGGGCGGACCACGGTCTGCTGCGGCACGGCGTGCGAGGACTCGGCCCGCGCCGGGGCTGCACTGGCGGGACGGACGGTCGTGGCCGGCGGGGCGGCCGGCGGAAGGGGGTGGTGCTCTCCGCCACCATTCCAGCCCACCGCGCTCCGGTAGTGCGGATGACTCTTCACATCCAGCCAGCGATTGGCCCGGGTGTGAAAGATCTCGTCCTCCTGGTGGACTTCCCCGCGGCGCACAGCCGCGTGGAACTCCTCCAGGGAGTTGTAGACCGCTTCGGCGCCCGAAGCTGACCGGATCCTATACATGGCACTCGCCTCCGCAGGCCGCGAGTCGTGAGGGCTTTGGCTTGACGTGCCAGATTAATGCAACACTCGGGCCCATATTGTATCTCGTTGTACAACATGAATTTGTGACTTTTGGCCCGGTGCCGAGCCGCGGGGGTAACTGCGGTATTCTGCGGAGGATGTGCGCCGGGATGTGCCCTCGGTTCAGCGTCTCGGATCTAGCCGGCCGGAGGAAAGCCCTTGCCTGAACTCCTGCTCAACCCCTGGTATCGGCCGGAGTACCGGACCACCCAAGCCCCTGCCGATCCCCGCTCCGTGCATCGCCGCCTGCCGGGCTATGCGCCGACGCCGCTGCGCGAGCTCGCGCCCCTCGCGGCTCGGTTGGGTCTCGGTCGGGTGTGGCTCAAGGATGAATCGCAGCGCCTTGGGCTCCCGGCGTACAAGGTCCTCGGGGCGGCGTGGGCCACCTGCCGGGTGCTGGAGCAGCGGTACGGCCCGCTGGGTGCGTGGCGGGACCTCGCCGAGCTGCGGGCCCGGCTGGCGGGGCACCCGCCGCTCCGGCTGGTGACCGCCACCGATGGCAACCACGGCCGCGGCGTGGCGCGGATGGCCCACTGGCTCGGCTGGCCGGCGGAGGTGTACCTGCCGGGCGGGTCAGCTGCGGCGCGGCTGGCGGGGATCCGAAGCGAGGGCGCGCAGGTGATCGAAGTGGACGGCACTTACGACGAGGCGGTGACCGTGGCGGCCCGGGCGGCAGAGGCGCCGGGCACGCTGCTGCTGCAGGATCACGGCTGGGAGGGCTACGAGCAGGTCCCGGAGTGGGTGGCGGAGGGCTACGAGACCATCTTCGCCGAGGTGGACGAGGCGCTGGCGGCCACGGCCGAGCCGGGACCCGATCTGGTGCTGGTGCAGATCGGGGTGGGGACGCTGGC
This sequence comes from uncultured Gemmatimonadaceae bacterium, assembly GCA_964647615.1. Classification (GTDB taxonomy): domain Bacteria; phylum Gemmatimonadota; class Gemmatimonadetes; order Gemmatimonadales; family GWC2-71-9; genus JADJOM01. The sequence continues at coordinate 20,046 of CAZYIV010000008.1, read as the reverse complement.
CAGCGCTGCGGTGCGGCACTACCGGCGGCCCGGGCTGGAGCGGCCACCCTGCCTGGCCGGGGTGGAGCCGACGGGTGCCGCCTGCGCCCTCCGGTCCATCGCGGTGGGGGCGCCGGTGATGCTCGAGGTCGGGGCCCACGCCTCCATCATGGCTGGACTCAACTGCGGCACACCCTCCAGCGCCGCGTGGCCCGACCTCCGCCATGGCATTGATGCCTACGTGGCGGTGGACGACGGCCGGGCCGAGGAGGCGATGCGGGCACTGGCGGCGCTGGGAGTGACGGCGGGAGAGTCGGGGGCGGCGGGGCTGGCGGGGTTGCTGGAGCTGGTGGAGGCGGCGCCGGCCGTGCGGGAGCGGCTCGGCGTCCGGCCCGGTGCCCGCGTGCTGCTGTTGAGCACCGAGGGGGCCACCGACCCGGCGGGGTGGGCGCGGGTCGTGGGCCGCCCGCCCGCCTGACGCGAGGCGCTAGCGCGCCGCTGCGGCGAAGCGCCCCAGGATCTCCGCCACCGGCTCCACCCGCTGGATGGCGGCCACGCTCTTCCCCGCCTGCCAGTAGTCCTTGTCGCCCCGCTCGTCCAGCGAGGCCCGCTTGAGCTGCCACAGCGAGCGCAGGGCATAGATGGTCCGCATCAGGTGCTTGGTCCGCCGGTGGCGCAGCATCCACCGGGCGGCCGGCCCAGCCTTGAGCCCCATGCGGTCGATGTAGGGCGTCCGGATCACGGCGACCGGCACGCCGGTGATCCGCTCGCTGTGGACGATGTCCGCCTCGCCCGCGGCGACGATCGCCCGCTTGTAGGCCTCGCTGGCCCGGCATTCGGTGGTGGCGATGAACCGGGTGCCGAGTTGCACCCCCGCGTAGCCCTGCCGCAGCGCCGCCACGAATCCCGCCGCATCGCCGATCCCGCCGGCGCACACCACCGGCACCCCGAGATCGCCCAGGTCGGTGAGCAGCTCCTCCTGGCTCCGGCTCCCGGCGTGGCCGCCGGCCCGGCGGTTCACCGCGATGAGCCCGTGCACCCCGCCCGCCAGCCCCTTCTCCGCCCACTTCCGCTCGGTGACATCGTGATAGACGATCCCGCCGACCGAGGCGACCCGGTCCACCACCCAGCGCGGGTTGCCGAGCGAGGTGATGAAGAACCGCACCCCCTCCTCCAGCGCGATGTCGATCCAGCGGGTCATGCGCTCGTGGTAGGCGCGCGAGGACTGCTCGATCAGCGCGTTCATGCCGATCGGCTTCGTGGTGAGCCGGCGCATCAGCCGGATCCCCTCGCGGAAGTCGTGCCCGTGGACGTAGGTCAGGGAGATCGGCTGGATGATCCCGATCCCGCCGGCTTCCGAGACGGCCGCCACCAGCTCCGGATTGCTGCACGGGTACATCGCGCCACAGATCACCGGCAACTCGATCCCCGCATGCCGGGTGAGGGGCGTCTCGAGCGGGGTGCTCATACCGGCGCGAGCTTCCAGCGGATCCGGCCCCGCGCCACCACCTCGCCGGCGGTGTCGGTGATGTCCGCGGTGACCAGGTACTCGGTCGGCTCGGTGACGACCGGAATGGTCACCCGTGATTCCCCCACCAGCGTGCCGCGGGCCTTCTTGAGGTACTCCACCGTGAGCTCCACCACGATGCCGCGCACCCCCGGCGGCAGCCCCACCAGCATCGCCAGGCCGCTGGTGACCTCGGCCAGGTTCACCAGCGCCACCGCGTGGACCGAGCGGAGATGGTTGCGCACCGACCGGTGGTCGCGGAGCTCGACCCGGGCATGGCCCGGCTCCAGCACCCGCACGGTCGCGCCCATCGAACCGGTGTAGGGCACCAGCCAGCCGAGGACGCGGCTGAACAGCCACTGGCCGCCGGGGAGCGGGGAGAGCCGGGCCCAGAGTGCGGCGAGCCGGGCGCCGGGGGATTCGAGTGAGTTGGCCATGCCGGAATATCCATCCGGCAAGACCGAGCGTCCACGCCGCAGACCCTTCACGAATCGCCCGGCCACGGCCCCCCCGGTGCCCCCTGAAACCCCGGTCCGGCAGGTCCCGTCTTGACCAAACCACTACAAGCGTAATATTACAGGTGTAGTTTAAACCGATCGCGCCGGCCCCCCCGACGGGGGCTGGCTGTCCCGGACCGAGGGAGTGCCGTGTCCGACATCCATCAATTGACCGAGCTCCAGATCGCCCTCCTCCGGGTGTTATGGGAGCGGGGCCAGGCCACCGTGGCCGAGATCTGCGAGGCGCTGCGCGACGAGCGCGGGCTGGCCCTCACCACGGTGGCGACGCTGCTCTCCCGGCTGGAGAAGCGCGGCGTCGTCCGCCATGAGACCCGGAGCCGCCAGTACGTGTACCAGGCCCTGGTCACCGAGGCGGACGTCCGCCACTCGATGGTGAGCGAGCTGACCGAGCAGCTGTTCGGCGGCGACGTGACCGCCCTGATGTCCCACCTCGTGAGCACCGAGGAAGTCTCTCCCGGTGACCTCGCCCAGCTGCGGGCGATCGTCGAACGGGCCGAGCAGGCCCGGCGGAGGACCAACCATGCGGACTGACCTCGAACTTCTCGCCGGCAGCTGGCTGCTGACCTACACCCTCCACAGCACGCTGCTGCTGGGGCTCGCCTGGGTGCTCACCCGGTGGCGGCCCGAGACGGCGCCGCGTCGGGAATGGCTGTGGAAGGCCGCGCTGGTCGGGGGCCTCATCACCGCCAGCGCCCAGGCGGTGCTCGACCTCGAACCGATGGGCGGCGTGGTCTCGCTGGCCCGCTCGACACCTGCCTCCGACGCGGCGGTCACGGCCCCGGATGGCGGGGCCGAGTCGTGGCGGGGACTGGTCCCGGCGCTCGAGGCGAGCCGGAGGCTCGCCGCTGTCGCAGCGGAGCCGGCCAGGTCGGTGCCTCCATCGGCGCCGGTCTCCGGGCTCGAGGCGACCACGCCGGAGCCACCGGCCCCGGCGCGCGCGCCGCTGTCCGGGATGGCGCTCGCGCTGATCGGGTGGGGCGTCATCGGCGGGGCGCTGCTCCTGGCCTACGCCGGGCAGCGGTTCCACACATTCCGCGGCATGGGGCCGCGGGTGCCGGTCACCGACCCCGCGCTGCTCGCCATGCTCGACGGCCTCCGCGCCGACGCCGGGGTGCGGCGCCCCATCCGACTGACCCGGGCGCCGGGGCTCGCCAGCCCTGTGGCGCTGGGCTGGCGGGAGATTGCGCTGCCGGACGCGGCGCTCACCGAGCTGGATCCGGCGCAGCAGCGCGGCCTGCTGGCGCACGAGCTGGCGCACCTGGTCCGGCTTGACCCGCTGTGGCTGGCGCTCGGCTGCGTGATGGAGCGCGCCTTCTTCTTCCAGCCGCTCAACCGGCTGGCCCGCATCCGGCTGCAGGAAGCGGCCGAATATCTCTGCGACGACTGGGCGGTGCATCGCACCGGCTCGGGGATGTCCCTCGCGACCTGCCTGCTCAAGGTGGCGGAATGGGTCACCGCCGCGCCGCAGCCGCTGCCGCTTGCCGGCATGGCCGAGCGCCGCTCGCAGCTCGTCACCCGCATTCACCGCCTCCTGGAGGGTCGTACGATGTCCGCTTCGCCCCGCTCGATCTGGCTCGCCGGGGGCGCGCTGCTGCTGCTCGGCGTGACCGCCCTCGCTGTTCCCACCGTGACCGCCGAGGCGCAGCAGCCGGTGCGGCCCGACAGCGTGGCCGCCGAACGGCAGGACACGGTGATGGTGGAGGCACGGAGTCCGATGACCTCCGCCTATCGGCGCCTGCTCAGCCGGATGCGGAGCAGCAGCGTCCGCGCCCAGCTCGACGCCGAGCGGGCCCTTGCCCGGATGCGCCCACCCCGGCCGCCGCGCGCCCCGATGCCGGCCATTGCACCGATGCCGGATATCGCGGTGGTGGCTCCGCGCGCGCCGGAGGCCCCGCGGGCCCCGACACCGCCGCCGGGCATGGCCGCGGTGGCGGCCCGGCTGGATGCCTGGCGGGCGCGCGACTGGCCCCGGCCGGAGCGGCGCCGGGACACCACCAACATCGCGGTGCCGGCGCTGATCGCGGCGCTCAAGGACCCGGTGGTGGAGGTGCGCCGGGCCGCCGCGGCGAGTCTCGCCAACCTCTCGGACGTGCGGGCCGTGCCGGCGCTGATCACCGCGCTCGGCGACACCGACACCGAGGTGCGGGCCTCGGCGGCGGAGGCGCTGGGTGAGCTGGAGGACCGCCGCGCGGTGCCGGGCCTCGTGGGCCTCCTGAAGGACAAGTCGCCCGAGGTGCGGCGCCAGGCGCTCGGCGCGCTCTCCAACTTCGAGGGGGGCGTGCCCCCGGAGGCGATCTACGCGGCGATTGCCGACGCCGATCCTGAGGTCCGGCTGGCCGGCCTGTCGCTGGCGCTCTCCCGGGCCAACGATCGGGACGAGAATGCCGCCCCCGACCCGAAATTGGAGTCCACCTTCGTGGGCCTGCTGGGCGACTCCTCCGCCGAGATGCGGCAGCTCGCGATCGAGGGCGTGGCGAGCATGCACCTCAAGAAGATTCCGCCCCGCCTGCTCGAACTCCGCACCGACCGGAGCGCCGATGTGCGCCAGGCCCTGGCCAACGCGCTGGGCGAGATCGGTGACCCCGCCGGTGTCGCTACGCTGAAGGCGCTCCTCGGTGACAGCAACGCGGACGTGCGCGAGTCGGCGGTGTCCGCCCTGGGCGAGATCCGCGACCAGGCGGCGCTCGAGACCCTGGTGGGCGCGCTTCGCTCCACCGACCCGGTGGTCCGGCGGCAGGCGGCCGAGGCCCTGGGCCAGCGCGATGAGGACTGGCAATGATCGTTACCCTGACCCTCGCCGCGCTGCAGGTGGCAGTGGTGACGCCGGCGCCGCCGCGCGCGCCCCACCCGCCGATGGCGGTCCTGGCCGCCCCGCGCCCGCCGCGGCCCCCCCGGGCGATGCACTTCCGGGGAGCCCTGATGCATGACGACGATCGCCCCGGGCCGGACTCGGCGGCGGTGGTGGGACTGCTCGCCGCACTCCGTACCACGGAGCCGGCGGTCTGCGCCCTCGCGGTGGACATGGTGGGCAATGGCTGGTGGCGGGGCGGGAGGGAGTACTCCGCGCTCCGCGACCAGAACACCGCCGCCGACGATCGGCGCCTGGCCTTCCAGGGCCGGCTGCGCGACCCGCATGCCGTCCCGCCGTTGCTCGCGGCGCTCGCCGGCACCGAGCCGTGTCCGCGCCGGGCGGCGGCGCAGCTGCTGGGCGGCAGTCAGTTGCCGGAGGCCCTGAGCGGGCTGCGCGGTGCCCTCAAGAGCACGGATGTCCGGGTGCGTGAGGCCGCGCTGCTTGGACTGGGGATCGGGGAATGGCCGGAGGCGTTTGCCGACGTGCTGCGCGCGGCCGACGACCGCGACGGCGGCGTGGTGCGGCTCGCCGCGTGGGCGCTCGGCGAATACGAGGATGCCCGGGCGGTGGGCACGCTGGTGGACCTGCTCCGCGGCTCCGATCCGCTGCTCCGCCGCACCGCGGCGAGTGCGCTCGGCAGCATCGAGGACCGGAAGGCGACGCAGCCGCTGGTCGGCGCGCTGCGCGACCGCGACGCCGGCGTGCGGGAGGAGGCGGCCGGTGCGCTGGGCTCCATCGAGGACCCGGACGCCACGATGGCCCTGGTGGCGCTGCTGAACGACCCGGTGCCCGCCGTGCGCGTCGCGGCGGCGGAGGCCCTCGGCAGCATCGAGGACCGACGCGCGGTGCCCGGCCTCATCCGCGCGCTGGGTGACAGTGAGGCCGCGGTACGGGCCGCGGCGGCCGGTGCGTTGGGCAGCCTCGAGGATCCCGCCGCGGCGGGGCCGCTCGCCCGGCTGCTCAAGGACCCCGACCAGCGGGTCCGGGTGCAGGCGATCGAGGCTCTCGGTTCGCTCGATGAGCTGGAGCGCGCGCCGGCGGGGCTCACCGACGCACTGCGGGACAAGGACCCGGACGTCCGGGCGATGGCGGCGGAGGCGCTCGGCTCGATCGGGGACCGGGCCACCGCCCAGGCCCTCGGCGCGGCGATGGACGATCCGGTCAAGCAGGTCCGGCTGGCGGTCGTGGAGGCGCTGGGCAGCCTCGACGGTGAGGTGGCCAGGCCCTTCCTGGTCCGGGCGCTCAAGGACGGGGACGCCGAGATCCGGCGGGCCGCGGCCGAGGGGCTGGGCCGGGACTAGCGGCGGCGGGTTGCCAGTGGCACGAGGGGCCCTGTCACCGTCGGGTGGCAGGGCCCCTGGCGCACGGGGGAGAAGTCTTCAGCAGCCGGGCGACGCCCAGGAGGTGCTGCTGCCAGTGCCGTTGTCCCGGCTGTTGAAGTAGGTGCACCCGTTGCCGTCGCCGGCGATGAAGTCGTTCCCCTTGTTGGCGTACACCGACCAGGGGCCGCCCGCCCGGCCGGTCCGCTGCCGCACCAGCGCGATGAGGTTGCCCAGCACCGGGCCGCCCTCGGCGCCGAAGTTCCCCTGCCCGTCCACCCACCAGCGGCCGCGGTAGACCGGGGTGATCTGCATCAGCGCCGCCACGTCGGCCACGGGCAGCTGGCGGCCGTTGATGAACACGCCGGTGTTGCCGGCCGAGGCGTCGGCGGGGAGGGGGCCACCGACCTCGAGGCCGGGCAGGATCCATCCCGCAGTTGGCCCGCCGTCCATCCCCCACGCCCCGGAGAGGCGGTCGTACCAGTAGCGTCCATCGCGTACCTGCACCGTCCAGCGGGTCTCGATGTCACGGACCTGGGCATCGGTGAGCGCCACGCGGTTCACCACGACGTGCCGCTGCTGCGCGGCGAGCGGCAAGCTCAGGCCGAGGGCTGCGGCCAGCAGGGCGGTCCGGGGTGACATCGGTGGCTCCTCTCGCTCGGGGTCCGGGTTCCAGCTATGATACGGCCCCAGCATGCCTCCCTTCTCAATTCCTGCCGTGGTCAGCACTGCCTGGCTCGCCGGGCGCCTGGGCGACCCGGCACTGGTGATCCTCGACACCTCCTGGTACCTGCCCACCTCGGGCCGGGACGCGCGAGCCGAGTTCACTGCCGGGCACCTGCCCGGGGCACGGTTCTTCGACCTCGACGCCGCCAGCGACCACGACACGCCACTGCCGCACATGCTTCCGACCGAGGCGGCCTTCGCCGCCTATGCCGGGGCACTCGGCGTGGGGGCCACGAGCGCGGTGGTGGTGTACGACGGCTCCGGCACCAACCTGAGCGCGGCGCGGGTGTGGTGGATGTTCCGCGCCTATGGGCACGCCGCCGTGGCGCTGCTGGATGGCGGGCTGCCCCGCTGGCAGGCGGAAGGCCGCCCGCTCGAGGCGGGGATGCCGGTGGTGGCGCCGGCGCGGTTCGGGGCCCGGCTCGACCGGGGTCAGGTGCGCGCGGCCGCGGAGGTGGCGGCCGCACTGGCGGATGGCTCGGCGCAGGTGGTGGACTGCCGGCCGGCGGGGCGCTTCGAGGGTCGGGACCCGGAGCCGCGCGAGGGCATCCCGAGCGGGCACATGCCCGGCGCGCGCAACCTGCCGTATGCGGACCTGGTGGGCCCTGATGGAACCCTGCTGCCGCCGGCGGCGCTGCGCGCGCGCCTCCTCGCGGCCGGCGTTGACCCGGCCCGGCCGGTCATCGCGAGCTGCGGCTCGGGTACCTCCGCCTGCAGCCTGCTGCTGGCGCTGGAGCAGCTCGGCGCCGCGCCGGCGGCGCTGTTCGACGGGTCGTGGACCGAGTGGGCCGGCAGCGGCCGCCCGGTGGTCACGGGGCCGGCCCGGTGACGGGTGACCCGTGGGCGGGGGAGAAGTGGGCCTCCGGCCGGATCGAGGAGGACAACAAGAACGCCGGCTGCGTGCTGGTGGGGCTCACGCTGGTGTGGAACGCCATCAGCTGGGGCGTGGCGTTCCCCATCGTCTTCCTCCAGGACGACAGCGCGGGGCGGTACTTCGTGCTGCTGTTCCCGCTGGTGGGCCTCCTGCTGCTGGTGCTGACGGTGCGGGTGCTGCTCCGGCGGCGGCGCTACGGCTCGCCGGTGTTCGTCCTGGCCACCCGGCCCGGCGTGGTGGGGCGGGCGCTGGCCGGCGAGATCCGGGTGGAGCGCGGCCTCGAGCCCGAGGCCGACATCCGGCTCCGGCTCAAGTGCGTGCGGGTGGTCACCACCGGCTCGGGCAAGAGCCGGAGCACCACGACCACGGTCCTGTGGGAGGCGGAACGCCAGCTTCCCGGGGCCCTGGGCGAGGGGGCGGGGGTGCGGATCCCGGTGGCGTTCGCGATCCCGGAGGATGCCACGCCCACCGACAATCGCCACGCCAGCGACGTGGTCCGCTGGGACCTCGAGGCGAAGGCGGTGGTCCCGGGGATCGACTTCGGGGTCACTTTCGAGGTGCCGGTCTACTTCACCTCGGAAAGCGCGACGCCGCTCACCGAGGATGAGCGGCGCCGGTTGATGGGCTGACCCGCCCGGGTCAGGCGGTCGCCGCGGCCTGCTGGGCCGCGTGGATGCTGCGCTCCGCCGCCGGCGAGGTGATGCTCAGCCGGTAGCCCATCGCGATCAGCACCAGCCCGAGGAACTCCGTCACGTAGAGCACCTCGACGTGCCCCAGCCGGGTGAAGGTCCCGCCGATCCCCGGCAGGAGCGCCCCCACCGCGATGCAGACGTTGGCCAGCGCCCGCTGGCGGGTCTCGGTGCGCCGCGCGTAGCGCACTGCCGAGACGATCGCCCCGCCCATCAGGAAGACCAGCGCATAGGTGTTGATGAAGGGGCTGATCAGGCGGACCCAGGGCCAGCCCAGCACCTTGCCCGAGAGCCGGTGGGTCTCGACCAGCTCCGGGCGGATGGGCGAGGCCCACACCAGCGCCGCCCCCACCACGATCGCCGTCACCAGCACCACCGTGAGCCGGTTGGCCGCCTTGCGGGAGAGCATCAGGTACACCGTGCCCTGCGCCAGGGGGGCGCCGCCGAGCAGCGCGCCGGTGATGTACCACAGCCGGAACACCGGCTCGTGCCAGCCGAAGAGCGTGGTGGCCGACTCGGTGATGGTGCCGGCCGCGTAAGTCAGCATCCCGATGCCCCACCAGAGCAGGTGCGGCCCGCCCTTCACCTGGTAGCGGCGGAACAGCACCACCGCGAAGGCGAGGGCCAGGACAGTGGTCGCGATCGGGATGTAGTGGACGGGCGAGGGCGTCATGGTCGGGTCCCGACGCCTCGCGGGGGCCGGCCGCCGGGCCGGCCCCCGCGGGGCGCGTGGTGAGGGGCTAGAAGTCCACCCGGTAGGCCGCGGTGATGTTCCGGCCCGGCGCGGGCCGGAAGAAGTTCGAGTTCGAGGCCTCGCTGTAGAGCTTGTTGGTCAGGTTGTCCACGATCAGCGAGACCGAGTGGGTGCTGCGGCCGGCGGTGAAGAGCCGCATGCCGGCGCGGGCCTGCATCACGGTGAAGGACGGCAGCGGCGAGCCCACCGGGCTCAGCGAGGTGCTCACGTCCTTCTGCTCGCCATTGTGGCGCACCGCATAGGCCAGCCAGAACCGGCCCTGGGGCGCGTCATAGCGCGCCTCGCCGCCGAGGCGCAGGCCGTAGCTCTGGGCCACCGGGTTCGACGGGTCACGCACGTCCTTCGAGTCGAACGCGGTCAGGTTGACCAGGGTGGAGAGGCCGTAGCCCAGCTGCACCCGGCCGTTGGCCTCGACGCCCAGCACCCGCAGCTTGCCGAAGTTCACGTTCTGGTAGGTCGGCAGGAACTGGCCCGGGCCCACCTGGATGCTGTCGCCGGTCGGGACCAGCCCGATGCCATCGGTGATCTCGTTGCGGAAGCCGAAGGTCTCGAGGGTCACCCGCGGGCCGCGGTAGCGGAAGCCCACGTCCACGTTGATGCTGGTCTCGGGCTTGAGCCCCGGGGTCCGCACCTCGTAGCCGAAGCCCTCCGGCGTCGGGCCCTCGAAGAAGCGCTCGATCAGGTTGGGCGAGCGGAAGCCGCGGCCCACCGAACTAACCAGGCTGAAGTTGTTGCTCAGCAGGTACTCGGCGTTCAGCGTGCCGACCACGGTCGAGTTCTGGTGCGAGACCAGCGGCAGGCTGACGCCCGGCGTGGTGCGGGTCTCGGCCTTGATGTTCTGCAGCCGGGCGCCGGCGATCACGTTGAAGCGGTCGGTGAGGTGGAAGTCGCTCTGCACGAAGCCGCCCAGGCTCCGGAACGCGGCGTTGGGGGTCTTGGACACCGGGTCCACCGTCGTGGGCCCGAAGCCGGTGGTGGTGCTGGTGTCGGTGTTGTTGGAGCGGTCGTGGAAGCCGTCGGCGCCGTAGGTCAGCAGCACGTTGCCGCCCAGCGCCTTGGCCATTTCCAGCCGGAAGCCGTAGGTGTCCACGTCGGTGTAGTTGCGGCTGTTGATCGTGCCCTGCGCGCCCGGGCCCATCGGGATGATGATGTTGAAGTCGAGCTTGCGGGCGTTGCTGCTGTAGTAGGTCGTGACGTCCAGCCGGTCCGCGAGGGCGAAGCCGAGCAGCCGGTTGCTGTAGCCGAGCGAGAGCCGGTCCACGCCCTGGGTGGGGTAGCGGATCTGGATCGTCGGGTCATTGGGTCGGTTGATGTCGTTCGGGTCCACGTAGCCGAAGCCGGCGTCGTCGGCGGTGTAGCGTTCGTAGCGCAGGTTCACGCCCGAGGTCTCGGAGAAGCTGTAGCCCACCTGCCCGGCGTAGTTCTGGTCCCGCACGCCGCTGTCCCGGACCTTCACGTCCTTGGTGACCGGCAGCTGGCCGAAGGTGCCGGAGGGCGCGGTGTAGTTGCCGGCGTCGCGGTAGGAGCCGAAGGCCATCCAGCTGAAGCGGCCGTTGTGCCCGCTCAGGTAGCCCCAGGGGCGCTGCTGGTCGCCGGCGCTCTGGTAGCGGTAGCCCAGGGTGCCGCGGATGCTGCTTCCCGTCAGCCCGGTCGGCGGCTGGCGGGTGATGAGGTTCACGGCGCCGCCGATGGCATCGGTGCCGTACAGCACCGAGCTCGGACCGCGGACCACCTCGACCCGGCCGAGGGCCTCGAGGCCCACCAGGGAGGGGATCTCGCCGAAGTCCGATTCACGCCGGGAGTTGTTCATGCGGATGCCGTCCTCGAGGAGGAGGATCCGCTGACCCAGCAGGCCGCGGATGATGGGCCGCGACTGGCTGGGGCCGATGCCGTTGACATCGAGCCCCGGGAGCTCGAAGAAGAGGTCGGTGACGCTGCCCGGGGCACGCCGGGCGAGCGTGGTGGAGTCCACCACGCTCACGGGCGCCGGGGTGCGGAAGACTTCGCGCAGGTCCCGCGTGGCCGTGACCGTCATCTCCTGCAGTTCCACGACGGTGTCCCGGCCAGCGCGTTGCGGCTGGGCCTGCGCGCTGAGGGAGGAAGCGAAGAGCACTGCGAGTGCGAGGGTTGAAAGCGGGCGTTGCATCAGGTCGTCCTGCCGCGGTTGGGGTTCCGCACCGGGAGTGGTGCGCGTCCACGGTAGCGATCAGACGAATGACGGGAAATTCGTGAAGCTGCGGGGCTCCCGCTCCGTAGAACTACGGAGCGGACCGGAGGGGTGCTTGCAACGCGTTGTAGGGGAATGGCTTGGCGGTCGCCGCGGGGGCTGGGGCCGGGGCCGGCGTGTTCGAACGTGAGTGGATCTTCACCCGCGGGACGGGGGCTTCTTCCGCTTATTCCTCCGGCGGCGCCGCGAGGCCCGCCTCGATGGCGAAGCGGGTGAGACCCGCCACCGTCTTGATATCGAGCTTGCGGGCCAGGTTTTCCCGGTAGGTCTCGACCGTCCGGGGGGAGAGCCCGAGCCGGGTGGCGATGGCGCGGCTGGTGTCGCCGCTGGCGATGCCGGCCAGCACCTCGCGCTCGCGCGGGGTGAGCCGCGCCAGCCGGGTGGCGGCATCATCGGCGGGGGTGTCGCCCCGGAGGGCGGCGCTCAGGTGCCGGGCCACCGGCGGCGAGAAGTACGACTCGCCCCGCGCCACGGCGCGCAGCGCCTCGCGCAGCTCGGCGGGCGAGGTGTCCTTGCGCAGGTAGCCCTGCGCGCCGGCGCGCACCGCGCCGAGGACGTACTCCGGGTGGTCGTGCACGCTGAGGATCAGGACCCGGACCGCGGGAAGGGCCTCGCGCAGGCGGGTGGTCACCTCCAGCCCGCCGGCGCCGGGGAGCGAGAGGTCGAGCACGACCACGTCGGGCGCCGCCTCGCGGGCCAGGGTCAGCGCCATCTCGCCGTCGCCGGCCTCCGCCACCACCTCGACGCCGGGGGTAGCGCCCAGCACATGACGCAGCCCCTCGCGCACCAGCACGTGGTCATCCACCAGCATCACCCGGAGCGTGGTTCCCGTCATCTCAGCCCTCCCGGCCCAGCGGCAGCGCCAGCGCGAGCCGCGTGCCCCCGTCGGGGCGGGGGCCCAGGCGCACCGTGCCGCCCAGGGTCGTGAAGCGCTCGCGCATGCCGGCGAGGCCGGTGTGCTCTTCCACCCGCGGGCCGTCGGCGTAGAGCCCGCGGCCGTCGTCCTCGATGCGGATCGCGAGGCGGCCGTCGCCGGCCTCGAGACTCACCCACGCCGCGGCGGCGTCCGCATGGCGGGCGACATTGGACAGTCCTTCCTGGACTGCCCGGAAGATGGCGAGTTCGGCGAGGGGCGGGAGCGGCGGCAGGGCGGGTGGTGCATCGTACAGCACGCTGATCCCGGTGCGGCCCTCGAAGTCGGCCACCAGCGCGCGGAGCGCCGGCAGCAGGCCCAGGTCGTCGAGCAGCGAGGGGCGCAGCTGGTCGGTGACGCTCCGGATGCTCGCCATCCCCTCGTCCACCAGCGCGGTCACCCGGGCCAGCCGCTCCGCCTGCGCCGGCGGCACCTCCTCCCGCACGATGCCGAGCTGCAGCTTCACCGCGGAGAAGACCTGGGCGGTCTCGTCGTGCAGTTCCAGCGACAGCCGGCGGCGCTCCTCCTCGTGCTGTTCCACCATGCGGAGGCCCAGCCGCTCCAGCTCCTCGGTGCGCCGGCGCAACCCGCGGTCGAGGTCGGCGTTCTCCAGCGCCGCGCCCACCTGCTGCCCCAGCGCCTGCAGGAAACGCGCGTCGAGCGCCGCGAAGGGGTCGCGCGCGTCGCCCACGATCACCATGGCGCTGGCGACGTCGCCGCGCCGCACCACCGGCAGCGCCGCGATGTAGGCGAACAGCCCGCTGGTCCCGGAGCTGGGGCGACCGGTGGCGAGCACCGCCTCGATGTGCTCCCGCGTCTCCGCCGATGGGGGCTGGCCCTCCCATGCGGCGCACGCGCCAAGGCCGCGGACCACCTGGCCGGCGGCCCGCTCGTACAGCGCGCTGCCGCGGACCCCGGGGAGGTCGAGCGCGCGGGCCAGCAGCGACCCCGCCTCGTCGGTGCTGTCCTCGCGCGGCTGCAGGTCGCCGGAGAGGGTGGAGAGGGCGCGGAGCCCGCGCTCGAGATCCTCGATCACCAGGATCAGGATCCCGCCGCCCACCAGCAGGGCGAAGATGATATCGAGGTAGTAGCCCCACGGGTTCCACGCCCCGCGGGCGCGGAGCACCGGGTAGTCGAGGTGATGGACCCCCCAGAACAGGAACGCGAACCCGAGCATCAGCGCGCCCGGCGACCCGGTCTTGCGCCGGAAGCGGAAGAACACGCCGGCGGTCCATAGCGTCGCCCCGCTGAGGAAGGCCACCGCGGGCACCGCGGCGTAGAGGAACCGCTCCTGCACACCCAGGTGGAAGATGGCGTAGTAGGACCAGAGCGGGGGGAACAGCACCGCCAGCCAGAACACCGGTCGCACCCGTGCCCCGCGGGAGAAGACCAGCGCGCTCCAGAGGATCGCCACTGCGGTCCAGCCGGTGGCCACCTGGTGGGCGTAGAGCCAGAAGGGGTGCCCGGTCGGGATGTAGATCAGGATGGCGCCGAGCCGGACGACGTAGAGGCTCCACGCGATGGCCCACCAGAAGAAGTAGGGCTTCCGGAACCGGGCGTAGAGCAGCAGGCAGACGGCGACCAGGCCGAGCGTGATCCCCGCCTGCAGCAGGGCGGCGTGCAGCTCGCTGATCGGGGTGAGGGCGGCGGTCTCCAGGGCGGGGCGTCCGGCGCGGTGGCTAGCGGGCGAAGATCCGCGACGGGTCGCGGAAGGCCTTGAACTCCAGGGCGTTGCCGGAGGGGTCGAGGAGGAACATCGTCGCCTGCTCGCCCACCTGACCGGCGAAGCGGATGCCGGGCTCGATCACGAACGGCGCGCCCGCGGCGCGCAGCCGGTCGGCGAGCACCCGCCACGCCTCCCACGGCAGGATCAGGCCGAAGTGCCGCACCGGCACGTCCTTGCCGTCCACCCGGTTGGTCGGGGAGCGGACCGCCTCCGCCGGCGCGAGGTGCGCCACCACCTGGTGGCCCTGCAGGTCGAAGTCCACCCAGTCCTCGGAGCTGCGGCCCTCGGGACAGCCCAGCAGGCCGCCGTAGAAGGCCCGCGCGGCGGTGAGGTCGTGCACCGGGAAGGCCAGATGGAACGGGGGGATGCTCATGAGGGTGCCTTTTCCGATCGGATCTCGCGCAACCCGCTGGGGCCGACGGTGAGCCGGGTCCACAGCACGCGGTCGCGCTTCTTCTCGATCTTGCCGTTATCGCGGGTGAGGATCAGCCGCTCCCGTACCCGGGCGAACAGGTCCTCCTCCTGGCGGCTGACGCTCTGGACATCATACACCACTTCGATGCGTCGCACATGCTCGTCGTCGAACAGGTTGCGCCAGTCCCGCTCGTCGGAGTCGGTGAGGTTGGGCAGCAGCCGGCTCACCTCGCCCAGTTGCCGCGACTGCACCGCCTTCTGCAACTCCACATAGAACTGCACCACCGCCACCGAGTCGGAGACCGGCTCGGGACGGCCGGAATCGGCCGTGGTGGTGACCGGCGGGCGCTGGGCCACCGGCGGCGTGGGCCGTGGCGGGCGGGTGACCGGTGCGGCGACCGTCTCCACCGTGGCGGGCGGTGCCGGGGTGGCGGTGGCCCAGAGCGCCGCCGCGCGCTCGAGCAGCACCGCGGCGTCCGCCTTGTGCCCGCCGGCCGCCAGCGACTCCGCCAGGGCGCGGAGCGAGTCGCCGGTGGCCATCGCCTCCGGCGCCGCCCCGCTGGTCACGGCGAGGTCGCGGGCATACTCGGCCCGCCCCCGGGCCATGATCAGCAGGCTGTCGAGCCGCTCGGCGAGGGTGTCGCGCGGCGGGGGCAGGGTGTCCACCACCTCGAGCGGCCGGCCCAGCTGGCCGCGCACCGCGAAGATCGCCGCGAGGGCGCCGAGCCCCGCCAGGAACACGCCGGCCAGGATCCGGGTGAGCCGCACCCGCCGCTGGCGCCGCGCGGTGGAGGAGTTGCGCGGCACCTTGCCCAGCGGCGTGGGGCTGGCCGGGGTGGCGCGGGTCTCGCCCGCGGGGCGGCCGGGCCGCGCGACCGCCAGCAGCCCGATGTGGCTCCGCACATGCTCGTCGGTGGTGACCAGCCCCTCGCCGGTGCGGCCCGAGAGCCGCCCGCCGGCGATCGCGCCCACCGCTTCCTTCATGGTGGGGAACCGGTCGGCGGGCGCCTTCTCCAGCATCCGCATGATGGATTCGCGCAGGTCGGCAGGGCAGTCGGGCCGCAGCTGGTCGCTGGGGCGCGGGGGCGAATGCACCTGGGCGTACATCATGCCGAGGCTCGACTCCGCCTTGAACGGCAGCTGCCCGGTGATCATCTCGTAACCCACGATGCCCAGGGAATACTGGTCCGAGCCGGGGCCCGTCGGCTCGCCGGAGCAGGCCTCGGGGGAGAGATAACTCGGGGTACCGACGGTGGTGCCGCTCCGGGTCAGCGCCTCGCCCTCGGCGGCCTTGGCGATGCCGAAGTCGGTGATGACCGCGTAGCCTTCCTCGTCAATGAGGATGTTCCCGGGCTTCACGTCCCGGTGGATCACCCCCTGGCGGTGGGCGTAGTCCAGCGCGGTGCCGATGTCGGTGAGGATCGAGCGGACCATGGGGAAGGGCAGGGGCCCCACGTCGCGGAGGATGGCATCGAGCGGTCGGCCCTGCACGTACTTCATCACGAAGTAGAGCAGGTGCTGCGACTCGCGCACGGCGTAGATCGGGATGATGTGCGGGTGGTCCAGGCCCGCCGCGGTCCGGGCCTCGCGCTTGAAGCGCTCGATCATGTCGGCCCCGTGCACCAGCTGGGGCGACATCACCTTGATGGCGACCTTCCGGGACAGCGCGATCTCGTGCGCCAGGAAGACCGTCGCCATCCCGCCTTGCCCGATTTCCCGCAGCACTTCATACTCGCCCAGGGTCGCCTGCTGCAGCACCTGGGTCAGCGTGGGAAGGGGAGCGGTCTGCTCCCCCGACACGCTGAGCCCGCAGGCCTGGCAGAAACGGGCCCCCGGGTCGAGTGGTGCGTGGCAACGGAGGCAGACGGTGGTCACGGACATCCGGCACCGGGCGAGGGGAGACCAAGCCGCCCGGCGCGGGTCGCCGGGCGTTGCGGGATACTAGCAGGGCCGGGGGCGTGGGGCCATTTCCCGGTCCGGGGCACTGCACAGAGTTACCGGTCTCCTCGCGGACGCGGAAGAGCGCCCGAGCTGCACGCCGGACGGTGCCCGGCCTCTTCCTTTACTACTCCACCTTCTCGCCTCCGGATTCCGCCCATGGCCCACGATCCCACCCGCCGCGATCTCCTGCGCGCCGGCGCCGCCTTCGCGCTCGGGGGCGCCCTGGCGCCGCTGTCGTCGCCCCGGCCCGCGCCCGCGGCGGGCCCGGGCGAGCCGTTCCGGGCGCCCCCGCTCGACCGGGTGCGCGTCGGCTTCGTCGGCGTCGGCGGGATGGGCACGGTGCATGTCGAGAACCTGCTCTCGCTGGAGGGGGTGGAACTGCGCGCCGTGTGCGACATCCGGGAGGCGCACGCCCGCCGCGCCAGCGACAAGGCGGTCGCCGCGGGCCAGCCGGCGCCGGCGCTCTACACCCGGGGCCCGCGCGACTTCGAGCGGATGTGCGCCGAGGCGGAGCTGGACCTGGTCTACACCGCGACGCCGTGGGAATGGCACGTCCCGGTCCTGCTGGCGGCGCTGCGGCACGGGAAACATGCGGCCACCGAGGTGCCGGCCGCGATGACGCTGGAGGACTGCTGGGCGCTGGTGGAGGCGGCGGAGAAGGCCCGGCGGCATTGCGTGATGATGGAGAACTGCAACTACGACCGGTTCGAGCTGATGATGCTCCGGATGGTGCGGGAGGGGCTGCTGGGCGAGGTGCTGCACGGCGAGGCGGCCTACCTGCACGACCTGCGGGAGGTGAAGTTCTCCGCCGACGGCGAGGGGCTGTGGCGCCGGGCGTGGTCCATCACCCACAACGGCAACCTGTATCCCACCCACGGGCTGGGGCCGATCGCCAACTGCATGGACATCAACCGGGGCGACCGGTTCCTCCGGGTCACCTCGATGAGCTCCCCCTCGCGCGGGCTGCAGGCGTGGCAGGCGGAGCAGCTCCCGCCGGACGACCCGCGACGCCGCGAGACCTACCGGCTCGGCGACCAGAACGTGAGCCTGATCCAGACCGCGAGGGGCCGCACGATTTACCTGGCGCACAACACCAACAATCCGCGGCCCTACAGCCGGCTGCAGCTGCTGCAGGGGACGAAGGGGATCCTGAGCGGCTGGCCCTACCGGGTGCACCTGGAAGGCCGGAGCCCCGCGCACCGGTGGGAGGAGGCGGAGGCATACTACGCGGAGTTCGACCACCCGCTGTGGCAGTCGGAGGCGATCCGCGAGATGGACCGGGGCCACGGCGGCATGGACTTCCTGGAGGACTACCGGCTGATCCGCTGCCTGCGCCGCGGGGAACCGACCGACACCACGGTGTACGACGCCGCGGCGATCTCCAGCATGGTGGCGCTCAGCATCCGCTCGGTGGCGGAGCGGGGCAAGCCGCAGGATGTCCCCGACTTCAGCCGTGGCGGGTGGCAGCGGTGGCAGCCCTGGCCGATTGTCGAGGCCTGATCGTCACATGGCGCCGACGGCCGCGCTGCTGGGCTCGATCTTCGGGGTGTACCTGACGGCCGTGGCGAGCCCGGGGCCGAACACCTTCATCGTCACCCGCCTGGCGCTCGGGACCGGACGGCGGCCGGCGCTGGTGGCGGTGCTCGGCATCGCCACCGGGAACCTGGTCTGGCTGGGCGTGACGGTGGCGGGGGCGCACTTCCTGTTCGAGCGGTTCCCCGCGCTGGCGGTGACCCTGCGCCACGTGGCGGCGGCATTCCTCGGCTGGCTGGGCCTCCGGGCGCTGCGGGCCGCGATCAAGGGCGGGGACCTGCTCACCCGGGTGGAAGGCGCGCCGCCGCCCGGCGGCTCCGCCTTCCGGGCGGGATTCCTCACCGCCCTCACCAATCCCAACACCCTTCCCTTCTACCTGAGCCTGCTCGGGGTGACGGTAGCGCCGGCGGAGCCGGGATGGCTGCGCTTCGCGGCGGCCGGCGGGGTGCTGGTGCTGTGCCTCCTGTGGTACGGCGGCCTGGCGTACGGCTTCTCGCTCGACCCGGTGCAGGCGGGGTATCGCCGCTGGGCGCGCGGCATCAACGTTACGCTGGCCCTGCTGCTCCTCTGGTACGCCGCCCGGCTCCTCGCCTAGCGCGCTCCCCGCACCAGCACCCGCACCGCATCGATGGTTGCCAGCCGCAGCAGGCCCTGCGGGGCCTCGAGGGTGTCCAGCCGCGCCAGCGTGGCGGCCGCCCAGGCGCTGTCCACGGTCCCCGCGGTGCGGCGGTCCAGGGCCTCCTTCCCCAGCGCCCCCAGCTCGGCCAGGGCGCGGGCGGCCGGCAGCCCGTCGGCTGCAAGCGGCACCGAGTCGGCCAGCGCCGCCACCGCGGCCGGCAGCGGCTGCCACGATGCGAAGGCGGCCGTGAGTTCGGTGCGGGCCGCGGCGGCGGCGGGCCCGCCCGCCACCACCTCGGTGGCGCGGGTGCGGAGCCGGCTCCGGAGCCACGGATCGGGCCGCGCGGCATCCACCAGGTTGGTGAGCGGCATCCGCTGCGTGGTGCGCTGCAGCCGGCTCCGCTGCCCGAAACTCACCGGCATGGTGGCAGCCAGCAGCTGCTCCAGCGCCGGCACCGAGCGGGCACCGGTCAGCACCCGGAGCATCCGGCTGGTGTGCAGCTCCTGCGTCAGGCCCAGCCGCTCCAGCTCCAGACTCACGCCGGCGAGGCGCCGGTACATGTCGTCCACGTCGCGCACGCTGGCGGGGCTCCAGAAGCGCTCGGCGATCGCCGCCATGCGGGGCCAGATGCGGGAGTCCACCGTCTCCGGCCCGACGTGCTCCGCCCACATGCAGGCCTCGGCCCCGAGGATGCTCGCGGCCTCGTCGGGGGTGAGGCCGAGCGAGGCCGGCACCGGGTCGGCCAGGTAGTGGGAGTCCGCGGGGTCGATATGGTCGATGTAGTACGGCGCCGACAGGATTCCCTGCATCCCCTGCCGCGCCGCGCGGGCCAGGTACTCGGTGCCGCGCCACGACTGGATCACCGTCCCCGCGGGAATGCCGGGGTGGAGGATCTCGTCCCAGCCGACCATGTGGCGGTGCAGCCGGGTGAGGATGCCGGCCAGGCGCTGGTTGAACATCGCCTGCAGGGCGTCGTTGTCCTTGAGCCCGTGGGTACGCTTGTAGCGCAGGATCCGCGGGTTCTGGTTCCACTGGGTCGGGTCCACCTCGTCGCCACCGATGTGCCAGTACGGGTCGGGGAAGAGCGAGGTCATTTCGGTGATGAACCCCTCGAGGAAGGTGTAGGTCTCCTCCCGGGTGGGGTCGAAGGTGGGCGCGAACACCCCGAAGCGGCGCTCGATGGTGTACGGGCCCGGTGCGCTGGCGTACTGCGGGTAGCCCACGAACCAGCTGGTGGAGTGGCCCGGAATGTCGAACTCCGGCATCACCCGGATGCCGCGGTCGCGGGCGTAGGCGACGATGCCGCGGATCTCCTCCTGGGTGTAGTACTGCCCGTCGGACCCGAACTCCTGCAGCCGCGGATAGCGCCGGCTCTCCACCCGGAAGCCCTGGTCGTCGGCCAGGTGCCAGTGCAGCACGTTGAGCTTCACCGCCGCCATGCCATCGAGGGTGCGGC
>CAZYIV010000007.1:0-67558 GCA_964647615.1 uncultured Gemmatimonadaceae bacterium | reverse complement strand
CCCACCCAGCGGTCGCGGAAGTTCTTGAACACCACGCAGGGGATGCCCAGCTCCCCGGCCCAGCAGGTCACGATGAACGTCTTCCCGGTACCGATCCGCCCGGCGATCAGGTAACCCATCGGCAGGGCGTGCAGCTTGCCGCGCCGGAGCAGCTCGGCGTCCTCCCGGAGCCAGGCGCGCACCGGCTCCAGCCCGGCGACGTGGTCCAGCGTGAACGAGGACTCCACGAACTCGAGCAGCCCGGCGCACTCCTTCTCGATGGTGTCCTTCTTCATCCGGGTGAGCCACTGCGGCGTGATCCGCTCCCCGTTGCGGATGGCGAGCGCCAGCACCCGCCGCGCACCCACCCGCGAGAGTCCGGTGAGCCGCCGGGCGAGCTGGTCCACCGGCACGTCGGTCTGGCCCGGCAGCTCCGGCATCTGGCTGCTGACCAGCGCCTCCAGGTACTCCTGCATCTCTGGCTCGCCGGGGAGCGGCACCCGGAGCGCCACCGCGTGCGGGTTGTCGGCGACCAGGTCGTTGAGGTCGTGCAGCTGCTCGGTGAGCAGCACCGTGACGATGTTGGCGTGCAGGATCGCCGGGTCGTTGGCCCAGCCCAGCACCTTGACCACGTTGGCGCTGAACGCGCCGCCCAGCGCCACCGGGTCGCCCCGGGGCACCACAAACTCGGCGAAGTCCAGCACCACCGCGATCTTCCGCGCGCTGGCCGCCTTGTCCTGGATGGCCTGCAGGTTGAGCGTGCGCAGCAGGTAGCGGTCCAGCAGCTCCAGCGCCGCCCCCGGCTCCCGCAGGTAGGTCTGCGCCTGGGGCTGGTCGCCCAGGGCATCCCGCAGCCACTTGGCCCAGTCCTCGCCGCCCTTCACCGCCCGGATGCCGCGGCTCCGGTCGTAGCGCATCACCGTGTCGTAGCCCTCGAACATCACCTGGTCGAGGAACGACGGCAGCGACAGCATCTGCCCGCCCTGCGGCACCGCATCGAAGATGTTGCCGTGCAGGATGAACTGGGCGCAGCTGCCGGAGCGGAAGAGGTCCCGCATCTCGGTGGCCCACGCGGGGAGGGCGGCGGTCATTGGCGCTCCGGGATGCCGACGCGGAGCGCGCCAGGGGGCGGTTCCTCGAGCAGGTCGTCCATCGAGCCGAGCATCTTCTGCTGGTCGCTGATCCACTGGGAGGCGCCGCCCAGGCTGCCGGTGATCTCATCCAGCCTGGACGAGAGCCCGTCGGCATCGGTGGACAGCGCCGCCTGCTCCCGCAGCAGCTCCACCTGCTCCTGGATGCGGAGGATCTCGGCCTCGAGGAAGTCGAGCTTGTCGCGGCCTTCCTTCCGCTGGGCGATCCGCTGCTGGAGGATCTCCGCCTGGCTGCTGAGGCTCTTCCGCAGGTCGTCGCCCAGTGTGGCGTCGCCCAGGCGCGCCTGGACCTCCTTCAGTCGGGCCTCGATCTCCTGGGTCTCGCCGAGGGTCGGCTCCTTGAGCACCCGGCTCATCGCCCGCCGCGCGAGCAGCAGCCGGAGGTACACCCAGATCAGGCGGTTGAGGTTCTCCGCCTGCACCCGCACCGCGCCGCCGCTCGGGTCCTGCTGCGCGAACTGGTCCAGGATCGCGCGGCAGCGCTGCACGAAGGCGACGTAGCGCGCCTGGTCGGTGTCGCTCAGGCGGCGCACCATCTGCTCCATCCGGCCCTTCCAGTCCGCCTCCGTGCCGTCGGTGGCGCGGCGGTCGATCGCCGCCTGGAACCGGCTGTTGCTGGCCAGGCCAAGGAGGTAGGCCAGCTCGGCGGCGCCGCCGATGAGCCAGAAGCCGGGATTCACCGCCAGGCCGAGCAGGCCCACGGCGGCGAGCCCGATCCAGTTGGGCGCGACGAACATGCCGAAGGGCCGCGCATTGAAGGCGGCCGCGACGTAGCGGAAGAAGGAGCGGCGCATCGGCCCGGGCGCGAGGCTAGCCCGGGGGCCAGCCGAACCGGCGGCCGCCGAGGAGATGGAGATGCAGGTGGAAGACGGACTGGCCGCCGTCGGGACCGGTGTTGGTCACCAGCCGGTAGCCGCCGGCGTCGAGCCCCAGCTCCGCGGCCACCTCGGCGGCGAAGGCCAGCAGCCGGCCGAGCACCGCCTCGCCCTCGGCGCCCTGCGCATCGCGCACCGCGCCGAAATGCCGGGTGGGGATCACCAGCACGTGCACCGGCGCCTGGGGGGTCAGGTCGTGGAACGCGACCGCCTCCGGCGAGCGCCGCACCACCCGCGCCGGGATCTCGCCCGAGGCGATCTTGCAGAAGATGCAGTCAGCTGCCATGGACCTCTCGCTCCTGGGTGAACCAGGCGGCGGCGAGCGCCGCGGTGGCCGCGGTCTCGAACCGCAGCACATGGGGACCGAGCCGTACCGGCCGGAAGCCGGCGCGGAGCAGCTGGTCCCGTTCGTCCTCGGTGAAGCCTCCCTCGGGCCCGATCGCCACGGCCAGCCCGCCGGCGGCGGGGACGGGGCCGGGCACGCCACCGGCCGCATCGGCCAGCCAGCGGGTCGCGGGGAGGGGGCGCGCCAGAAGGTGCGCCAGATCCTCGGGCGGCGCCACCTCCGGTGCCCACGCGGCACCGCACTGCTTGAGCGCCTCCAGCGCCCGGCGCCGGAGCCGGGGGAGGTGGCTGCCGCGGACCGCGGTGGCGACACTGGCCGCCCGGGCGGTGGCGAGCGGCACCACCAGCGTGGCGCCCAGCTCGGTGGCTTTCTCGATGAGGCCGAGGAAGCGGTCCTTGTCCCCCGCCCCGGCGGCGAGCACCAGCGCGGTGGGCGCCGGCACCTGGTGCACCGCCGCCACCCGGGCGACGGCCTCCCGTCCGCGCCAGGCGAGCGTGGCGTCCGCCACGGTGCCCTGCCCATCCACCAGCCGGATCGGTTCGGTGTCGGCGCCGCGGCGGACCCGCAGGTGGTGCGTCTCCTCCGCGGGGACCGGGACCTCCACGCCGGCGGCGAGGTGTCCCGGTGCCACCACCAGGGTGATCATGGCCGCGTGGCCCGCACCGCCCACCAGCCGTCGTCCACGACCTCGTCCACTGTCACGAACCCGTGCTCGTCGAGCGCCGGGCGGAACAGGTCCGCCTCCTTGAGCTCCATCCCGGAGAAGATCGCCGAGCCGCCGGGGACCAGCGCGTCCCGTACCTCGGGCAGGACCGCCACGTTCACCAGCCGCAGGATGTTGGAGACCACCACCTGCACCCGGGGGAGCAGCGGCGCGAGCTGCGCCGCGTCGCCTTCGAGGAAGGTCACCCGGTCCGCGGCGCCGTTCCGCTCGGTGTTGACCTGGGCGATCGGGAGGGTGTCGCCGTCCACCTCGATCCCCACCGCGCGCACGGCGCCGAGGTGCACCGCCGCGATGGAGAGGATCCCGCTGCCGCTGCCGAGGTCGAGCACCAGGTCGCCGGGGCGCACCGTACGCTCGAGCAGGGCCAGCGCGGCCCGGGTGGAGCCGTGCTCGCCGCTGCCGAAGGCCATCTCCGGGTCCAGCCGCAGCAGGATCTCTCCCGGCGCGGGCTCGTAGGCGATCCAGGTGGGCACGATGATGAACCGTCCCACCCGCCGCGCCCCGAGGCCGGCCCGCCAGGCGGTGGTCCAGTCGACCTCCTCCAGCTCCTGGTGGGTGGCCTGCACCGTCTCGCCCATGGTGCGGCTCAGCGCCTCCTCCAGCGCCACCGCGCCCGGAAGATCGAGGGCGAACGAGACCAGCGTCCCGTCCGCCCGCTCCTCGACCGCCTGTCCCGTCCGCTCCACCAGCCATGCCGCGATGCGTTCCCGCTCGGCACTCGGCGCCGTCACTTCGATCGCGAACCAGCTCATGCGCCGAGCGCCTCCTTCAGCTTCGACCAGAAGCCGGCGCTGCGCTTGGGCGGCTCGCCCTCGTGCCGGGCCAGCTCGCGGAGCAACTGTTTCTGGGTTTCGTTGAGGTTTTCAGGGGTCCAGACGTGGGCCCGGATCAGCAGGTCGCCCCGGCCGCCCTGGCCGAGGTGTGGCAGCCCCTTCCCCCGCAGCTTGAGCAGGGTGCCGCCCTGGGTGCCGGCGGGGATGTTGATGGTCTCATCGCCGTAGGGGGTGGGGACCGAGACCGAGACGCCCAGCGCCGCCTGGGAGAACGAGAGCGGCAGGTCCATGACCAGGTTGTCGCCGTCGCGCTCGAAGCGCTCGTCGTCCTTCACCTCGATCATGACCAGCAGGTCGCCGGGCGGCGCGTTGCGCGGGCCGGCCGCGCCCTGGCCGCGCAGCGTCAGGTAATTGTTCTCCGAGACCCCGGCGGGGATGTCCACCTGCACCGTCTTGTCGGCGCGCACCCGGCCCTCGCCCCGGCACTCCGCACAGGGCGACGCGATGACCGTCCCCTCGCCGGCACAGGTGGGACAGGGGCTCACCGAGACGAACTGGCCGAACATGCTCCGGGCCGCCCGCCGCACCTCGCCGCTCCCGCCGCAGGTGCCGCAGCGGCTCGGCTTGGTGCCCCGCTCCGCCCCCGAGCCCTCGCACGCGGTGCAGTGGTCGAGGGTCTTGAGCTTGATGGTGCGGCGCGCGCCGGTCGCGACCTCGGTGAGGTTGATCTTCACGCTGACGCGGATGTCCTGGCCCCGCCGCGGCTCGGCGCGGGCGCCCTGGCCGAAGAGTCCCTCGAAGCCGCCGAAGTCGCGCATGAAGATGTTGAGCGCCTCGGAGAGGTCCACGTGGTGGAACCCGCCGTAGCCCGGGCCGCCCCCCGCCCCGCCCAGCCCGGCCTTGCCGTAGCGGTCGTAGCGGGCGCGCTTGTCCGGGTCCTTCAGGACCTCGTACGCCTCGGTGACTTCCTTGAAACGTTCCTCGGCATCCGGCGCGCTGTTGCGGTCCGGGTGCAGCTCCATCGCCATCCGCCGGTACGCCTTCTTGATGTCGGCGTCGGAGGCATCGCGGGCCACCCCGAGGATCTCGTAGTACTCGCTCACTCCATCAGTCCTTCCACCAGGCGGCTCGTGTGGTCCACGAGGCCGATGATCTTGTCGTAGGGCATCCGGGTCGGGCCAAGCACGCCGATGACGCCGGAGAGGTCGCCCGAGCGGTAGCTCGAGGTGACCAGGGTGAAGCCGCTCAGCCGGGTATCGGCATTCTCGCCGCCGATCGTGATCGTGAGGCCGCTGGCCCGGCGGGCGGCGAGCGCCTGCTGCAGCAGGTCGCGCTGTTCGGTCAGGTCGAGCAGGTCCCGGATGCGGCCGCTGGTGCTGAACTCGGGCTGGCCGGCGAGCATCTGCGCGCTCCCCAGCACCACCTCCGCCGGCCCGGGCGAGAGCCCGAAGATCTCCTCGCCTTCCTCGATGAAGATGTTGAGCAGCGCGCGGTCGCCGGCGTCGCGCTCCGCATCCCGCAGCCGGTCGGCGAGGGTGGTGCGGATGTCCTGCAGGTTGAGACCGGCCAGGCGGTCGTTGAGGACCTGCGCCACCCGGCCCACCGTGTCCGGCGGCAGCTGACCGGCCACCTGCACGAAGATGGTGCGCACCGCCCCGCTCCGGAGGTGGAACACCAGCAGCAGCCGCTCCGAGGAGACCTGCACCAGGTCCAGCTTCTCCAGCACCACCCGGTCGAAGGCGGGCGCCACCGCCACGCCCAGCTCGTTGGTCAGCACGCCGAGCACCTGCGCCGCGCGGCGCAGGATCTCCTCCAGCGCGCTGCGCGACGGCGCCAGCTCGGCGCTGAGCGTCGCCTGGTCCTCGGTGCTGGGCGCGG
This sequence comes from uncultured Gemmatimonadaceae bacterium, assembly GCA_964647615.1. Classification (GTDB taxonomy): domain Bacteria; phylum Gemmatimonadota; class Gemmatimonadetes; order Gemmatimonadales; family GWC2-71-9; genus JADJOM01. The sequence goes on along the minus strand of CAZYIV010000007.1, from coordinate 61,832 downwards.
GAAGCCGGGTGAGGTTGTTGACGTACCAGCGGTAGGCCCGGTCGGTCGGAATGCGGCCGGCCGAGGTGTGCGGATGATAGAGGAAGCCCTTCTCCTCCAGCTCGCCCATCGTGTTGCGGATGGTGGCGGAGGAGACCCCGAGCGGGAACCGCTGGGCAACCGTCTGGCTGCCCGCGGGTTCCGCGGTCTCGATGTAGACCTGGATGACCGCCTCGAGCACGCGGACTTCCCGGTCGGACAGGGCTTCAGGGGCCATGGGGAACAATTTAGCAGTCCCCGGCCCTGAATGGCGGGGCCGGACCGGCGGGCGGCCCGGCCCCCCAAGGACTTACGCCCCGGCCACCCGGAACCCGGCGGCCTGCCGGACCAGCACCCGCACCGGCTGGCCCCGATACTCCCCCGGGCGGTATCGGCACCGGGTTCCGGTCACCCCCTCCACCGCCGCCTGGCCGAAGGCCGGGGCGGTCGCGCTGACCACCCGGACCGTGCCCGGATCCACGCGGCCGTCGGCCTCCACCACGAACTCCAGCACGGCCCGGCCGGGCACCCCCATCGAGCGCATCACCGCCGGATAGGCCCCGAGACACTCGGCGCCGGCTGCTACCTCCGGGATCCGATCGGCCTCGGCCTGGAGGAACACCTGACCGTCACCGAGGACCGGTTCGCCACCGCCGATCCCGGTGGTGATCGGGCCCGGTTCGCGAACCATCGCGGCGAGCCGCTTCGGGTCCACCGGGGGGCCCGCGGTCACCGGCGGGATTTCCGGCGGCGCAACCACGGGCGGGGTGATGGTGGGCAGCGCCACCTCCGGGGCCGGCATGACCGGACCCGCCTCCTCCTGGCTCGCGGGCGCGGCGGCTGCCGGCGTGGGGCTCGGGGGCACGAAGACCACCTGCGTCACCCGCGGCAGTGCGGAGGCCGGCGTCACCACGTGGCGGGTAGCGCCGATCGCCCCGAACACGAGGCCGAGGTGGATCGCGAAGGAGACGAAGGACTGGCGGCCGGGGCCGCGCTGGCGACGGCCGGATTCGAGCAGGGTGGTGAACATGGTCGCGCTCCGCGAGAGGGGTCGCTTCCATGATCGGTGCCGACGATTGCGGTAGCCCGCCCGACCTCATGACAAATCGGTGACACCGGAGTGAGGAATCGCGGCCGCCTGCGCCACGAGCGCGTCGAGCCGCAACCAGCCCTCGGCAGTCAGCCGCACCCGATCGCCCCGCGCCTCCGCCCAGCCTTCGTCACGCCACGTCCGGGCCAGAGAGTCCGGGAGTTGTTGTGCGGCCACGCCGCCGTCGGTACGCAGGCCGAGATAGAGCTCCTCGATGCGGACCGCCCCGGGATCAAGCGTCTCCTCGCCGGCGATCGTGGTGGCCCCGGCGGCGACCGCGGCATCCCACGCGGCCCATTCGCGCAGGTTCCACCAGCGGCGGCTCCCGACGGCGCTGTGGGCGGAAGGCCCGAGGCCGAGGTACGGCGCCCGGCGCCAGTAGGCGGCGTTGTGGACCGCCTGCCGGCCGGGGCGGGCGTAGTTTGACACTTCGTAGTGCCGGAATCCGGCCCCCGTCAGCCGGTGGTGTGCCTGGTGGAACTCGGAGGCGTAGCGCTCTTCCGGTACGGTGCGCGCCGTGCCCCGGTCCACCCAGCGCCCCAGTGGCGTGCCGGACTCGACCGTCAGGCCGTACAGCGAGAGGTGTTCGGGTTCCAGCGCCAGCGCGCGGTCCAGGTCGGCCGCCCAGTCCCGCTCCAGGGCCTCCGGGAGGGCGTAGATGAGGTCGAGGGTGAGGTTTCGGATCCCCGCGTCACGGAGCGTCCCGACCGCCACGGGCACCTGCTCCGCGGTGTGGGTCCGGTGCATCCACGTGAGCACCGCGGGATCAAAGGACTGGACTCCAAGGGAGACCCGGTTGACCCCCGCGGCGACCCACGCCGTGGCCGTCGCGGGGGTGACATCCTCCGGGTTGGCCTCCAGCGTCACCTCCGCCCCGGCACGCAGCGGACGATCGGACCTGAGCCGCTCGAGCACTCGGGCCAGCTGGTCCGGCGCCAGGCTGGAGGGGGTGCCACCCCCGAGGTAGATCGTCTCTACCGGGCTCCCAGCGGGCGGAATCCCGGCCGTGAGCCACCGGGTCCATTCCTGCAGCACCCCGTCCACGTACCGGGCCGACGGCACCTCCCGCCGCACCGCGATGGCGAAGTCGCAGTAGCTGCAGCGGCGGGCGCAGAAGGGGATGTGGAGGTAGAGGTGCATCCGGGGGTTCGGGGGTGACGGGGGCGCTCCGGTAACGGCGGTGCCGCCCGGGCATGGGGAAAGTTGACAGCCTTCCCCCCAACGCGCATCCTACCTGCGGTTTCCGGGGGGGCCGTCCCCCACGACCATCCCACGCCTAGGGGGTTCCGTGATTCGCTCGACGTCCGTGCGCCAGCGCCTGGCGGCGGCGGTCCTGCTGCTGGCCGCGACCGTCCCGTCCGTCCTCACCGCCCAGAACAAGTTCGCGTTCACCCCATGGGTCGGCAGCTTCTTCTCGGTCGCCGACTACTACAATGACGACTTCGACCTGACCACCATCGGCGGCACCGGCACCACCAACATCACGGTCTCCCAGGAGAACACGGTGATGTTCGGCGCCCGCGTGACCCTGCCGGTCACCGCGACGATCGCGGCCGAGGGCTCGTTCGGCTACTCCAGCAGCAACGTGCGCTTCGTGATCGCGGACCCGAACCAGAACGGCGGGTTCGACGCCGCCACCACCGAGAAGGGCAGCGTGATCATCGGGAGCCTGCGGGCGGTGATCAAGCCTCGCCGCAGCAACCTGAGCCTCATCCTCGGCGGCATCGTGGTGAAGCACGGCGGCAAGTTCTGGGATGACCCCGCGCTCGACGGCAAGCTGACCAACTTCGGTGGCGTGGTGGGCGTCGGCCTCCGGGCCAACGTGACCCCGCGCTTCCCGATCGACATCCGGGCCGAGGGCAACTTCTACAAGTTCAACCCGGACAAGGGCGACAATGCCGCCCTGGGCTTCTACCCCGGGAAGATGCAGTCCGACCTGGTCTTCAGCGTGGGCGTGCCGATCGGCGGGCGGTAGTCGGCCGGTAAGGCGGTAGGGCCCTGAAGGACTCCCTCGCGGCCGAGTCGCGGCGAGGCCGCTCCTGAAGGCCGCTCGGTCGCGGTAGGACAAAGGGGTGGGGCGCCACGGCGCCCCACCCCTTCGTCGTTGCCTTCCATTGCTGCGGCTCAGGAGCCGGTCACGGGCCCCGGGGTGTTGCGGGCGGTGGTCCCGCCATCGCCCAGCTGGCCCTTGTCGTTGCGGCCCCAGCAGAGGGCATCGCCGTTCCGGGTGAGGGCGCAGCTGGTGCCCTCGTTGCTCGAGATCGAGACGAAGGGCCCGCCCGCCACCGACACCGGCTTGTTGCGGTCGCTCTTGGAACCGTCGCCCACCTGGCCGTACTTGTTCTCGCCCCAGCAGAAGACATCGCCGCCGGAGGTGAGGCCGCAGGTGTGGCTGCCGCCGAGCGCCAGCCGGGTGAAGGTCTGGTTGCTGCTCACCGCCACGGGGCTCGGCCGGTCGCTCTTGGACCCGTCGCCCACCTGGCCGCTCTCGTTGGAGCCCCAGCAGTAGGCCTTGCCGGCGGTAGTGATGCCGCAGCTGTGGTTGCCGCCCGCCGCCACGCGGCTGAACTTGAGCCCGCCCGAGACATCGATCGGCTCGTTCTGCTGCTCCAGCCCGCCGAAGCCCAGCTGGCCGGAGAAGCCGTCACCCCAGCAGAACCCCTGGCCGTCGGCGGTGACCGCGCAGGTATGATTCCCGCCGGCGGCGATCTGCACGAAGTTCTTGCTGCCCTTCACCGCCACCGGCTTCTTGCGCTCGCTGGTGCTGCCGTCGCCCAGCTGGCCCTCGCGGCCGCGACCCCAGCAATAGGCCTTGCCGCCGGCGATGCCGCAGGTGTGGTTGTTCCCCGCCGAGATCTGGCTGAAGCTCAGCCCGCCGGCCACCTCCACCGCCGCATCCGGGCTCGAGCTGTTGCTGCCGTCGCCCAGCTGGCTCTGCTTGTTGTCGCCCCAGCAGAGGACCCGGCTGCCGCTGAGCACGCAGGCGTGGGCCTTCCCCACCACCAGTTGCGAGGCGCCGCTGGTGCCGCCGACCGCGGCCAGTCCGTTGAGCCCGGCGCCCCAGCAGACCGCGCCGCTGCCCTGGGTGATCCCGCAGGAGAACGCCACGCCGGCCTCGACCCCGCGCCGCGGCAGGTTGGCGTTGCCAGCGCCCGCCGGCGGGACCGGCGCCGGGGTCGGCGTCGGGGTGACGGCGACCGGCGCCGCGGCGATGCTGATCCGCTCGCTGGCGCGCTTGCCCTCCGACTCCGCCGAGATGTCCGCGCTGCCGGCCGCGAGCGCCGTGATCACGCCGGTGGCACTCACGCTCGCCACGGTGGGCGTGCTCGAGCTCCAGGTGATGGCCCGGTCGGTGAGTGCGCGGCCGCGGGCGTCGCGGATGCTGGCGGTCCAGGTCGTGGTCTCGCCCACCTTGAGCGACCGGGTGCCGGCGCTGAGGGTCACGGCGGCCACCGGCGCGATGGCGTCCGCCACCGTGATCGCGGCCGTCGCCTTCTTCCCCTCGGCGGTGGCGGTGATGGTGGCCTTGCCCTTGGCCACGCCGGTGACGGTGCCATCGGCGCGCACCGTCGCCACCCTGTCGTCACTCGAGCTCCAGCTGACCTCCCGGCCGTCCAGGGCGTTGCCCTTGCCGTCGGTGAGGCTGGCGGCGAGCGGCGCGTCGGTCCCGGCCACCAGCGAGAGTGTGGTGGGCGAGAGCGTAACGCTGGCGACCGGCGCCGGCGGCTCCGGCTTCACCGGCTCGGGCTTGACCGGCTCCGGCTTGGGTGGCGCCACCTTGGGCGCATTGACCGTGATCCGGGTCTCGGCCGACTTGCCCTCGCTGCTGGCGGTGATGGTCGCCGTGCCGGCGCCCATCGCGGACACCAGCCCCGTCGAGGAGACCAGCGCCACCTGCGGGTCCCGGGTGCCCCAGACCACCGTGCGATCGGTCAGCACGAAGCCGCGGGTGTCCTTGGCGGTGGCCGTCAGCTGCACGGTCTGGCCCACCTCCAGCGCCCCGCCGGCCCCGCTCAGCAGCACGCTCCCGACCTGTGCCGGGAGGTCGCTGGTCGGCTCGGCGACGGTCACGGCGGTCGAGCCGCTCTTGCCCTCGCTGCTGGCGATGATGGTGGCACTGCCCGCCTTTCGGCCGGTGACGGCGCCCAGCTCGGTGACCTCGGCGACCGTCGGATCACTCGAGCTCCAGGTGACCTTGCGGCCCTGGATCTCACGCCCGTCGGCATCGGTGAGCGCGGCGGCAAACTGCGCGGTCCGGCCCACTGCGACCTCAGCCGACTGCCCGGTCACGGCGACCTTCGCCACCGCGGCATCCGCGGTCGGCAGGATGCCAGGCGGCGCCGGCGGCACCTCCTCGCCCCCGCCCTTGGGCCGCAGCACCGCGAAGGCGATGGCCGCCACCACGGCAAGCCCCACGACCGCGCCGATGAGCTTGCCCTTGCCTCCGGACGGCGCCGGCCGCGCCGCCGCCGGCGCGGCGCGCGGACGCGCCGGCTCGGCGGCCGGAGCCTTGGCGGGCGCTGGAGCGGAAGCGGGAGCGGGCGCCGGTGGGACCGGCGCGGGCGGAGCGCTCGCCGCCGGCGCGGGCGCGGGCACCGGCGTCTTCTCGATGACGGCGGTGGGTGCCTCGGCCACGGCCGGCGGGGGCGCCGGGACCGTGATGCGGAACTCGGCGGATTGTCCCTCGATGGTCGCGCGGATGACCGCGTCGCCCGCGCCGCGAGCCGTGACCGCGCCCTCGCGGGAGACCGCGGCCACCGCCGGCGCGCTGCTGGCCCAGGTCACCTCGCGCCCCGGGAGCACCGCACCCTTCGCGTCGCGGGCGGTCGCCTTCAGCGCGCGGGTGGCACCGCTGGCGAGTGGCCCGTCCTGCCCCTCGAGGGTGACCTTCGCGACCGGGACCGGCTGCACGGTCACGGTGACGGTCGCGGACTGGCCCTCGACCTCCACCGTCACCTTCGCCATGCCGGGCGAGATGCCGGTGACGCTGCCGTCCTTGGTGACCGTGGCCACCGCGGGCGAGGACGAACTCCACTTCACGGGCCGGCCGGCGATCGCCTGCCCGCGCCCGTCCTTGACCTCCGCCACCAGGCGGATCTTCTCGCCGGCCAGCACCGGCTCGGGCGTCGCGACCGACACGCTCGCCACCGCGGCCGGCGTGACCTTCACCTTGACGCTCGCCGAGCGGCCTTCGCTGGTCCCGGTGACCTCGGCGCTGCCTTCCGCGAGGCCCAGCAGCAGTCCCTCGGCGGAGACATTCACCACCTTCGGGTCCGACGAGCGCCACTCCACCTTGCGATCGGCCAGTGCCCCGCCCTTGGCATCCAGGGTCGCGGCGGCGAGCGGCAGCGACTCCCCGGCGCGAAGCGCGGGGCTGGCGGGCGTGATCGTCACCTTGGCCACCGGCGCCGGCGTGACCCACACCCGGGCGCTGCCGCGGACGCCCTCGACCTCGGCGAGGATCTCGACCACGCCTTCCTTCACCGCGGTGAGCTTGCCGCGCTCCCCGGGGGTCACCACCCCGAGGGGGCTCATGCTCCACTCGATCTCGCGGTCGGTGAGCAGCGTGCCGTGCTGGTCCTTCACCACCGCCTTGATGGTGAGCGACTCGCCCACCGCGAGCCGCCCCTCGTCGGGCTCGATGTGCACCGTGCCGACCGGGACCGGGGTCACCGCCACCTGGGCGGTGCCGCTCACGCCCTCCGTGGTGGCGGTGATGGTGGCGGTCCCGGCGGCCAGCGCGGTGACCAGCCCGCCGCTGGTCACGGTGGCGATCGCCGCGTCGGAGGTGGACCAGGTGACCGGCACGCCCGCGGCGGTGCCACCGGTGGTGCGCGGGTTGGCCGTCAGCTGCATGGTATCGCCGACGTGCAGGTCGCTCCGTCCCGGCGTGACCGAGAGCGAGAGCACCCGCGGCGCCGGGATCGGGGTGGTGGCGGCGTCCACCACCTGCCGGGTCTTGGCGGGCGGCACCGGGCTGGTGGGCGGCGGCGGGACCTGCTCCAGGATCTCCCGGTTGCTGCCCTTCCGGGCCAGCGCCACCAGCTGCAGCCGGGCCGGGTCGTCATGCGCCAGGGTGAGCCCGCCCAGCGCCTGCGCCGCCTCCTCCATGGAGCCGTAGCGCTCGTCCGGCGACTTGGCCAGCATGCGCATGACCGCGTCGCCGAGGTTCGCCGGGATCTCGGGGCGGATCTCCGCCAGCGGCCGCGGCGCCTCGTGGAAGTGGGCGAACATGATGGCCATCGCCGAGTCGCCCTGGAACGGCTGGCGCCCGGTGAGCATCTCGTAGGCCACCACGCCGAGGGAGTACTGGTCGGACTTGCCGGTAATGTCCTTCGCGGCGCACTGCTCGGGGCTCATGTACGAGGGCGTCCCCACCGCGATGCCGGTCATTGTCAGGCCGCGGTTTTCCGCCACCTTGGCGATGCCGAAGTCGGTGACGACCGACCACCCCTCCTCGTCAATCATGATGTTGGCGGGCTTGATGTCCCGGTGCACGATGCCGTGGCGGTGGGCGTAGCCCAGCGCGCCAGTCACCTGCTGCAGGATCCCCTGGACCATCGCCACCGGCATGGGGCCGGTATCGTGGATGATCTGCTCCAGCGAGCGGCCCGCGATGAACTTCATCACGAAGAACAGCGACTTGCCGCTGCTCTTGACGGTGTAGATCGGGATGATGCTGGGGTGGGACAGGTTGGCCGCGGTCCGGGCCTCGCGCTTGAAGCGCTCGGTCATCCCCTCGCCCATGAGCAGCAGCGCGGGCGCCATGACCTTGATCGCGACCTTGCGGTCCAGCGCGATGTCGTGCGCGAGGTACACGGTGGCCATGCCACCGCGCCCCAGTTCGCGCAGGACCTCGTATTCCCCCAGGGTCGCCTTGCGCAGCGCCTCGAGCATCTGCGCGTTGGCGTCCTCCTCGACGGCCGCCGGCATCATGGCGGTCGCCACGCTGCCCTGCTCGCCGGACACGTCCAGGCCGCACTCCATGCAGAAGCGCGCGCCGGCCGTGATCGGCTTGCCGCAACGGGGGCAGGTAGCGCCGGTAGTTGAGGTCATCCGTGAGGGAAGTGTTGTGGAGAGATCAATTTAGCCCTTCCGGCCGCAACCCGGAACCGGGGCCCGCCGCCCCGACCTCAGGGCCCCGCCACCTCCACCCGTCCCTGGCGCTGGATCACGTGGCCGCGGAGCTCGAGCACCGTGAGGATGGCCAGCAACTCGGGTGCCGGGAGCCCGGCCCGCAGCACCAGGTCATCCAGCCCCGCCGGGCCCCCGGCCAGCAGCCCGAAGACCTCCCGTTCCGCCGGGGCCAGGTGCTCCGGAATCGTGGCGGCGCCCGGCGCGGCGGCGGGGGCTGCGGCCGCCGCCTCTCCCACCTCCGGGAAGTGTCGCAGCAGGTCGGTCACTTCGAGGAGCGGCTCGGCGCCGTCCCGGATGAGGCGGTTGGTCCCGATCGAGGTCCGGCTGGTGATGTTCCCGGGGACCACCATGACATCCCGCCCCTGTTCCAGGGCGGTACCTACAGTGATCAGGGTACCGGAGCCCTCCGCCGCCTCGATGACCACCGTCACCCGGGCCAGCCCGCTGATGAGCCGGTTGCGCCGGGGGAAACTGCCGACCATCGGGCGTTCCCCTGGTGGAAATTCGGTCAGCAGGAGCCCGGCCCCGGTGACCCGTTCGTAGAGCCGGCGGTTGGCGGCAGGATAGATCACGCCGAGCCCGTTGCCGAGGACCCCGATGGTGCCGCCCCCGGCCTCCAGGGCGGCGAGATGCGCCACGGCATCCAGCCCGCGCGCCATCCCGCTGACCACCGCCAGCCCCGCCGCCGCGCCGGCGCCGGCCACCGCCCGGGCCACCTCCGCGCCGTAGCCGGAATGATCGCGGCTGCCGACGATGGCGACCGCGGGACGCTCGAGCAGCGCCAGGTCCCCCTGCGCAAACAGCAGCACCGGGGGCTCGGGGATGGTGCGGAGCGCGGGTGGAAACCCGGGATCGGTCGGGCAGAGCACGTGCGCGCCCAGCGCCTCGGCATCGGCAATCGCCCGGGCCCCGTCGGCGACACCGGTGGCCTGGATGGCTGTCGCGCAGGCGCGCCCGATCCCGGCCAAGGTGCTCAAAAACTCAAACGGCGCCGAGAGGGCGCCGAGTGCGGTGTCACAGGAGGCGAGCAGGATCGCCAGTCGTCGGGCGCCGATCCCCGGGGTCAGGGCCAGCGCCACGTAGGCCGCGCGCTCGTCGTTCAGGGCCAATCCCCCTCGGATTCCGGCAGCGGGTCCGGTTCCGCGACGGCCTCGGCCGCCCGGGCCTGGCCCACCGCCTTCCACAGGTACTCCTTCAGGTCCTCCAGTCCGGTCCCCGCCACCGAGGAGAACGCGGTGCTGCCGATGGCGCCGGGCGTGTCGAGTTCCGGCAGCCGGGCACCGGCCGGCAGGAGGTCGCGCTTGGAGAGCAGGACCAGGTGCGGCTTCTCGGCGAGAATTGCGCTGTAGGCGGCGAGCTCGCCGCGCAGCAGGTCGTAAGTGGCCTGCGGATCGGGCGCATCCAGCGGGACTAGGATCGCGAGCACCCGGGTGCGCTCGACGTGGCGCAGGAACTGGAGCCCGAGCCCCTTCCCCTGGTGCGCGCCCTCGATGATGCCGGGAATGTCCGCTATCACGAAGGTGCGATGGTCCGACAGGCCCACCACGCCGAGGTTGGGCTCGAGGGTGGTGAAGGGATAGTCGGCGATCTTGGGCCGGGCGGCGGAGAGCACCGAGAGCAGCGTGCTCTTCCCGGCATTCGGCTCGCCCACCAGTCCGACGTCGGCGATGAGCTTGAGCGTCAGCTCCAGCTGCCGGTCCTCGCCCTCCTCCCCCGGCTCCCACTCGCGCGGCGCGCGGTGGGTGCTGGTGGCGAAGCGCGCGTTGCCCCGCCCGCCCCGGCCGCCGCGGGCCACCAGCAGGGTCTCGCCGGCGGTGACCACCTCGCCCAGGGAGGTGCCGGTGCCGACGTCGCGGATCTCGGTGCCGGGCGGGACCGGGAGGTAGAGGTCGTTCCCGGTGGCGCCGGTCATGTTCTTGCCCTTGCCGTGCACGCCGCGCTCGGCCTTCCAGGCGGTGCGATAGCGGTAGTCCAGCAGGGTGGCGAGGTTGGAGTCGGCGCGGACATAGACCGAGCCGCCGTCGCCCCCGTCGCCCCCGTCCGGCCCGCCCTTGGGCTTGTACTTGAAGCGCGCGAACGACGCGGCCCCCGACCCGCCGGTGCCGGCGGTCACCCGGATGGTGACCTGATCAACGAACATCGGTGCCCATCCGCATCACTCCTCCGGGTCCCAGCCGTCGCGCACGGTCTGCCACAGTTCCTTCACCTTCTTCCACTGGTCATACGACAGCAGCGGGTTCACCACCCCCAGCACCCCCTCCACCTGCTCGAAGGTGGCGCCGGCGTGGAGCGAGCCGCGCAGGTGCGAATGCAGCTGGCGGGGCGCCTCCATCACCGCGGTCTGCGCCACGGTGCACAGCTCCCGGCGCAGCAGGTCGAGCCCCGGCCGGCCCATGGTGCGGCCGTAGCCCTCGATGATCATCCACTGGTCCAGCGCGGGGTGCAGGTCCTTCACGTTCTCCCGCAGCCGCTTGTAGTTGGCGCCGTAGACCACGCCGCAGGTCTCCTCGCCCCGGGCCGTCCATTGCGGCACCTGGCGATAGTCGGCATCCGGATCCGACGCCGGCGCGGCCACCCGGCTCACCTTGCGCCAGATGGCGAAGGCGATGAGGGTGCGCGGATAGCCCACCATCAGCAGCGACTGCAGCAGCATCTCCTCGACCCAGGCCACCGGCACCTGGGCCGCCTTGCAGGCGGTGGCGCCCTGCCGGAGCTCCGGCTCGTAGCCCTGGGCGATCGCGGCCGCGAAGCGCACCAGCTGCAGCGTGTGCGGATCGAGCTGGTCCTGCCGTGCCATCACGCTACCATCCTCTCTCGGGCCCGCGCGGGGCGCGCGGACGCATCGCCAGCCTCAAAACCGCAGCTCGCCCACCGCCCGCAGGCTGCCGGTCGGCACCCCGCGGGTGTTGAGGATCGGCAGTTCCGCGTGCCGCCGGACCGCGGGGCCCAGCGCCGACGGGTCCACCCCGAGCTCCACCCGCGCGGCCAGCCGGTTCAGGATGCCCAGCAGCGCCGGGCCCAGGCTGGGCATGTCGCCATCTTCCACCTTCAGCGCCAGCCCCAGGCCGGCTCCCGGCAGCGCGGCGCAATAGATCCCGTCCGCCCCCAGCTTCCCCAGCACCCGACCGCCGGCGCCCTGCATGAGGTCGGTACACAACCGGTCGGTCCCCGCCACCATCACGGGGTGCGCCAGCATGGCCGCGCGCAGGCGGGCCGCGGCCGGCTCCTCCGAGACCCCGAACCGGGCGTAGGCCAGCGCCATCGCCCGGATCGGCAAGCCGAACGAGACCACGGTGCACCCATCCACACCGAGGGTCATCCCCTCGCGGGGTACGCCGCTCCATCGGGTCACCTCGGCGAGGATCCGCTGCTGCAGCGGATGCCCGGCGCGCTCGTACCCCTCGGCGGCCAGGCCCGCATTCCGCGCGGCCGCCAGCATGCCGGTGTGCTTGCCGGAGCAGTTGCTCCATCGCGGGGTGAGGGCGGTGCCCTCCCGCGCCACCCGGGCCGCCACCGCCGGCCCAAGGGGTGTGTGCGGTCCGCACGCCAGCGCCGCCTCGGGGAGCCCCACCTTACCGAGCATGGCGTCTACCACCTGCAGGTGGGCCGGCTCGCTCGAATGCGACGCACAGGCCAGCGCCAGCTCCTCCGCGGTGAACCCCACCGCGTCTGCCGCGCCATCGGCGACCAGCGGCATCGCCTGGAACGGCTTGGCGGCGGACCGCCAGAAGGCCACCAGCGCCGGATCTCCCGCGGCGGCGACCATCCGGCCGGTCACATCCACCACCGCCACCGAGACCCGGTGCACCGATTCCGCGATACCGCCGCGCGTGGCCTCGAGGCGGAAGGGGGTGGACATGGGGGAGCAAAATAGCGGAGCCGCACGGAAATCGTATCTTTGGCCCATGCCCTCGCCACCGCGGCTGGCGCCGCTCATCCTGCTGCTGTTCGCTGCCCCGCTCGGCGCCCAGACGAGCGCCTACGTCCCCCTCGACGATCCGCTCCTCCCCGCCTTCGAGCACCTGGTGGCCCGGGGCGAGGTGGACGACCCCACCCCCCAGCAGCGCCCCTTCCGCCGCCACGATGCGCTCGCTGCGCTGGACAGCGCGGTGGCGCGGGGCACACTCGCGGATGCGCCGCTGGCCGGCCGCCTCCGGGCCGCCTGGGCCGAGGATACCGCGGAGGCGCGGTGGCACCTCGGCATCGCCGGCGGCGGGCAGGGCTACACCGAGGCCCGGCGCGACCTGCTGCACCCCGCCGGCCCCCGCGGCGTGCGCCCGCTGGCGCAGGCCACCGTGGAGGCCGCGTACGGCCCCGTGGTGCTGGTGACGCGCCCCACGGTCGAGCCGCGGCTGCCCAAGGATCCGGACTGGCCCGGCCGGAAGGACATCAAGGTCGCCGGCTGGCACCCCGAAGCGTACCTCGCGCTGCAGTTCAAGTACGGGGAACTGTCGTATGGCCAGATGGAGCAGAACTGGGGGCCGGGACTCTTCCCCGGGATTGGCGTGAGCAACGCCGGCTACCCGCGGCCGTATCTCGGGCTCCGGATCGGCACCCGCGCCGTGGGGCTGGTCGCGCAGGCGGCCACCCTGGAGGATGCGGTCGACAGCAGTGGCACCACCATCAACCGCTACTTCTTCTTCCATAGGCTGCACGCCCGGCTGTCCCACCGGTTCGAACTGGGGCTGTGGGAAACCACCGTCCTGGCGGGGCCGGGACGCAGCTTCGGGGGGCGCTACCGCAACCCGGTGACGCTGCTCTTGCTGGCCAACGAGTACGGCCTGGGCGACAACGGCAACATCCTGCTCGGGCTCGATGCCACCTGGCGCGTCGGCCGCGCCCGTTTGATGGCGCAGCTCGGGCTGGATGACTTCCAGTACCATCCAGGGACGGCACCCAACCGCTACGCCTTCGCGCTGCAGGCGGAGGGGCCGCTGGGCCGCCGGCTGGCCTGGCGGGCCGGGTACACCCAGGCCAGCAGCCTGGCGTTCCGCACCAGCCGGCAGTTCGAGTCATTCACCGACCAGGGGGTCGGCCTGGGGCGCAACTTTGCCGATAATGACCAGATGACCGTGCAACTGAGTGTCCCCGGACCTGCCGGCTGGATGCTGACCCCCGAACTCACCCTGCTCCGCCAGGGCGAGGGGACCATCAATGGCGCCTGGCCCACCGGGCAGGCGCTGGCCGACACCCCCACGCTGTTCATCGGCACCGTGACCCGCACCTGGCGCGCCGCCCTGGGGGTGGCGGGCCACGAGGGGCCGTTCGCGCTGCACCTCAACGCCGGCGTGCACCGGCTCCAGAATGCCGGCCACGTCGAGGGCCGCAGCCGCACCCGGTTCGTGGGCCGGGTGCAGGCCACCCTCGGCACCGACTGGCGGGGACACTTCAGCCATGGCGACTGACGCGCTGCCGCTGCCCCGGCTCACCGCGCTGCTGGAGCAGCTGCGCGGCCGCCGCGTCGTGGTCGTGGGCGACGCGATGCTGGACCGCTACCTGCTCGGCGACACCGAGCGGATCAGCCCCGAGGCGCCGGTACCGGTGGTGAACGTCACCGAGCGCCGGCTGGCGCTGGGCGGCGCGGCAAACGTCGCCGCCAACGTCGCGGCGCTGGGGGCACAGGCCGAACTCGTGGCGGTGATTGGCGGCGACCAGGACGGGGTGGCACTGCGGCAGGAGCTCGAGCGGCGGCACATTGGCGATCGCCACCTCCTGGCCCTGCCCGACCGCCCCACCACCACCAAGACGCGGGTGGTGGCGCGGGGCCAGCAGGTGGTGCGGATCGACGAGGAAGATGCGGGCGAGCTGCCCGCCGAGTCGGTGGACCGGCTGGTGGCGCTGGCGGAGCAGGCGGTCGAGGGCGCGGAGGCGGTGCTGCTCGAGGACTACGACAAGGGCGTGCTGCACCCGCGACTGATCGGGAGCGTGATGGCGGCGGCGGCCCGCCGCGGCATTCCCACGGTCGTGGACCCGAAGTTCCGGTCGTTCTTCGCGTACGGGGGCGCCACCATCTTCAAGCCCAACCGGCGGGAGCTGTCGACCGCCATCCCCGGGGTGGATCTCGGCTCGGTGGATGCGCTGCGGGGCGCGGCGGCGCGACTCGGCACGGAGTACCTCCTGCTCACCCTGGGTGCGGGCGGCATGGCGCTCATCCCGCAGGACCCGGGACGGGTGCCGCACCATGTCGAGAGCCTGGCCCGCGAGGTCTATGATGTCTCCGGCGCCGGCGACACCGTGACCGCCTGGGCCGGTGCGGCGCTGGCCGCCGGGGCAACGCCGGTCGAGGCGGCAGAGCTGGCCAACATCGCGGCCGGGGTGGAGGTCGGGAAGCGGGGCGTGGCGACGGTGGCGCCGGAGGAGGTCCTGGCGGCGGCCCGGAGCCGTGGGTGACGCCCCGCTCCGCCATTCCGGGCTTGCCCCGGCGGCGGGCTCGGATGTAGGTTTTCGGCCCCCGGAATCCGGGATGCAGGATCCGGGCGATTAGCTCAGCTGGTTAGAGCGCGCGCCTCACATGCGCGAGGTCGGGGGTTCGAGCCCCTCATCGCCCACTGCACCCCCCTGGCCCTCGTGCCAGAGGGGTGTTTCGTATTTCAGGAGATCCAGCCGAAATACGACAGCACCATCCATTCATCTCCCCGGCGTACGAATTCGAGTCTCGCCCCGCCTCCGCAGAGGCAGAATTCCCCCCGCCGGGCATAGGGCAACAGCGCCACGCTCGCCTCGTACCGATCCCCTACCCGGGTGATCGGCCCGATACGCACTGCCATGCGCAATCCGGTCGAGTCCACTCTGCGTTGGAGCTGTTCCTCACTGATCAGCTCGAACCGATCCCGCCAATGCGCCGCCTGCCGGATGGACGCGGAGAGGTTGTCCTCGATCAGCAGGTGCTCTCCGGGGGTCTCATCATGCACCTGGATGCCGGCGACCGGGCTCCCGTCCAGGCTCACGAAGGAGGCTTCTCCGTCGGCGAACCGCAGCAGCAGGTTCTGCAGTTCGGCCAGCTCAGCTCCTTCCGGCAGCGTGTCCTGGAAGAGGTGTCCCCAGGTCGTACCGAGCATCATGTCGTACCCCTGTTCCCGGCTGGCGCTGTCCGGTGCGGAGGTGAGCGAGCGGACCCACGGCACCGGCGAGAAGTCGCCGAGCTGGAAGAGGTAATCCGCCCACACCAGCCGCCCCGGCACTTCGGTCTCCGACGCAAATCGCCCGAGGAGTCGCGCCACTCCGTCCGGTTCGTGTGCGGCCAGCCACTCCACGAACCGGCGTGAATCCCAGTAGCCGCCCTCGGCGCGCGCATGGTCACGGTGCGCCCGCCACGGCGCTTCGA
Source organism: uncultured Gemmatimonadaceae bacterium (assembly GCA_964647615.1). Classification (GTDB taxonomy): domain Bacteria; phylum Gemmatimonadota; class Gemmatimonadetes; order Gemmatimonadales; family GWC2-71-9; genus JADJOM01. Next base: position 46,263 of record CAZYIV010000007.1, on the reverse strand, counting down.
GCGACGGAAGTGGCCCGGGACCAGGCTCGTTCTCCATCCAAGGGGAGATCCCCCATGACTCGCTGAGGGCGCTTGGGTCACCGGAGGCATAGCGACGCACCAGCGGCCCGAAACCGCGTACCGTGTCGGCATGGGCAAGCATCACCGGGAGGTAGCGACGCGGCTGGCCACGGTAGGCAGCCAGGAGGAAGAGATCCCGCGCGTTCGGGTCATCCACGCGCATGGCGGCCCGGGCCAGCAGGTCCGCAGCCGCCGAATCCACCCGGCCCGCGTTCCCGATGAGCTGGAAGAGCCGCTCAAAGGCCGACTCCCGGTTGAGTCCCTCACGCCGCTGCTCGGCGAGGTCGCCAAAGGTCTGCACCAGCACCTCGGCAAGCGGGAGGCTCAGAACTTCGGTGCCAAATCCAGCCCGCTCGAGCAGCACCGCCGCCAGGAATGTGTCCCCCGGCCGATACCACCGGATCAGGCGGTCGACGACTGAAGGGTCACTTTCCATTCGGGACACCGCGGCTCGAAGATTCGTCTCCACCTCGACCCGCTCGGCAGTCCCGACTGCGCCGGTCCGGCGTGACAGCAAGCTGTCCAGGCCCTCGGCGCGCCCTGAAACTGCATCAGCCGCAAGGCGGGCGAGGTCGCCGAGGCTCGCTGCCTCGCGCTCCGGCGGATTCCGGCCGTGCACCACGAAGTAGTCCTCGGCGTCCCGCGCCGCCCCCCCGGGGTCCGGCGCCCGTATCGCCGTCCTCCTGACGTCCCATCTTGCGTCCACGGTCGTCGCGCGACCATCCAGATTGAAATAGGTAACGCGGGCCCGGTAGGCGGCTGTCGCGTGGAGGCTGTCAAGCTCTCCCGTAGCCGGATCGAAAAGCAGCGTCTCCTCGACGGGACCGGCCATCCGGAACTCCACCCTGGTTCGCTGAAATTCGGGGTCGAGGAATCGGATGGCGACGATCGAGTCGAGACCGCGGGACCTGATACGGAGCCACTCGCGCCCTCCGGACCTCACATGGCCGATCACATCCTCGTCGCGAATCCGCACGATCTCGGTACGGTGTCCCCCGAGCAGCTGGCCGAACAGGCTGCCGACATGTTCCGGCACCGCATTGGCCACCACCCTCCGCGTGCGCCGGCTGGCGGGCCATCGGTGGCCACCCCCCGCGTGCGCCATCGCCTCGTGGACCAGCAAACCACCCTCCAGCTCCCAGTCGAAATCCGGGCTACCCGCCAGCTGAAAGGTGCGCACCGCCCCGGCACGGTCCATCGTCACGGAAACCGGGACGGTGGCTCCATCCCCGCCCAGGGTGGCGAGGTAGGCAGAATCACTGCCCGCACCTGGGGTGCGGCGAAGGACCAGCGTCATTTCTGCGACGAGGGCGAGGGAAGCAAGAATCCCACGAGCCTGCCAGCTCGAGATTTGATGCCACACCAGGACAGTGTCTCGGTCAGCCACTCCACCGGACTGCCCATGCAGCGGGGCGATTCCCGCCGCGGACAGGACGACCAAGGTGACCCACCTCACTCCACCGGGATGCAGCGGCCCGGGGATGCCCTCGGCGGTGCGTCGAGCCTGCACAAGCTGGAGTGGATGGTGCAACACAGAATCCTCGCGTGGGCGACAATCTGCTCCGGAGACGCGGCCGCTGGCGCCGCATGACACACGACTCGCATCAGGATCAGTGTCGAGCCCGGTGGGTACTCCCATACGCCCCTTCGGCCCACGCCAGAGGGGCGTTTCTCATTCAGTCTGCCCCGGTCGCAATCCCGTGGCCCGCCCGGTGCCGCGAGGATCGTGAGCGAACTGTCACCCGGCTCCCATCGGCGCTTAAGTACGACCCATTCAATATTGTAGCTAGACGCTGTACGTCGCGGAGCCCTGCTCCTCCGCGGTTGCTGCAGGACCATGGCTCCGCCGGGCCGACCGGACCGGAGCCGTGCGTATGACCACCCTTCAGATCCTCGAACGCCCGGTGCGGATCCCCGCCGGGCACCTCGTCCTCCCGGGTGAAATCGGCCTGCCGGAACACCCGGTGGGCTTGGTGCTGTTCGCGCACGGGAGCGGCAGCAGCCGCCTGAGTCCTCGCAACCGGACAGTTGCCCGGACCCTGCAGCATGGCGGGATCGCGACCCTGCTCTTTGACCTGCTGACCGAGACCGAGAGCCGGGACCGTCGCTACGTCTTCGATATCCCCCTGCTCGCGACCCGGCTGCTGGCCGCGACCGACTGGCTGCTGGACCGACCCGAGGGCCGCCTGCCCATCGGCTACTTCGGGGCCAGCACCGGCGCCGGCGCCGCGCTCATCGCCGCGGCCCACGCCGCCGACCGGGTGCACGCCGTGGTCTCGCGCGGGGGCCGGCCCGACCTGGCCCACGAGTGGCTCGCCCGGGTTCGGGCCCCCACGCTCCTGATCGTCGGGGGCGATGATCCGATGGTGCTTGACCTCAACCGGGACGCCCTCGGTCAGCTGCAGTGCACCCGGCAGCTGGCCGTCATCCCCGGGGCCACGCACCTCTTCGAGGAGCCCGGCACCCTGGACCAGGTGAGCGGGCTCGCTCGTGACTGGTTCGCGCGCTACCTGCCGGCGCAGGACGCGGCACATGCGGGCGCCCCATGACGCGCCCCGCCGCTGTTCCGGTGCCGTGACCGTGATGGCTTGCGGCCCGGTCGGGTGATGCTTCGAAGTGTGGTGCAGAGGAGGTCCCATGGCAGCGCTTTTCCTTGATCGTGCCGATGCCGGGCGGCAGCTCGCGTCGCCGCTCCGGCACCTCGCCGGTCTTCCGAATCTGGTGATCCTCGGCCTGCCACGCGGTGGAGTTCCGGTCGCCGCGGAAGTTGCCCGTGCCCTGCACGGCCGGCTCGACATTTTCCTCGTGCGCAAGCTCGGCATCCCGTTCCAACCCGAGCTCGCCATGGGGGCCGTGGCCAGTGGCGGGGTCCGGGTGCTCAACCCGGAGGTCCTGGACCTGATTGCGCTTCCACCCGGGACGCTGGAAGAGGTGACCCGGCGGGAGCAGGTGGAACTGGTGCGCCGCGAGCATGCCTACCGAGGCCACCGTCCCCGGCCGCCGCTCGCGGGCGCCACGGTGGTGCTGGTGGATGATGGCGTCGCCACCGGCTCCACCATGCTGGCGGCGCTGCGCGCCGTCCGGCAGCAGCACCCCGCCAGCCTCGTGGTCGCCGCCCCCGTGATGTCCCAGCAGGCGCGCGACCTGCTCGCCCGCGAGGCAGATCTCTGCATCGCCGTCGCCATTCCCGAGCCGTTCTACGGGGTCGGCGCGTGGTATCGCGACTTCCGGCAGCTCACCGATGCCGACGTGCTCCCGCTGCTCGAGGCCACCGCGGCCGCCGGCGCATCGGAGGTGCACCATGCCTGACACGGCGGAGATGCACGCGCTCGCCAGTGCCGCGTGGCGGCTCGAGGGGGCGCCCCGCGACTTCGTCCCGCTCCTGGGCCGCGCCGCGGGGGCCCGGGTGGTGCTGCTGGGGGAGGCCTCCCACGGAACCCACGAGTTCTACCGGATCCGGGCCGAGATCACCAAGCACCTGATTCGCGACCACGGCTTTCGCGCGGTCGCGGTGGAGGCCGACTGGCCCGATGCCTGGCGGGTGAACCAGTTCGTCCGGGGGCGTCCGGGCGACGACGACGCGGAGGAGGCTCTCCGCGGATTCCAGCGGTTCCCCCAGTGGATGTGGCGCAACGCCGATGTGCTCGACTTCGTCGGCTGGCTGCGGGCCTGGAACGACACCCGGCCCAATCCGGCGGCCCGGGTCGGCTTCTACGGGCTCGATCTGTACAGCCTGCACAGCTCGATGGCGGCGGTGATTGCATACCTCCGCATCGTGGATCCGGAGGCCGCCGAGCGCGCGGCCCGGCGCTATGCCTGTTTCGATCACTTCGGCCCGGACCCGCAGGAGTACGGCTACGCCACGACGCTGGGCCTCACCCCGTCCTGCGAGCGCGAGGTGCTCACCCAGCTGGTCGAGCTGCGCCGGGCCGCCTCGGACTATGCCCGGCGGGATGGCCGGGTCGAGCCCGACGACCTGTTCTTCGCGGAACGCAACGCCAGCGTCGTGGCGACGGCGGAGCGGTACTACCGGGAGATGTTCCGCAGCCAGACCGGGTCCTGGAACCTGCGGGACCGCCACATGGCGGAAACGCTCGAGGCGCTGACCGCCTTCCTCGCCCGGCTGGGACGGACGCACCGCGTGGTGGTGTGGGCCCACAACTCGCACCAGGGCGATGCGCGCGCCACCGAGATGGGTGAGCAGGGACAGCTCACGCTGGGGCAGCTCGCCCGCGACCGCTGGGGTCCGGAAGCGCTCCTCGTGGGCTTCACGACCTACGCCGGCACCGTCACTGCGGCGTCGGACTGGGGCCACCCGGCCGAGCGCAAGACCGTGCGGCCGGCCCTGGCCGGCAGCGTCGAGGCCCTCTTCCACGGGACGGGCGTGGGCAACTTCTACCTCGACCTGCAGCCGGGGAGTGTGGCCGCCAGGGCGCTGCGCCACCCGCACCTGGAACGCGCGATCGGGGTGATCTACCGGCCGGAGACGGAACGCCTGAGTCACTACTTCCACGCGCGCCTGCCCGAGCAGTTCGACGCCGTGCTCCACTACGACCACACCCGGGCCGTCGAGCCGCTGGAGCGCACACCGGCGTGGGAGCGGGGCGAGGCCGAGCTGCCGGAGACCTTCCCCACGGCGCTGTAGCGGAAAGGTCGGACGCGATGAACCCGCCGAACGCCGTGATCGCGGCGCGCCTGGATGAGGTCGCGGGCCTGCTGACGGACCAGCAGGCCTCGCCCTTCCGGGTCCGCGCCTATCGCCATGCGGCGGAGGTCCTGCGGCGCCTCCCCGAACCGGTCGCCACCCGGTACCAGGCGGGCGGCCTCGAGGCGCTCGAGGCGCTCCCCGGCATCGGTCCGGCGATCGGCCGGGCCATCCGCGACCTCGTCACGACCGGCCGGCTCCCGATGCTGGAGCGGTTGCGGGGCGAAGCCGATCCGGTGCGCCTGCTCGCCAGCATTCCCGGCATCGGGCCGGGATTCGCCCAGCGCCTGCACGACGAGCTCGGCCTGCATACCCTCGAGGACCTCGAGGCTGCGGCGCACGACGGGCGGCTGGCGGCCCTCCGCGGCTTCGGCCCCCGGCGCATCGCCGGCATCCAGGCGGCGCTGGCCCAGCGACTCGGCCGGACACGCCGTGCCGAGCCCGCGGCGCCCGCCGAGCCCACGGTGCGGGAACTGCTCGAGGTGGACCGGGAATACATCGACGCCGCCGCCGCGGGCCGGCTGCCGACCATCGCTCCCCGGCGCTTCAACCCGGGGCATCGGAGCTGGCTGCCGGTGCTGCACACGGCCCATGGCCCCCGGCACTTCACGGCGCTCTTCTCCAACACCGCGCAGGCCCACCGGCTCGGCCGCACCCGCGACTGGGTGGTCATCTACTCCGATGGCGACCACGAGGAACACCAGGCGACAGTCGTCACCGCCCGGAGCGGCCCGCTCGCGGGGCGGCGGGTGGTGCGGGGACGCGAGTCCGAGTGCGCGGACTTCTATGCCGGCGCGCCAACGGGCGCCGCCGGCCGCGGATAGGCCGGTGGAGACGGTCTCCCGATCTTGATGCTTCCTTGATGCGGCGCAGACTGGCCCGGACACCTCCCTGAGGCACTGACTCCTACCTTGGCGGGTGTCCCCCCCGTGGAGTCGCCGTGCCGGATGCCGCCTTCGTCGCTGGAACCTCGCTGGTCTTCCTCCTGATGGACGCCTTCGGCCAGGCCCTCGCCAGGCTGGGCGCGGCGGGCCGGGACGAGCGGCATGCGCGCTGACCTGTTCGTTGCCCTGGTGGTCGCACTGGTGCTCGCGGGGTACCTGGTGCACGCGCTGCTGTGTCCGGAGCGCTACTGACATGACCGCGCGCGGCTGGGCACAGGTCGCCCTGTACTTCGGGATCCTCGCGCTCCTCACCGGGCCGACCGGGCGCTACCTCCAGTCGGTCCTGGCGGGCCGGCAACAATGGCTCGCCTGGCCGGAGCGCTGGTTGTACCGGCTCGCGGGAGTGGACCCCGCCGAGGACCAGCCGTGGACCCGGTATGCGGCGGGGCTCCTGGCGTTCAGCCTGGTCTCGATGCTCGTCGTGTATGCCGGGCTCCGGTTGCAGCCGCTGCTGCCCTGGAACCCGCAGCACCTGCCAGCCCTCGCGCCGCGCCAGGCCTTCGAGACCGCCGCCAGCTTCACGAGCAACACCAACTGGCAGTCCTACGCCGGCGAGACGACGATGTCGTACTTCTCGCAGATGGCGCTGCTGGCGTTCCAGAACTTCGCCTCTGCGGCCGTGGGGATCGGCGTGGCGATGGCGCTGATTCGCGGCCTCGCGGGGCACACCGGGGGCCGGGTGGGCAATGTCTGGGCCGACCTGGTGCGCGTCATCCTCTACATCCTCCTGCCGCTCTCGCTCGTGCTGGCCCTGGTGCTGGTGCAGCAGGGCGTGATCCAGAACTTCGCCCCCAACCTGCACCTCACGACACCCTCGGGCATGACACAGGTCCTGCCGATGGGGCCGGTCGCGAGCCAGGAAGCGATCAAGCAGCTGGGCACCAACGGCGGCGGCTTCTTCAACGCCAACGCCGCCCACCCGTTCGAGAACCCGACGCCACTCAGCAACCTGCTCTCGATGCTCTCCATCATGCTGATCCCCGCGGGCCTCCTCTGGGTCCTCGGAGACCAGGTCGGCCAGCGGCGGCACGGCTGGACCCTCTGGGGGGCCATGGCCGCGCTGCTCGCGACGGGCGTCCTGGTGGCCTGGGCGGCGGAGGCCGCCGGCAACCCGGTGCACGCGGCGCACGGGATGGAGATCGCGTCCTCGGCGCTAGCCCCCGGGGGCAACATGGAAGGCAAGGAAGTACGCTTCGGGGTGGTGAACTCGGCGCTCTACGCCACGCTCACCACCGCCGCCTCGTGCGGCGCGGTGAACGCGATGCACGACAGCTTCACCCCGCTGGGCGGGCTGGTCCTCCTCGTCAACATGCACCTGGGCGAGGTGATCTTCGGCGGGGTCGGCGCCGGCCTGTATGGCCTGGTCGTGATGGTGGTGCTGACGGTCTTCCTGGCGGGCCTGATGGTGGGGCGCACGCCCACGTACCTCGGCAAGCGGATCCGGCGTCGGGAGGTGCAGGTGGTGATGCTCTACCTCCTGGCCTATCCCGCGATCGTGCTGCCGCTCACCGCGCTCTCCCTCGCCACCGGCCCCGGCCTCGCCGGCCTGGGCAATGCCGGCCCGCACGGCCTGAGCGAGGTGCTCTACGCCTTCACCTCCGCGGGCGCCAACAACGGCAGCGCATTCGCCGGGCTCAACGGCGCCTCGACCTGGTACAACACCCTGCTCGGGCTCACGATGCTGGTCGGGCGATTCGCACTCATGATGCCTGTGCTGGCCCTCGCCGGCTTCCTCGGCGAGCAGACCCCGGTGGCGGAGGATGCCGGCAGCTTTCCGGTGAGCGGGCCGCTCTTCGGGACCCTGCTGGTGGGGGTCATCGTGATCGTGGGTGCCCTGACCTGGTTCCCGGCGCTGGCCCTCGGACCGATCGTGGAACACCTGGTCCTGCGCACCGGAGGGCTGTTCTGATGGCCCCCGGCGCCGCCCGGCCGCTCCTCGACCCGGCCATCGTCCGCCGGGCGCTCCGGGAGTCGGTGCGCAAGCTCGACCCCCGCCTCCAGGCCCGCAATCCGGTGATGTTCGTGGTACTCGTGGGCAGCGCGCTGACGACGCTGGCGCTGCTCCGCAGCCTCGTCACCGGCGGTGCCGTCCGATTCGAGCTGCAGTTGTCCCTGTGGCTCTGGTTCACGGTGCTCTTTGCCAACTTCGCGGAGGCCATGGCGGAGGGCCGGGGCAAGGCCCAGGCCGACGCCCTCCGGGGCACCCGGGAGGCGATGCGAGCCAAGCGGCTGGCGCGGCCGGGCGACAGGCTCGACTTCGAGGAAGTCTTCGCCAGCACGCTGCGCCGCGGCGACCACCTGATCGTGAAGGCCGGAGACCTCATCCCCGCCGACGGCGAGGTGGTGGAGGGCGTCGCCTCGGTGAACGAGGCCGCCATCACCGGCGAATCGGCGCCGGTGATCCGGGAGGCGGGTGGCGACCGCTCGGCTGTCACGGGAGGCACGCTGGTGCTCTCCGACTGGCTGGTCATCCGTGTCACCGCCAACCCCGGCGAGACGTTCATCGACCGGATGATCGCGCTGGTCGAGGGCGCCAGCCGGCAGAAGACCCCCAACGAGGTCGCCCTCACCATCCTGCTCGCCGGCCTCACGCTGGTCTTCCTCCTGGCCGTCGGCACCCTCCTGCCCCTGGCCCGCTACAGCGGCGGCGACGTCTCCCTGCCGGTGCTGGTCGCGCTGCTGGTCTGCCTGATCCCCACGACCATCGGCGGGCTGCTCTCCGCCATCGGCATCGCCGGGATGGACCGGCTGCTGCAGCACAACGTCATCGCCACCAGCGGTCGGGCGGTAGAGGCGGCGGGGGACGTCAACACGCTGCTGCTCGACAAGACAGGTACCATCACCCTCGGCAACCGCCAGGCGGCCGAGTTCCTGCCCGCCCCGGGCGTCGGCGCCGAGGAGCTTGCCGACCGGGCCCAACTCGCCTCGCTGCCGGACGAGACCCCCGAGGGCCGGAGCATCGTGGTGCTGGCCAAGACCCGGTACGGCCTGCGCGCCCGCACCGCCCAGGGAACCGACACTGCCCCGGCGCTGCACTTCGTCCCCTTCACCGCGGCCACCCGCATGAGCGGCGTGGACCGTGTAGGACTCGAGATCCGGAAGGGCGCGGCCGATGCCATCGCCCGCTGGATGGAGGCGTGCGGCACGGACGTCCCCGCCGCGGTACGCGAGATGGTGGCGACCGTCGCCCGCGGTGGCGGGACCCCGCTGGTCGTGGCCGAGCGGTCCGTCGGGGCGGCCCGGGTGCTGGGCGTGGTGCACCTGAAGGACGTGGTGAAGGGCGGGATCAAGGAACGCTTCGGCCGGCTCCGCGCCATGGGCATCCGCACCATCATGATCACCGGCGACAACCCCCTCACCGCGGCCGCCATCGCCGCCGAGGCCGGAGTGGACGACTACCTCGCCGAGGCGACGCCGGAGCAGAAGCTCGCGCTCATCCGGAAGGAGCAGGCCGGGGGCCGCCTGGTGGCGATGACCGGGGACGGCACCAACGACGCGCCCGCGCTCGCCCAGGCCGATGTCGGCGTGGCGATGAACACCGGCACCCAGGCCGCCCGCGAAGCGGGGAACATGGTGGACCTCGACAGCAACCCGACCAAGCTGATCGAGGTGGTGGAGATCGGGAAGCAGCTGCTCATGACCCGCGGCGCGCTCACCACCTTCTCCGTGGCCAACGACGTCGCCAAGTACTTCGCCATCATCCCGGCGATCTTCCTCGGCACCTACCCCGCCCTCGCCGCGCTCAACGTGATGCGGCTGGCGAGCCCGGATTCGGCCATCCTGAGCAGCGTCATCTTCAACGCCCTGGTGATCGTGGCGCTGATCCCGCTGGCGCTCCGGGGCGTGGCGTATCGCCCCGCGCCCGCGGCCGCCACGCTCCGCCGCAACCTGCTGGTCTATGGGCTGGGCGGGCTGGTGGTCCCCTTCGCCGGGATCAAGCTGATCGACCTCCTCGTCACCGCCCTCGGACTCGCCTGACATGCTGCGACAGCTCCGGCCTGCCCTCGCCCTCACCCTGCTCCTCATGCTCCTCACCGGCCTGGGCTACCCGGCCATCGTCACCGGGCTGGCCCGGCTGCTGTTCCCGGCCCAGGCCACGGGTTCGTTGCTGCGCCGCGATGGCGCGGTGGTCGGGAGCCGATTGATCGGCCAGGCATGGTCGGGGGACCAGTGGTTCCACGGCCGCCCCTCCGCGGGCGGGTACGATGGCACCGCCTCCGGCGGCCGCAACCTCGGCCCCACCAGCCGGCGGCTTGACAGCCTGGTCGGCCTGACGGTGGACTCGGCGGTGGAGCGGGAGGGCGTGGTCCGGGGCCGGGTCCCCGCGGACCTCGTCACCGCGAGCGCCTCGGGCCTCGACCCTGACCTCTCGCCGGCGGCGGCGCTGGCGCAGGTGCCGCGTGTGGCCCGGGCCCGCGGGCTGTCGCCCGCATCGGTTCAGGGCCTGGTGATCCGGCGCATCGAGGCGCCGCAGTTCGGCCTGCTGGGAGAGCCCCGGGTCAACGTCCTGCAGCTCAACCTGGCGCTCGACAGCCTCGCGCCGGGCCGCCCCTAGGTTGCCGGCCCCACCGCGTTACCTTCCCCGCAGGATCCGGCTCCCCACCGCCGGACGCCCGCACCCGTGAACGAGCCCCGCCCCGACCCCGACCTCCTCCTCCGCCTGGTCCAGGCCGAGGAAGTCCGCCTCACCCGCGGACGGTTGAAGGTCTTCTTCGGCGCCACGCCCGGCGTCGGGAAGACCTACGCCATGCTGCAGGCCGGCCGGGCCGCCCAGGACCAGGGCCTGGATGTGGTCGTCGGCGTGGTGGAGACGCACGGCCGCGGTGAGACCGCCAGCCTGCTCACCGGCCTGGAAGTGCTCCCGCGCCATCACCTCGAGTACCGTGGGACCGGACTCGAGGAGTTCGACCTCGATGCCGCCCTCGCCCGCCGCCCGGCCCTCCTCCTCGTGGACGAGCTCGCCCACACCAACGCCCCCGGCTGTCGGCACGAGAAGCGGTGGCAGGATGTCGCCGAGCTGCGCGCGGCGGGGATTGACGTCTACACCACGGTCAACGTCCAGCACCTCGAGAGCCTCAACGACGTCGTGGCGCAGATCACCGGCGTCCGGGTGCGGGAGACGGTGCCCGACGCGGTGCTCGAGGGCGCCGATGAGATCGAGCTGGTGGATGTCTCCGCCGACGTGCTGCTGCAGCGGCTGCGCGAGGGCAAGGTCTACCTCCCGGCCCAGGCGGAACGGGCCCTCGAAGGCTTCTTCCGCCGCGGCAACCTGATCGCGCTGCGGGAACTCGCGCTGCGCCGCACCGCCGAGCGGGTGGACGCGCAGATGCGCGGCTACATGGTGGAACGGGGCATCCAGGGCACCTGGGCCGCGGGGGAGCGGGTGCTCGTCTGCCTCGGGGACGGCTCCGATCCCGCGCGCCTGGTCCGCGCGGGCTGGCGCATCGCGGACCGGCTGGGGGCCCCCTTCGCCGCGCTCCACGTTGAGCAACCGGGCCTCGTACCACGGGAGGAGCGCCGCGCCGCGGTGCTGCGGGCCCTGACGCTGGCCGAGCAACTGGGCGGGCAGTCGGTGCGGCTCACCGGGGAGCATCCCGGCGAGGAGATCCTGGCATACGCCCGGGCCCATAACGTCACCCGCCTGGTCGTCGGGGCCCCCGGACCACGGCGCGGCTGGTGGCGACGGCGATCGCCGGCCCAGTGGCTGATCGGGCGGGCCGGCCTCGACGTGCACGTGGTCTCGGCCCCCCGCGAGCCGGGCCCGGCCCCGGGATTGCCGTCGGTCCGCCTCCGCGCCGCGCCGCGGGATTACGCCCTCGCGGCGCTCGTGCCCGTCGGCATCACGCTGGCGCTGCTGCCGCTCCGAAGCATCATGACGGCGGTGGACGTGGCGATGGTCTACCTGCTGGGCGTGGTCCTGGTCGCCTCGCGCCGCTCCCGCGGGCCCAGCGCCGTCGCCTCCACCCTGGCGATCCTGTTGTTCGATGTGCTGTTCGTGCCGCCGTTCGGCACCCTCGCGGTCTCGGACGCGCGTTTCGGCCTGACCTTCCTGGTGATGCTCGTCGTGGCGCTCGTGATGGGCGACCTGACCGGACGAGTGCGGCGCCAGGCCGAGGCCGCCCGGCTTCGCGAACGGACCACGGCGACGCTGTATGCCCTGAGCCGGGACCTCGCCGCCGCCCGCCAGCGGGCGGGCCTCGCCCGGGTGCTGCTGCGCCACCTGCACGACCTGTTCGGCAGCGCCGTCACGCTGTACCTCCCCGGGGAGGGCGGCATCCTGGAGCTGATGGCACGCCTGCCCGAGACCCCCCGGGGCGAACTGGCCAAGGAGCGCGCCGTCGCCCAGTGGGCCTTCGAGCAGGCGCAGCCGGCGGGCCGCGGTACCCAGACGCTTCCCGCGGCGGAGTACCTCTATGTGCCCCTCGCCACCCCGGGCCTGCGGCTCGGCGTGGTAGGTATCCGCCCCGAGCCGGCCGACCGCTTCGGTGACCCCGACCAGCGCCACCTGCTGGAGGCGATGATCGGCCAGGCCGCGGTGGCGCTGGAGCGCACCGACATCGCGGATGAGGCCCGGCGGGTGCACCTCCTCGCCGAGGCCGAGCACCTCCGCACCGCGCTGCTGTCCTCCCTCTCGCACGACCTCCGCACGCCGCTCGGGGTCATCGAGGGCGCCGCGAGCGCCCTCCTGTCCGAACCGGAGAAGCCCGCGCCCCTCCGGCGCGATCTCGCCGGCACCGTCCTGGAGGAGTCCCATCGGATGCACCAGCTGGTCGCGAACCTGCTGGAGATGGTGCGACTCGAATCCGGGGACCTCACGGTGAAGCGGGACTGGCATGTCGTCGCAGACCTGGTGGGGGTGGCGCTGCACCGGACCGGCGCCGCCCTGGAGGGGCATCCCGTCAGCGTCACGCTGCCCCCGGACCTGCCGCTGGTCCCCGTGGACGAGGTGCTGCTGGAGCAGGCCCTGGTGAACCTGCTGGAGAACGCCGGCAAGCACACGCCGCCTGGGACCCCGGTCGAGGTCAGCGCGCGGGATGAGCCGGGCCGCGTCATCGTGACGGTCGCGGACCGCGGGCCCGGCCTGCCGAGCGGGACGGAGGCGAGGATCTTCGAGAAGTTCGAGCGCGCCGGCGCGACGGCCCCCGGCGCCGGCCTCGGGCTCACCATCGCCCGAGGGATCGTGACGGCGCACGGGGGACGCGTATGGGCCGAGGCCCGGCCGGGCGGCGGAGCCGCGTTTCACCTGGCGATTCCGCTCGTCGGGACGCCGCCCGTCGTCCCCGAGGAGCCGGAACTCGTCCCCGCCCCGCCGGAGCCCGCGTGATCCTCGCCGAGGAAGGCGCGCCGCCGGTCACCGTCCTTCTCATCGAGGACGAGGGCCCGATGCGGCGATTCCTGCGCTCCGCCCTCGCCACCGAGCCGGTCACCCTGGTGGAGGCCGCGACCGCGCGGGAGGGCCTGGCCCAGGCGGCCGGACGAAAGCCGGACGTCGTGCTGCTCGACCTGGGCCTCCCCGACGGCGACGGCCTGGAGGTCACCCGCCGCATCCGGGAGTGGAGCGCCGTGCCGATCATCGTGCTCTCGGCGCGGGGCCAGGAGCAGGACAAGGTGGACGCCCTCGACGCCGGCGCTGATGATTACCTCACCAAGCCCTTCGGCATCGGCGAGCTCCTGGCCCGGATCCGGGTGGCGCTGCGGCACGGCGCCGCCCGGGCCGGCACGCCGGACGGGTCCGTGTTCGAGGCCCATGGCGTGCGCGTGGACCTGGGGCGGCGGGAGGTGACCCGGCACGGCGGGCCCGTCCGGCTCACGCCCACCGAGTACCGCCTGCTGGCAGTGCTGGTGCGCCACGCCGGGCGGGTCCTCACCCACCGGCAGCTGCTGCGCGAGGTCTGGGGCCCCGGTGCCCAGGACCAGAACCACTACCTGCGGGTCTACGTCAACCAGCTGCGGCAGAAGCTCGAAGACGACGCCGCCCGGCCGGCGCTGCTGCGCACCGAACCGGGCGTGGGCTACCGTCTCATGGAGGGATGAGCCGGGCGCCGCCTCCTACCGCGCGAACCAGTACGACAGCTTCACCAGGAAGGTGTTGTTCGCGTGCTGGTCGAACAGGTTGCCCAGGTTGTCGCGGAAGCCATCCCGGCCTTCGCGGCTGGTGAAATCCTCCCGGCCCTGGCTCCACACCAGGAACAACGTCGAGCCCGGCCGGTACTCCCAGCGGAACACCATGTTGGAGCGGAACTGCTGGAAGTTGAAGCCGCCGGGGTTGGCCGCCACCGCCGGATCGGCGTAGGGCTGGAACCGCTGGTCGTAGTTCGCCGCCCGTGGCTGGTCCAGTTCCCGCACCCGGCTGTAGGTGCCCTTGGTGATGAACGGAGAGGCGTAGACCTGCAGCGAGGCGTTCGGCGTGAAGGTGTACGCCAGCCGCCAGGTGAGGCTCAGGGTCTTCTGTTCCAGGTGGGCGAAGGTGTAGTGATCCGCCCCCGCCGAATCGGCAAACGTCCCGAAGTACTGCGTGTCATCCCGGTTGCGGCGCCAGTTCACCCCGAGGGTGGTGTTGAACCGGCTCGCCACCTTGAACTCGACCTCCGGCTGGAAGCTGATCGAGCTGGAGCGGCCGCCATCCCCGGTGAAGCCGTTCACCCAGAAGTACGGAATGATGGACTTGCGGCTGTCGCCCTCGATCCCGCCCCACGGCGAGAGGTAGGCATCCTGCCGCACCGCGGGCCCGCCCCGGGCGCAGCGATCGCAGTAGGTTGCCCCCAGCTGCCCCAGGGTGCCGCCCAGGTGGAACCACCAGTTGTTCGTCAGCTGGGTGTGGATGTTGGTGTTGAAGGCCCGCTCGGTCGGGAGCCCGGATGAGGTCCAGTACTCCCAGTTGTTGAAGTTCCAGCGGAACATCTGGAACACCCGGTTCGGCGTCCGCCAGGCCAGGTTGGCCCATGAGGTCCACGCCTGCTGGTCGGCCTGGCGCAGGAAGCCCAGGTCGTTCAACTCGAAGCCCGCCGTGCGCCGCTGGTAGGCGGTCTCGAACAGCAGCCGCCGTCCGCCCACCTTGGCGAAGCGCACCTCCATGTTGGTGCCGCTGAGCGAGGTGCGGGTGGAATCGAAGGTGAGCGGTCCGTCGGGGCGCTGGTACAGGTGCACCGGATTGCGCTGGGTCGCGGCGATGGCCTCCCGGCTGCCGCTCACCCGGCTCACGTCGGCCGATCCGGAGGCCTCGAACCGCCCCGCGAACCGGTGCCGCACGTCGAAGCCGGCCGCGTAGGCGTTGCGGTGCAGGTACGGCTCGCTGCTCCGGTCGAGCGACCGGTTCACCCCGGTCAGCATGAAGCCGACGCTCCCCTGCCCCCCGTGATAGTCCTGGTTGCCCCGGACCACCGCGTAATTGGTGGTCGGCTCCAGGGTGGCCCGGCCGGGGCCGTCCACATGGTCGGTCACGGCGTCGAGCACGCCGAGCGAGAAACCCCCGGGCGTACGGGCGGTGACCTTCGCCGCGCCGAGGATCCGGGTCGAGGTGGGCGAGGCGGCGTTGCCGTTGACCCCCGCGAGCTGGGGCGCCCGCCCGATCCGGCGGGAATAGAACAGCCCCTCGCCGGTGTTGCAGTCCACCACCACCACGCAGTTGACCGGGAAGGTGAACAGCCCCTTCCCTTCCACGAAGAACGGCCGCCGTTCCTGGAAGAAGGTCTCGAACGCGCTCAGGTTGAGCTCCGACGGATCGGCCTCCACCTGGCCGAAATCGGGGTTCACCGTCGCGTTGACCAGCAGATTGGAGCCGAAGCGGTACTTGAGGTCGCCGCCCACCGTCAGCGTCTGGTCCCGCGCGTGCGACGCGCTGCCCGGGATCTCCTCATTCTTGGTGACGAAGTACGGCGTGAGTTCGGCGTGCCCCGGGCTCCCCAGCCCCGTCAGCCCGCGCAGCTCCCCGAACTGCGACGTGAAGCCGCTGGCGGAGGGCCGGAACAGCGGCCAGGTCACCGTCTCGGTGTAGCGTTCGATGACGCGCCAGATCAGGATGCCGAAGGTGCCGTCGCCATGGGTCGAGTACCGCAGCTGGGAGAGCGGGATCCTGTACTCCGCCGTCCAGCCCGTCGAGTCCACCCGGGTGGCGACATCCCAGATCGCGTCCCACGCGACATCCTCGTTGCCATCATTGAAGATCGCGTAGTCCGACTTCACGCCCGCCGGGTTCACCGAGAACTCGTAGCCGGTGCGGCGATCGTGATACGAATCGATCAGCAGGGTGACATGATCGGACGCCGTCTGGTCGTCCCGCCGCGAGAGCAGGCTGATCAGGCTGTCCGGATGCGGATCGAACATCCGCACGAAGACGTAGAGGTTGTGCGGGTCGTACGAGATCCGCGCCTCCGTGCGGAACCGGGCCGGCGCCCCCTCGGCGGGCCGCGCCTGCAGGAACTGGTCAATCACCGGCGCTTCGCGCCAGATCGGGTCGTCCTCCCGGCCGTCGAGCACCGGGGGCCGGGCGGTCCGGACCGCATAGGCGGTGGTCGGCGTGGGCGCGGGCACCGCGCCCCCCGGGCCGGCCGGATGCGGCCGGACCGGGGCCATCGCTTCCGCCTGTACCACGAACAGGAGTCCGAGCAGGGTCACCACGGGCGTTCGTCCAGGGTCGGGGTAGCGAGTTGGACAGCGCGAACGGCCACAGGGTTGCGTTGCCCGGTCATGGCATTGGCCGGGGACGGGGCTGCGGCATCGGCCAGGGGTCGGGGCCCCGCCGCCCCGCGAGCCCGCGGATCGCCGCCTCGCGGACCTGCGGGTCGGAGGACTGCAACAGCCCCGTCAGGTCCTCGGTCCGCGCCCCGGAGTGGATCAGTGCCCGGATCAGCGCGCGCCGGACCTGGCCGTCGGTTTCCTTGTCCAGCGCCCGGCGCAACGCCGGCATCGCCGCCGCATCCTCGATCTCGGACAAGGCCCACGACGCCTTGAGCCGCACGTCGGTTTCGGTATCGCCGAGCGCGCTCACCAGGCCGGCCGGCGCGGGCCGCACCTCGAGTTCACCCAGGGCCCACGCCGCCGTCGCGCGGACGCGTGGATTCCGGTCCTTGGCGACCAGCCGCCCGAGCACCTCCGCCGAGGCCGGGTCCTCGTGCTGCCCCAGCGCCCAGGTCGCGGTCTCCCGCACCTTGTCGTCGTCATCCCCGCCGGCCGCCGCGATCAGCGCCGCGGTCCCGTCCACCCGGTCCATGTTGCCCAGCGCCCAGGCGCACATCTCCCGTACACCGGAATCCTTGTCGCCCCGGAGCGCGGTGCCCAGCGCAGTCGCGGCCTCGCGTGCCTCCAGCTGGCCCAGCGCCCACGCCGCGGTGCGCCGCACCGAGGCGACGGCATCGTCGCGCAGCACCTTGACCAGCGCCGTCGACGCGGTGGTGGAGTCGAGCCGGCCAAGCGCCATCGCGGCGGCCTCCCGCACCATGGGCACGCGGTCCCCGAGGGCGCCCATCGCCGGGCGTACCGCCCGCCCGTCATCGATCCGCCCCAGCGCCCAGAACGCATTCGCCCGCACCCCGGCCGCCGCGTCCCGGGTGACCCGGAGCAGCCCGTCCGCTCCACGCCTCTCCCCGCCGAGGCCGAGCCCGAACGCCGCGAGGCTCCGGAGCGCGGAGTCGGCCGAGCCGAGCCGCTGGTTCAGCGCGCCGGTCACCTCTTCCCGGTCCTCCCGTGCCACCAGCCGCACCGCGAGTTCCTGTACACACGGATCCGGCGACTCGAGATTTTCGAGCAGCAGCCGCACGTCGGCGGCAGGGAGGTCTCCCCGCAACGCACTGGCGCGGTCCCAGCGCAGGTCGCGCGGGAGCGGGGTATCGGGGGCGTCGTTCCAGCCGCCCCAGCCGCCATTGTCCACCGCACGGGCGGCCAGGGCGCAGAGCACGGCGGGCGCGCCATGCGCGGCGGTGAGCAGGTCACGCACGCCCGGGCCCGCGGGCGCGGGCGCCGGCCACAGCCCGTGCGGCGTGGCGATGGCGAGCAGGGCCAGTCCGACTCCGGTGGGTCTGAGCATCGTGTACTCCAGTCGAGGGGTCATCGTTCTGCTGAAATTTCAGCACTCAAGGACAAACGCACACCCCGCAGGGCGGCCCGCGGGCCACCCTGCGGGGCGCAGGATCAGGGGAACGGGCGCGGGCGCGGCATGGGCCACGGCCAGGGACCGCCGATGCTTCCACCCGCGAGCCCCGTGACGGCCATGGCCCGCACCGTGGAATCGGGTGAGGTCACCAGCTGCTGCAGCACCGGCAGCGCCGCATCACCGAGCGAACCGAGTGCCCGCAGCTGGCCCGCGCGCACGTCGGCGTCGGTCTCGGCACGGAAGGCGCGCTCCAGCGCCGGCGCGGCCGTTTCATCCCTCATGGTGTAGACCGCCCACGCCGCCGCCTCGCGAACCGAAGCGCTCTGGTCGGTGAGGGCCCGCAGGAGTTCCGGGGGGGCGCTCCTGGGACGGCAATTGCCGATGCCCCAGGCCGCCAGCTCCCGCACCTCGGCCTCGGCCGCGGAGAGCAGCGGCACCAGCGCGGGGACCGCGTCCGGGTCGCCCAGCGTCCCCGCCGCCCAGGCCGCGGTGGCACGCACCGAGGCGCTCTTCTCTGCCTTGAGCGCCTGGACCAGCGCCGCCCCGACGCCGGAGCGAAGCCCGGCACTCGCCAGGGCCCAGGCGGCCATCTCCCGCACCTCCTCGTTGCTGTCCTTCGCCAGCGCCGCCAGCAGCGCGGTGCGCGCCACGTCGAGCCGGGCGTAGCGCTGCAGCCCCCACGCGGCGACCCGGCGCACTTCCGCGCTGGAATCATCCCGCAGGGTCTTCGCCAATACCGCGGCCCGCTCGTCGTCGGGGCCATCGCCGGCCATCCGGTCGATCGTCGCCTCCGCCTGCGAGGTGCGCGTGGCAGTCTCGGTCCGGGTGTTGATGGCCGTCTCGGTCCGGGTGCCGCCCACCGCCGGTGCCGGGCTCGGGGATGGCTGGGGCCGCGGATCGGGGTGAGGCCGCGGATCCGCCTGGGGCAGCGGCCGGGGACCGGGTGCGGCCGTGTCGCCGGCCACCGGCGACTGCGGCGTCGCAGGAGCCTGCAGCACCAGCGGCTCGCCTGCGACGGTGCCCGGCCGGGCCACCGGTGCGGCCGCGCTCACCAGCAGCGCGATTCCCGCCACCGACCCCGCGAGGGAGAGCGACGCAAACCGGCTCGGCCCCCGCCGCTCCAGCTCCGGGTTGAGGATGGCCAGCATCCGGCCCTCGAATTCGCGCCGGTGCGCCATCGCCAGCGCCACCGCCGGGGTGCGGTGGTCCCGCACCGCGGTCACGATGTCCAGCAGGTGCTCGGCGTAGTCGCTCGGCCGGGCGCCGTAGTCCAGTGCCAGGTCGTCACAGGCCCGCTCGCTCTCCGCGCGCAGCTGACGGGCGGCGGTCCACACCAGCGGGTGGAACCAGTACACCGCGCACACCACCCGGCTCAGGGTGTGCCCCAGCAGGTCGCGCCGGCGCACATGTCCCAGCTCGTGGATGAGCACCGCCGAGCGCCGCTCGGCGCTCCACGATTCGCTTTCGGCCGGCAGCACGATCGCCGGGGCGAACAGCCCCGCGGCGAAGGGCATGCTCACCTGGTCGCTCTGCAGCAGCCGCGGCGCCGACTCCAGGCCCATCCGGTCGGCGATCTCGTACAGCGGCCCCTGCCATCCCGGGGCCTCGAGCGGCCGCGCCTGCCGGACGATGCGCCGCACCGCCCACGCGCCGTGTGCCAGGCGCAGCAGGAGCAGCGCCGCGCCCGCAGCCCACAGCCAGAGCAGCACCGTGCCCAGACTCGGGAGCGTGGGCGCCGGCGCCGGGACAGACGCGGGTGTCGGCGCGGCGGTGACCGTGCCGGACCCGACCGTGAGCACCGCCCCGCCGCCATCCGTGGAGACCGCACCTTCGGGGGCCGCGGCCTCCGCGGGCAGGATAGGGAGGGGCAGCGGCGCCCAGGCCGCGAGCGGCGGCAGCGCCGCCAGGCCGGCGAGCACCGCCAGCCACACCAGGTGGCGGGAGCCGGCGGAGGCGCGGCGCAGCGTGGCCGAGAGCGCCAGGCCGGCGAGCAGCACCAGCGTCATCTTGAGCAGCAGGATCAGCAGGGGGCCGGCGGCCTGGATCATCGCGGTCCCGGCGACCTCGAGGGGAAGGCTCATCATCGGGGCCTACTTTCCGTCCACCCGGGCGCGACGGATCTTCTCGCGCAGGCGGGCAATCTCGGGATCGCTGACCTCGGCATCGCTGAGGCGCAGCAGGGCGGTGACGGCCTGCTCGGCCGACCCGGCGAAATAGGTGCGAACCACGTGGGCGAGGGCGTCATCCCGGGCCTGGTCGGTGGGTCGCGCAGGGAAGTACACATAGCGGGGCCCGTCTTCCCGGTAGGCCGCCAGGTGCTTCTCCGCCAGGATCCGGAGTACCGACCGCACGGCCGAGTAGGTCGGTGGATCGGGCAGGGCCTCGAGGATCTCGCTCACGGTGGACTCCCCGCGGCGGTGCAGGATTTCCATCACCTGCCGCTCGCGGCGGCTCAGGTCCTCGGTGACAGGGCGCTTGGGCATGGCAGCGGACATCCCCCGGTTCGGGTCCCCCGCCGGAGCGAGGTGCTGAGAAATCAGCAGTGCTGATATTTCAACAGAGCCCGGGATTTGTCAACCCCCGCCACGGTCCCGGGGCTGGCGCGGCCGGGATCCCGACGTCACGTTGCGGGACGTTGCGCCCGGGCTGAAACACTTGGTGCGCTTCCATCGTGTTGTAGCCGGCCCCGGGCGGTACGCCGGGGACCTTGCATTCCCGCCGACCGATGCTCCATTTCGGCGACCGCTGAGCCGATCCCTCACCCCTTCCCTCAGGCCGAGTCCTTCGGAGACCCACTTCATGCGCAAGTGTCTCTCACTGTCCCTCGCCGTCCTGGGTGCCGCGGCCCTCGTCGCGCCCCTCGCGGCCCAGAACGTCAACTACGGTGCCGCGATGGCATCCAGCCGGACCGATCTGCTGATCGGCCAGCCGGACAACCAGTACGCGCCCGGCATCGTGTACGTCTACCGCGCCGACGCGCGGGGGGCGTGGAAGCAGGCGGCCAAGCTGAACGCCGACGGCGCGACCAACGGGGATGGCTTCGGCCGGGCGATCGCGCTCGACGGGTCCACCGCCCTGATCAGCACCGTGGCGGCGGATTCCAGCCGGGGCATGGTGTACGTCTTCGGCCGCGACCGGGCCGGCGCCTGGAAGGCCGCGGGCACGATCAGCCGTCCCGACGACGCCGAGCCGAACGACCGCTTCGGCCGCAAGGTGGCGGTGGCGGGTGACGTGGCGGTGGTGAGCAGCGCCCATGCGGGCGGCTCGGTCTACGTCTACCGCCGCTCGGGCGGCCAGTGGACCATGGAGACCACGCTCACCCCGAGCGACAGCGAGACCAAGGACTGGTACGGCAACTCCGTCGCGCTCGACGGCGGCCGGCTGTATGTCGGCGCCTCGTCGCTCGGCGGCGGCCGGGCCGATTCCGCGAGCGGCGCGGTGTACGTGTACAGCCGCGGCAGCGACGGCAGCTGGAGCAAGGACGCCCGCATCACCCCGGGCACGGTCAACACCGCCCGCGCCGGCTTCGGGGTGTCGCTGGTGCCGCACGGGGATTCGCTGTGGGTCGGCTCGCCGGGCTACGACCGTGGCACCGGCGCCGTCTTCCTCTATACCCGCGACAGCGACGGGAAGTGGTCGCAGGGCACGCACCTGCTGCCCTTCGATGCCACCCCGCGGACGCTGTTCGGCGTGGGGCTGGCCTCGGTGGGTGATGAGCTCTGGGTCGGCGCGCCGGGCGCGTCGCAGTTCAAGGGCGTGGTGTACCGCTTCAGCCGCGACACGGACGGCTGGACCGGCGCGAGCAAGCTGGCGATCCCCGGGATCGAGGACCAGCCGCAGACCCTCGCCGGCTTCTCGATCCTCGCCGTGGGTGCGCAGGGTGCGGTGGGCGTGCCGGGGAAGGACTTCCAGGAGGGCGCGGTGGCGCTCTTCAACCGCGGCCCCGCGGGCTGGCGCTCGGGCGGCCTGCTCGAGGGCGAGGTGGCCACGCTGCCGGCGCTGACCGGCGCCAAGCGCGAGTGCACCGGCGGCAAGGTCTCGATCTTCGACTGCTCCCAGGTGGACCTGATGGCCTTCGTGCCGGTCAAGGACATCGGCGGCAAGCGCGGGGTCGAGGTGAACGACATCTGGGGCTACAAGGACCCGCAGACCGGCCGGGAGTACGCGCTGGTGGGCCGGCTGGACGGCACCTCGTTCGTGGACATCACCGACCCGATGCACCCGATCTTCGTCGGCGACCTGCCCAAGACCAAGACCGCCCAGACCAGCGTCTGGCGTGACATCAAGACCTACAAGCACTACGCCTTCATCGTGGCCGACGGGGCGCGCGAGCACGGGATGCAGGTCTTCGACCTGAACCGGCTGCGCAACCCGGCGAAGGTGCCGGCCACCTTCACCGAGGACGCCCACTACAGCAACGTGCACAGCGTGCACAACGTCGTGGTGGACACCGCGTCCGGTTACGCCTTCCTGGTGGGCGCCTCGGCCGGCGGCGAGATGTGCGGCGGCGCGCTCCACATGGTGGACATCCGCAACCCGCTGCAGCCGACCTTCGCGGGCTGCTTCGCCGACAGCACCACCGGCCGCTCCGGCACCGGCTACACCCACGACGCCCAGTGCGTGAACTACCACGGGCCGGACGCCCGGTACCGCGGCCGCGAGATCTGCATCAACTTCTCGGAGACCGCGATCGGCATCGCCGACGTGACCGACAAGAGCCACCCGAAGGCGCTCTCCCACCAGAGCTACCCCAACGTGGGCTACTCCCACCAGGGCTGGCTCACCGAGGACCAGCACTACGTCTACGCCGATGACGAGCTGGACGAGATCCAGGGCCTCGTGGACGGCACCCGGACCCTGATCTGGGACGTGAGCGACCTGGAGAACCCGGTCCTGGCCGGGGAGTACATCTCGCCCAACAAGGCGATCGACCACAACCTCTTCGTGGTCGGCGACCGGGTGTACGAGTCGAACTACCTGAGCGGGCTCCGGGTGCTCGACATCACCGACCGGCTGCACCCCAAGGCGGCGGGCTTCTTCGACACCGTCCCCGTGGGCCCGGACGAGGCGCAGTTCGGCGGCTCGTGGGGCAACTATCCCTTCTTCCCGAGTGGTGTGGTGGCCGTGACCAGCATGAAGGAAGGCCTCTTCCTGCTGCGGGCCCGCCCGGTCGGGGTGGTGCCATGATCGGAACCCTGCTCCTCACCTCCGCGGCGCTGCTCGGCGGCGCCGCGGCCCCCCGGCCGCCGGCCGGGGGGCTCCCCCCACTGGTGTACATCGCCAACCAGGCGGCGGCGAAGATCACCGTCGTGGATGCCACCGCGGACAGCGTGGTGGCCACCGTGGACCTGCAGGCGATGGGCTTCTCGGATCACGCCAAGCCGCACCACATCGCCGTGGCGCCCGACGGCCGGTTCTGGTACGTCTCGCTCATCGGGGACAACGTGGTGCTCAAGCTGGACCGGGCCAACCACGTCGTCGGCCGGGCCACGATGGAAATCCCCGGGCTGCTGGCGCTCGACCGCACCGGCCAGCACCTGTACGTCACCCACACCATGTCGGCGGTGCGGGCACCCTCGCGCATCGGGGTGATCAAGACCGCCGACATGTCCATCGAGGAAGTGGAAGTCCTGATCCCGCGGCCCCACGCCATCGCCGTGGGCCGCGACGGCAAGCACGTCTACATCGGCAGCCTCGGCACCAACCAGGTCGCCGTCTATGACGTCGCGAAGGACCAGGTGGACGTGGTGGACATCCCGGGCGAGGCCAACCGGGTGATCGTGCAGTTCGCGCTCTCGCCCGACGGCAAGACCCTGGCCGCGACCGCGCAGCTCACCGGCGAGATCCTCGCCCTGAGCCTCAAGGACCCGGGCCATCCGGCGCTCGACAAGGTGGCGAAGGTGGGTGACTGGCCCTGGCACCCGGCCTACAGCCCGGATGGCAAGGAGATCTGGGTCCCCAACCAGCGCTCCAACGACGTGTCGGTGGTGGATGCCCGCAGCTGGCAGGTCACCCACACCATCACCGGGGAGGGCTTCGCCCAGCCCCATGGGCTGGCCTTCACCCCGAATGGGCGTGCCTTCGTCAGCGCCCACAACAGCGGCCAGACGATGGACATGGGCGGCGTGGGCATGGCCCATGGCGTGACCGACCGTCCGGGATACGTCGTGTCCGTCTCCACGAAGGGCTACCAGGTGCTCCGCACCATGGAGACCGCGCCGGACGGAGCGGGCATGGGAGCCGCCGCGCCGTGACCCGGGCGAGCTGGTCCCCGCGACGGCTCGCCGCTCCGCTGGTCCTGCTCGCCTCGCTCCTCCCGGGCGGCTGCGCCACGCCGCCCGCGGCGGGGCCCCGCGGCACCCCCGCGCCGGCCCCCGCCACCGCCGCCCCTGCGTCCGCCGCGGGGGCGGCGCGCTATGTCCGCAGCATCTCCCCCTTCCCCGTCCGCAACACCACCGGCCGCGCCTACGCGCTGGCCTTTCTCGGCGGCTTCGACCATCCCCGGCCCCAGCTGGTGGACATCGAGGGCACCGGGCGGCCGGATCTGTTCGTGCAGGAGTACACCGGGGAGCTGCAGCGCTACTCGCCTGCGGGCCGCGGCGACAGCCTGGCCTGGACCTGGCGCACCGACCGCTACGAGGGGCTCGACATCGGGGAGTGGTTCCGCTTCGCGGACGTGGACGGGGACGGGCTCCCCGACCTGCTCGCCGAGTCGAAGTACAGCTACATCCGCTATTTCCACAACGCCGGGCGGCCGGGCGCGCCCCGGTTCGAGGTGCTGGCCGACACCGTGCGCGCGGTGGATGGTACGCCGATCTACGCCGACCGACAGAACATCGCCCAGTTCGCCGACATCGACTGCAATGGCCGGATGGACATGATGCTCGGCCGGGTGGACGGCACCATGGCGCGCTACGAGCTGGCAGGCTTCGACTCCACCCGCGCGCCGCGCTTCCGCCTGGTGACCGACCGGTTCGAGGACATCCAGATCATCGGGCAGCGCGCCAGCCTGCACGGCGCCAACACCCTGGCCGTGGCCGACCTCGACGGCGACGGTGACTACGACATCCTCTGGGGCGACTTCTTCGAGCCGGGGCTGCTGTGGCTCCGCAACGTCGGCAGCTGCAGCCGGATGAACTTCCACGGCGAGCGCATCCCCTTCCCCCAGAACGCCCCGCTGGAGACCAGCGGCTACAACGCCCCCGCCTTCGGGCATCCGCGCGACTCCACCCATCTGGACCTCGTGGTGGGCGTGCTGGGGGGCGCGTTCAATCCGGTGCTCACCAGCCAGGACAACCTCTTCCTGCTGGACCAGACCGGGCCCGCCGAGTGGTCGCTGCGCACCCGCCGCCTGCTCGACGGCGTGGACCTGGGGAGCGAGAGCGTGCCGGCGCTGGCCGACCTCGATGGCGACGGCGACCTGGACCTGCTGGTCGGCACCAAGATCGAGCCCGACAACTTCCGCACCGGCGGCCTCTACTGGTTCGAGAACACCGGCAGCGCCACCGCGCCGGCGTTCCAGCTCCGGGACCGGCTGCCGGTGGCGCCGGCCTTCCACTACGCCCCCGCGCTCGGGGACCTCGACGGCGATGGCCGGCCCGACCTGGTGCTGGGGCAGTTCCATGCACCGCTGGCCTGGTACCACAACGAGGGGGGGAATGGGCCGCCCAGGTTCACGCTGGTGGACTCGGCGTTCGTGAGCCTGCCCCACGGCAGCAACGCGGTGCCGACGCTGGCCGACATCGACGCCGACGGCGACCTGGACCTCTTCGTCGGCGAGTCGTCCGGGCGGATCCTCTTCTTCCGCAATGACGGCACGCCGGGCCAGCCCCGCTTCACGCTCGTGACCGACGATCTGCTCGGCGAGCGGCTCGGCCGCCGGGTCGCCCCGCGGTTCGCCGACCTGTTCGGGGATGGCCGGCTGAGCCTGATCGTCGGGACGGAGCGCGGCGCACCCGTCATCTTCCGCAACACCGGCACGCGGCAGGCGCCGCGCTTCGAGCGCGATACCACCCTCGCCCTCGCTCTCCCGCCCTACTCCACGCCGCTGTTCGCCGACCTGCGCGGCACCGGACGGCTGGACCTGCTCACCGGCGATGCCGGGGGCGGGCTGCAGTTCTTCCTGGCGGAGCCCGATACGAGCCGGTAGGCCCGCCTACGGCTTCTGCGCGCGGGCCTCCAGGGCCCGCGCGATGGACTCCTGCGATCGCAGCAGCCGGTCCAGCACCTCCTCCGCCCGCCCGGACTCGCGACGCGGCGCGGTCTCCGGTTCCAGGAAGGGCCAGAGGCCGTCGCGTATCTCGGGCGGCAGCACGTTTTCGAGATACTCGAGCGCCGTGCCCCTGAGCTGGGCGTCGGTGGTGTGCAGTGCGTGGCAGGCGAGGCGCACCGGCCCCCGGGGCAGTACCAGCGCCAGGAGGGTGAAGACGTGCTCCAGGCTGCGGTCGGCCCGGGCTCGCAGCACCCCCATCGCCATCGGCGAGGCCAGGTCTTCGGCCTCGTCCAGCAGCTGCCGGCCCTCCCACAGCGGCCGGCCCACGGCCACTTCGCGCGCCACGACGGCGAGCACACGCTCTCGCGGCGGAGGCGGCGCCCCCAGCGCGACCTGACGGTGCAGCGCCCGCGCTGCCAGGTAGCGCACCTCGAACCGGGCATCGTCCAGCCCCCGCAGCAGCGCCCCGGGCACCTCGGGGGACCGGGCCTCGGCCAAGACCCGCACCAGCCGCCGCCGGATGGCGAAGTGTTCTGCCGGATCGAGCATCCGTGCCGCGAGCCGGCCCGCCTCCCGCACGGAGACCCGAGCGAGCGCGGCCATCGCCGCCGGGGCCACCTCGTCCCACCCGACCAGCGCCACCACGGGGTCCACCTCGCCCCGACCGAGCACGATGCCCTCGAGCGCGGCGCGGATCCGCCCGGCATCCCGGCTCTCCCAGGCCGGGCCGGACGGCTCTTCCACCGGCTCCGACGGCGCGGGGTCCGGTGCCCCGGTTCGCGTGGCACGGGAGGGCAACTCGTAGCCTCCCACCGTCTCCAGCATGGCCAGCGACCGACTCTCCATCGGCTCCCTGCCACCTTCCGCGCGAGCGGCGAGGCCCGCCGCGAGCGCCGCGGGGTAGTCACGGCGGAGGCGCAACGCGACCAGGATCGCGATCGTAGCGGCCGCGGCCGTCGGCAGCAGCATTCGCCCCGGTACCCGGGCGACACCGACGACAAGCATCATCTGGAGCAGCAGCCCGCCAACAACGTCGCCCAGGCGCGCGGCACCGACATCCACGAGCAGCTTGGTGGCGTGCTTGGCGCGCGGTGCCACCGGGGAGAAGAGGAGTTCACCAGCGCCGCGGAACAACGAGGTGCGGAGCACGATCTCCCCGCCACGCGCCAGGGTCACCGGCCACAGTCCGGGCAGCAGCAGACCGGCGATCGAACCGAGCAGCACGCCCAGCGGCTGGGCCGCGGCCGCGAGGCCCGGCCCCAGCCGGGCGATGAGGCCGCGCAGTACACCGCCCTGCACCAGGATCCCGACCAGTGCCGTGGCGGTGTAGAACAGGGAGAAGAAGCGGAGCAGCGCGGTACCGTCCCCGATGGCGTCGACCGCCCGCGCCTTGAAGACCCAGTCGAGGAGCCCCTCCGCGAGGGCCGCCAGCGCGGCGAGCGCCGCGAGCCGCCGCAGGTACGACGATCCGCCGAGGGTCGCCAGCGGCCCCGGTTCGGCGCCTGCCCCTGAAGGCGACGGGACCGGCGGCCCGGCGCCCAACTGGAGCAGCAGCGGCGCTGCCGCGAGGTGCAGCAACGCCAGCAGCGGCAACAGGCCCGAGACAGGCAGCCACGCACCGAGGGGGGCGGCCGCGGCGCCGCCGACGAGGCCCCCCGCTGAGGCGCCCGCCATGATCGGTCCGAGCCGACGACGCGCCTCGCGGGGGTCGAACCGTTCGGTGACCAGGGTCCACAGCCCGGAGATGAGCACCGCCCCGAGGGCGCTGAAGTGCAGGTAGTAGAGGATTGCGGCTGCCGCCGGTGCCGCCCGGGACAGCCCCCACTCGAGCAGGAGGCCCAGGCCGCTCACCCCCGCGAGCGCGGGAATCAGCGGCCCGGGGCCATGCCGCCCCATGGCGCGGGCAAGCAGCAGGGTGACCGCCGCCGAGACGACCGCGGCGCCGACGACCATCCGTGGCAGGTCGGTGATCGGAAACGCGGAGAGGAAGAGGGCCTCGCGGGTCGCCTTCCCGGCGAGCTGGAAGGCCACCAGCAGCGCGCCGGTCAGCGCCGCGAGCGCCGTCGCGCGGCGGTCCGCCGGTTGCGCCCGGCTCAGAAGCCGAAGCCGGCCTGGAAGTAGAACGCGGTGCGTTCCTCGCCCCGCGCCACGACCAGGCTCATGCTGTTGGCGCGGTCGAGGATCGAGACCCAGACCCCGCCACCCGCCGCGCCGTGCCACACATCCGAGTGCTCGCCTGCGAGGAACACCCGGCCGACGTCTCCCAGGCCGAGGACGCCGAAGTCCGATGGCGCGCCAAGGAAGAGGCGGCCCAGCGCCAGCCGCAGCTCGCTGTTGAGCCAGGCGCTGGCGTCGCCGGCGAAGCGGTTCTCCCGTCCCAGCCGCACCGTGCCGGCCCCGCCGATGAAGGCGGCATCAAAGTACGGGTACTTGCCCCAGATCCGCTGGCCGCCCACGCGTACCCGGAGCGAGGGGTCGAGCGGCGCGGGGAGGTTGAGCACCGTGGCGGCCTCGCCATGCAGCTCGCCATAGGCCTCCGTCACATCCCACCACGCGGGATACACCGACCCGCCGGCCGTGAGCCGGATCCCCGTGGTGGCGGCGTTCGGCGCGGGGCGCGAGTCGAGCGTCAGGGTCCCGTGCGCGCCCACCTCCCCGAAACCATCGGCGCCATAGGCGTTGAGCGTGGCGAGGAAGCGCCCGGGCCGGTCGTCGGTGGACACATATCGCCCGCGCGGGCCGATCGAGAACTCGCCGTGCCGGCCCAGCGGCTCCACCAGCGACAGCTCGACCCCATACTGCTGCTGGGTGACGCGATAGAAGGTCCGCGAATCGGTGATCGAGGTCTCGTTGCCGAGGCCGTGGAACCGCAGGACGTCGATGCCCGAGGCGCGCAGGCGCAGCACCGCGAGGCTGCGCGAGTTCTCGGGGCGGAACTCACCCTTGTAGTCGGCCCGATACGTCCACGGCCCGGTGGCGACGCCGGCGCGGAACCGGTGCCGGCTCGCGAACGGGAGGGTGCGGAAGCGGTACGCCGTGTAGGTCCGGCTGACACCCAGCAGCACGCCGATATCCGGCCCGCCGCTGACCAGGCCCCCCGACTGCCACCGGTGCCCCCAGTCCCGCGGCGGAATCTCGGTCGGGATGCGCTTGGGTGGCGGCGTGTACCGCCGCCGGTCGAGGTGCACCCCCGCGCTGACCACCGTCCCCGGATCGGTGTCGTAGGCGCGGGCGCCGCCCGGGGCGGCCTCCACCACGTCGGCCCCATCACCGCCGATCACCCGTACCCGGATGCCGTCCGGCCGGTGACCCTCCACCCGGGCGGTGTCGTCGCCCCCGCGAAGGAACAGGCGCAGTTCCCGCGTGTCCCGGCGGTCGAACACCTGGTCGAAGTAGGGCGCCTCGCCCGGGCGCCCGAGCCGCACCCGGGCCGCGTGGTCCCCGGCCGAGGTCACCTCAGCCACCTCGGAGGCGTCGGTCGCAAAGAGGTCCACCTGCTCCGCGAGCATGCGGTGGAATCGCCGCGCGACAGCCGGGAGGCCATCGCGGCGCTGGCGCAGCGTGACCTCGAGCCGGTCCCCGATGAGCGCGCGGTGCTCCGGCGGCAGCCGCTCGACGGCGCCGGCGATCACGCGGTCGGTGACCGCGCCCTGCACCGCGGCGGCGATCGAATCCCAGGCGGCGGGCGCCAGCTCCAGCAGGAAGTAGCGGTCCAGTTCCCGGCCGTTCCAGGTGAGGCCCAGGATGTCCGGGTAGGTCGGCTTGAAGGCGATCAACTGCGGCAGGCTCATCCGCGCGGCAGCAAGCAGAAGGCCGTCGTAGCTCACCATGGCAAAGTCGCGGTCCCGCGGCACCGGCACCCAGCGCCGCGGCACTGCATCGCCGAACCTCGCCCACGACCACTGGTCCCGATGGCGGTCCCAGTCGCCCACCAGCATGTCCACCAGCCGGGCCGTGAGGAGCGCGGGCACGTCCACCCGGTCGTCGGGGCTCCGCGCCACCCGCTCGAACAGTTCGTCGCCGGAGATCACCTCCGTCGCGCCGCCCCACCCCGGTCCAATCCGCGGCTCCAGCATGCCGATGAGCCCGGCCAGTGCGGGGCGGAACTCCCCCAGCCGTTCGTCATCCGGCAGGATGTAGAGTTCGGGCGTCCCATGCAGCACGCCGGCCGCCTCGAGCAGCGGGGCCACCACCAGCGGGGCCGTGGGCAGGGCGCTGCTGATCTGGTCCTGGACGATGCCGGCGGCGACGGTCCCTACCAGCTCGGGCGGGAGATTGGGTGTCGGGTCCTTGTCGATGGACCGGAAGTAGTGATCGGTGCCGTCGGCGGCGTGCAGCCGCAGGCTGGTCGTCTGCTGCCCGCCACCGCGGGAGACCGGCGTGAGCCCGCCATGCCAGCCTTCGAGGTCGAGCACCGGAATCGTGACGGGGGCGGACCAGAGCTCCCGGTAGTTGCTGCCGAGCAGGAAGCGGCGCAGCCAGCCGCCGGCATAGCGCTCGCCGATCGGGGCGATCACCGAGGTGGTGCCCGGCGCGGGCGCCGGGGAGATCCGCGCCACCTGTCCCGCCGCCCCGGTGCTGATGAGGAGGAGCACGGCCAGCGCCGCTCGTGCGCTCATGCCAGCCTCCCGGCGAGCCGTGCGTAGCCCCGCCCCGTCGCCGCGGCCAGCGCCAGCCACACCACGCCCAGCGCCAGGTTGAGTGCCGCGAAGGCGGTGGTGCCGAAGGCCAGCCAGGTGGTGCCCACGTAGATCGAGGCGGCGGAGAGCACGTCGCCGGCCCGCACGAAGAAGCCGTCAATGACCTGCTTCGCCTTGTATTTCTGGTCCCGCGTCGTGGGCAGGAAGAGCACGTTGCGCACCGTGTTCTGCAGGGAGTAGTCGGTGGCGTTCTCCGCCGTCTTCACCCAGCGGATCACCGCCAGCGCGGGCACGAACACCAGGCAGATGTAGCCCGCCAGCGCCAGGAGCGGCAACGCGAGCACTGCCCAGCGCACGCCCACCCAGCGGATCAGCCGCGCCACCACGAAGAACTGCAGCAGCAGGCCCAGGACGTTCACCCCCAGGAAGAACCGGGAGTAGAATGCCCCGATGTACTCGCCCGCGCTGAGGCCGCCCGCGGTGCCGGCGGCGATCGCCTGTTCCGCGGCCTGCGCCACGGTGCGGCCCAGCAGGTACTCGCCGGTGGTGTTGACCCAGTTGACCATCAGCAGCAGCAGCGCGATCCCCAGCAGGTACCGGTTGCCGAAGACCAGGCGGAAGGTCCCCCGGCGCCCAGGCGTGCCGGGCAGCGAGACCGTCACACGGTCCTCCGAGTCGGCGGCCGTCTCCTGCACCAGGTACTCGCCGGTGGCCGCGGGGATCTCCGCGGTGGTGAGCGCCGGGGGCAGCCCGGCTTCGCAGCGGGCGCGCTCGCGTGCGTCGGCGACATTGCCGAGCATCGTCGCCGCCGCGAGCAGGACCGCGGCGACCGGCAACAGCGCCGGCACACCCACCAGCGGAATCAGCCCGCCGGCCACCGCGCTCCCCGCCACCGCGCCCACCGAGGCGCCGAAGGCGACCACCGGGAACAGCCGCTCGCCCTGGTCCCGGGTGTAGAGGTCGTTGGCGAAGGCCCAGAACTGGGCCACGACCATCAGGTTGAAGATCCCCACCCAGAGGAAGAAGGGCACCCCGACCGGCACACCCGCCCGGGCCAGCAGCGCAAAGCCGAGCAGGCACGCCACGAAGAACGCGGTCACTGCGTTGAGCAGCCGCCGTCTCGGCAGCCGGTCCGCCAGCGCGCCATAGAGGGGCACCAGCACCAGCAGCAGCACCGCCTGGCCAGCAGCGGCGTAGGATTTCACCTCCGCCCCGTCCGCGGCGAGGATCAGCGCCTCGCGCGCCGGCTTGATGACGTAGTACGCCGTGAGCAGCAGGAAGACATTGGCCGCCAGCAGCAGCGCGGTGGGCCCCTCACCCGGATGCACCACCGTCACCAGTCCGAGCAGGCGGTCGAGCGGGCGGGCCCCGTCGGCGGAAGCAGTCATGCGGGGTGGTGGGCCTGCCACCAGCCGGCGGCCTCCGCCTCGGTCCACGGCTCGACCGCCAGCTCGGCCAGCTGCCGCCCCAGCACCAGCGCGGATTGGGGCCGCCCCGCCGGCTCCTTGGCCAGGCAGCCGAGCAGCAGCGCCTCGAGGTCCGCCGGCACCGGGAGTTCGGTGCGCTGCGAGGGCGGGACCGGCTGGTCGCGCACGTGGCGGGCCACCATCTGGAGCCCGTTGCCCCCCTCGAATACCAGGCGGCCGGTGAGGAGGAAGTAGCCCACGCAGCCCAGCGCGTAGAGATCCGCGCGACCATCCACCGCCTCGCCCAGCGCGACCTCGGGGGCCATGTAGCCCGGCGTTCCCGCGGCCATCCCCGCGCCGGTGGCGTGGGACTGGCCGGCCTCGTCCGGCGCGGAGGACTTCACCAGCCCGAAGTCCAGCACCTTCACGAAGTCGTGCTGCAGCCCCAGCCGGCCGATGTGAATGTTGGCCGGCTTGATGTCCCGGTGCACCAGGCTCCGGGCATGGGCCTCCGCCAGCGAGGCGCACACCTGTCGCAGGACGTGCACCACCCGCGGCGCGGGGAGCGGCCCCTCGCGCCGCACCAGGGTCTCGAGGTCCAGCCCCTCCAGCAGTTCCATCACGAAGTAGAACGTCCCCTCCGCGGTGACCCCGAAGTCGTACAGCTCCACCGTGTGGGGCGAGCGCAGCGACGCCGCCGCCTCCGCCTCGCGGCGGAAGCGCCGGATCGCGATCCGCGCCGCCTCGGCATCCCCGCCGCCGATCATCTCGGGGCGGATGAGCTTGATGGCCGCGGGCCGCGCCAGCATGCGGTGGGTGGCGCGGTAGACCTCACCCATCCCGCCCCGGCCGAGCATCTCGCCCAGGTGGTAGCTGCCCAGTTCGCGGGCGCGGGCGACCTCCCGGCCGAGGCCGTACACCACCCGCGCGCCCGCGTAGGAGATCAGCACCGCGAAGAGGCCGTGCACCGTCCAGCGGAAATAGGCGCCCGGGTCCACGGTGATCCGGCCGCTGACGTCGAGGAACACGAGGGTGAGCGGGCCGGTGGCCGCGGAGAGGATGGCCGCCAGCAGCATGCGGCGCGGGGGCCCCGGGAGGACCAGCGGGAAGAAGATCACGACCGCGGGCACCCAGGTCATGCTGGGCACGAGCCCGGTGCTCCGGTAGTAGGGGACCACGTCGGTGGCGCTGATCACGAGGCAGACGAGCACCTCGTAGGCCAGCCCGATGTTGAGCAGCCGGGTGGCCGACCGCTCGCGGTTTCCCGCGAAGCGCCACAGCCACAGCGATGCCAGCGCCACCACTCCGGAGCAGAGCGCGTAG
Organism: uncultured Gemmatimonadaceae bacterium; assembly: GCA_964647615.1. Lineage (GTDB taxonomy): Bacteria > Gemmatimonadota > Gemmatimonadetes > Gemmatimonadales > GWC2-71-9 > JADJOM01. Next base: position 12,885 of record CAZYIV010000007.1, on the reverse strand, counting down.
GGGAGGTCCACCCCGAAGTCGGCATCCAGCGCCGCCCCGGTGAGCATCGGGAGCAGCCAGCGGATGCCGAGAACCAGGGGATCGAAGGCGAAGGCGATGCAGAGCACCAGGGCGAGCAACCGCACCCGCCCCCGGACCTCGTCGAGCAGGTCCGGAGGCAGCGCGGTGCTGACCGGTGGCGTGGCGCGGGGAGCGTCCCCGGCGGCGGGATCGGAGCCGGGAGGACCGATCACCTGGACGGTCAGACCCGCCTCCGTCCGCGGTGCGGTGGGCATCCCCTCAATATTCATTCCCGAGGAGGCCCGTCAATGATCGCGGCCAGCCCGTTACCGGATCGGCTGCCCCGTCTGGAAGTCGAAGAGCGTCACCCGCCGCAGGCGGTAGTAGGCGGCCCAGAAGCCCCGCAGCGACTGCACGTACTGCCCCAGCGCCGCGTCCTTCTCGCTCTGGGCGATGTACAGGTTGTCGATCGCGATCCGGCCGATGACGTAGCGGTTGTAGGCCACCTCGAAGCGCCGCTGGGCGACGGTGTCCGCCTTGGCGGAGAGGGTCAGCGTGCTCCGGGCCTGCGCCAGCTCCAGCGCCGCGAAGTGAGCATCCTGGGCCAGCTGGTCCAGGCTGAGGCGCGTCGCCTGCCGGACCCGCTCCTGGTCGGCCCGGGCCGCCGCCACGCTCTCCTTCCGGAGCCCCCACTGCAGCAGCGGGATGTCCACCGCCACCGTGAACTGGCGCGCCTCGAGCAGGTTCTGGTAGGCGTCGCGGGCGGTGCCGCCGGTGGCGTTGAAGCCGTAGCTGGCGGAGACCGTGGCGCCCAGCCCGTTGTTGAGCTGCGCCTCCGACACCCGGCGCCGCGCCTGCACCGCCTGCAGGTCGGCGTCGCTGGCGAGGGCCCGGTTGCGCAGCGCCTCCTGCACCGCCAGTGCGGTGTCGGGGGTGACGTCCGGGACCTCCGCGCTGGCGTCAATCGCGAGCGGCTCGCCGGGGGGCAGGTCGAGCAGCAGCCGGAGCGCGGCGCGGGCCCGCTCGGCGGTGAGCCGCGCGCCGTCGAGGGCATTACGGGAACGGAGCAGCGCCAGCTCGCTCTGCAGCAGGTCGTTCTCGCCGATCTTGCCGACCTGGAAGCGGCCCTGGTTGAGGGTGTAGAGGGTGTCGTTGGTCGCGGCGTTGCCGTCCGCGTTCCGGAACGCCACCTCGGCGGCGTACAGGTCGAAGAACCGGCTCACCGCCTCCAGCGCGATGTCCTCCCGGGTCTCGCGGTACTGCCGCTCCGCCAGCTCGGCACGGAACGGCTCCTCCCGCCGGTCCCAGCCCGCGGCGTTGGGCTGGAACAGCGGCTGCCGGATGCCGACCGTCACCGGGGTCGAGGACCAGGTGCGGAATGAATTCTGGCCCGTCACCGAGAGCCGGGAGAGCGCGGAGGACACGAACACGTCGGCCCCGGTGAGCGGCACCGTCTGGGACAGCGTGGCGCTGAGGTCGGTGGTCACCTGGTCCTGGGGCCGGAAGCTGGTGCTGCCGTCCGGCTGGATGACCGAGATGATCGAGCGATTGTAGGTCGGCACCCGCCCGCCGAGCGAGAGCCGGGGCAGCTGACCGGAGTAGAAGGCGCGGTCGCGGTAGCGCGCGGCATCCCGCGTGGCCCGGGCCGCCTCCACCAGCCGGCTCCTGGACAGGGCCCGGTCCACCACGTCCTGCAGGGTCAGCGGCGCCTGGGCCGCGACGGGCGCCGGCCGGGCCCCGAGCAGGGCGCACAGCACGCCCAGGGCGGTGAGGAAATTCCGGGGCATGGGGCTCACTCGTACCGGAGGGAGGTGACCGGGTCCTGGCGGGCGGCGCGCATCGCGGGGACAATGCCGAACAGCAACCCCACCGCGAACGACACGCCGAAGGCCACCAGGATGGACAGCATGGAGACGATGGTCCGCACCCCGGCCGCGCGCTCGATGCCGACGCTGAGCCCCGTGCCGAGCAGCACCCCGGCCACCCCGCCGGTGACGCTGATCAGGACCGCCTCCATCAGGAACTGGAACAGGATCTCGCGCTCGGTGGCACCGACCGCCCGGCGGACGCCGATCTCCCGGATCCGCTCCAGCACCGACGCCAGCATGATGTTCATGATCCCGATCCCGCCCACCACCAGCGAGATGGACGCGATCGCGCCGAGCACGATGTTGAAGATCGCGCGGGTGCGCTGCTCCTGCTTGAGCAGCAGTTCCGGCACCGTCACCTCGAAGTCCACCACGCCGTTGTGCCGCCGCGCCAGCATCCGCTGCGCCACCTCGGACACGCCGCTCACCTGGTCCGAGCGGGCCACCCGCACGATGATCCGGTCCAGCTGGTTGGGGTTGGTGCGCTCCGCCCGGACCTCCTCGCTCTCCTCCTCGCCGGTGGGCGTGAAGGTGCCCTGCCGGGCGGCGGCTTCGATGTCGCGCTGCGTGAGGAGCGCGCGGTTCCGGTAGCGCAGGAGCAGGGTATGCACCGGGACGTACACGTCCATGTTGGCGTCGCGGATGCCGAGGCGGCTGACCGTCTCCGAGGTGACGCGCCGGTCGGCGAGCACCCCGACGACCGTGAGCCAGCTGTTGCCCACCTTGATCGGCTTGCCGATCGGATCCTCGGTGGTGAAGAACCGGGTCCGGAGGCCCTCGCCGATGATCGCGACCGGCAGGCCGTGAGCCACCTGCTCCTCGTTGAACCAGTGGCCCCGGCCCAGCTCCAGGTTGGTGAGCCGGAAATAAGTGGTATCCACCCCGAGGACCTTGCCGCTCCGGCGCCGGCCTTCCCGGGTGATGGAGGTATTGAGGACGATCTCGGCGCTGGTGGCCTCGACGGCGGGGATCATCCGCCGGAGGGCCTCGGCGTCGGTGTAGGTGAGCCCGGGGGAGAACTTCTTGACCTCCTTGGTGGTCTCGTCCTTGGCCTCCCCCTCCTTCTGCTCCACCAGCGGGGTGATCATGACGTTGTTGGAGCCGAGCAGCCGCATCTGCTCCAGGATCTCCTGCTCGGCGCCCTTCCCCACCGCCAGCATGGCGATGACCGAGGCCACCCCGAACAGGATCCCGAGCGAGGTGAGCGCCGCGCGGAGCCGGTTGTGGCGCACCGCCTCCAGCGCGGTGCGCAGGCCGAAGCTTCCGTGGGCGGCGAGGTCGCGGCCCGCGCGGGTCAGCTCCTCCAGGCGGCTGGCCACGCCTCAGTTCCGCCGGGCGGGCCGGGTGCCGGCGGCCGAGTCGGCCGGCGGGACGAACGGCTGGCTCTTCTCCGTGGTGTCGCCGCCGGCGGCGGGCATCCCGGCGGTGGATCCGGGCAGCCGCACCAGCGGCAGGCTGGCGCCGTCGTGCGGCGGCGAGAGCACCACCTTGTCGCCCGCGTCGAGACCGGCGGTGATCACCGCCTCGTCCTCGCTCATCGCCCCGGTCACCACCTCCTGCCGCACCACCCGGCTGCCGTTCGCCTTGTAGACGAAGGGCACGCCATCGGCGGAGTTGAGCGCCTCGATCGGGATGAACAGGGCGTCGGGGAGCCGCAGGGTCTCGATCACGTTGCCGGTGGTCATCCCCGGGCGGAGCGTGGTATCCACCTGGGTCACGTCCACCTTCACCTCGAACACCTTCGCGTCGGTGTTGGGCCGCTGCTCCCCCACGTTGGCCACGGCGGTCACCTTGCCGCTGAGCCGCTTGGTCGGATCGGAGTCGAGGGTGAGCGTCACCGGCTGCCCCACCGTCACCTTGCGGACGTCGATCTCGTTGATGTAGGTGACCGACTCCATGTGGGTCAGGTCCGGCAGGGTGGCCACGCCCGGGTCCCAGCTGTTCACCTGCGAGCCGGTCGTCCGCTTCCGCCCGTTCCACTCCTTCACGTAGATCACCATGCCCGGGGCGGGCGCGGTGATCGTGAACCCCTGCATCACCTGCTGGATGACACCCAGCTTGTTCTTCTGCCGGTCGAGGTCGGCGCCGACCTCGCTCATCTTGGCCTTCGCCTGGTCGGTCTTGGTCTTGTAGTCCAGCTTGGCCTGGGCCAGTGCCCGCTCCGCCTTCTCCAGGTCGATCTCCGCCTGCCGCTGCACCGTGGGCGCCTCATAGGCCGCCTGTTCCTTGGCCAGCCGCTTCTCCTCAAGCCCCAGCTCCATGCTCCGGATGTCCTCCCGGGCCTTGGAGAGATTGAGGGTGGAGTCGAGCATCGCCTGCTCGTACACCGCCTGGGCCTTCTGCAGGGCGAGCTGCACCTCGGCCATCTTCGGCGCGAGGGTCGACCGGTCCAGCTCGGCCACCACCTCGCCTTCCTTCACCACCGTCCCCTCGGGCACCAGCGAGGCGATCTTCATCTGGTAGATCTCGGCCTCCTGCACGTTGGGCGGGACCGTGATCTGGACGAACTTGAGGGCCCGGAGCTCCCCGGACGTGGTCACCGTGACCACGAACTCGCCGCGCTTCACCGGCGCGAGGATCGCCGCCCCGGCGGTGGCGGGGTTGCGGGCCAGCAGCCAGGTGGTGGGCGCGCCCACCAGGAGCAGGGCGGCGGCCATCAGGACGCGCTTGCGCTGCAGCGACATCGGCTCTCCCGGGCGGGAATGTCAGGCAGACCCCGCCCGGCGGGGGGCCGGGGCGGTGGGGCTAACTTGCGGGTCGGGTCACGGGACGGCAACCGCGGCGGGGGGCCAGCACCTGGCTGGAAACGCAACGCCCCCCGGAGGGTCTCTCCGGGGGGCTATGACGCCTGATCGGGTCAAAAGGTTGCGGCGGTCAGTTCTCCACCAGGATCAGGTACTTCGACCCGGCCCAGAACTGCTCGGGCTGGCTGATCCGGAGCTCGCCGCTGACCTTGCCGTCCTTGACCGAGCCGGAATCGGCGAAGGCCAGGTCCTGCCGGGAGATGACCTTGTACTCGCCGGCCGGGAGCACGATGTCGGTGTCACTCACCTTGTTCATCGCGGTGAACTGCGACGGATCGAGGCTGCGGGCCGGGCTCAGGTGCTTGCCGCCGAAGAAGAGGAACTTCTTCCCCTCCTTCACGACCACGCCCTTCTGCAGCAGCTCTTCCTCGGTGCCCGCGATGTAGTACACCGTGTTCTTGTAGGTGGTCAGGTTGGTGACCGTGTCCTGCAGCGCCATCTTGTCGGTGCTCAGCTGCGCATTGGCCGCGCGGGTGGTGTCGAGCTCCGAGGTCAGGCCGGCGATCTGCACCGACTGCGAGTCGATCACGCCGCGCAGCTCGGTCTCGGTGCGGAGGGCGGTCGCCTGCAGGCTGTCGACGCTCGCCTTGTACTCCTCGATCTGGCGCAGCAGCCCGGTGTTGCGGCCGGCCAGGGACCGGGCCCGCTGGGTGCTCTGCTCCAGGCGCTGCTCGGTCTCGTTGAGCCGCGACACCAGGGCCTGCACCCGCTCCAGCGCCGCGGCCCGGGCCGCGCGATCCCGCTCGGCCGGGGTGCCGGCATCGGAGTTGGTGGCGCTGGTGACCAGCGCGGTCCGCGCCTTGGCCAGCTCCTCGTTGACGCCGTTCACGAACTTCGAGGTCTCCAGCACCTCGGTGATCAGGCTGTCCTTCTCCGCCGCGAGCGCCTGCGCATCGGCGAGCGCCTTGCTCAACTCTTCCTTGTGCTGGTTGCAGGCCATCGCCAGCACCAGCGGCACAAGCCAGAGAGTACGACGCATCGGGTACCTCCCACTGGGGTCGAGGGGTGCCGCGCCAGCCGGCGCCGGCCCCCGCCACACGCGGTAAGGGTGGCCGCGTGAAGTGCCCCAATGCTAAACGGCTGAAAACTGGACGGAAGTGACCAGACTCACACGGCCGCATGACAATGCTGTCATCCGGTTGTCATCCCGGGACCTCCCCCCGTGGAGGGGGGGGGTCAGCGGGCGCGGGCGGGGGGGGCGGCGGGGGGCTTGGCCCCGGGGGGCGGGGCGGCGGCCACCGCCGCCCCCGAGTCGGCGGTGCTGTCCGGCTTCACCAGCCCGTACTTCTCCGGATGGGTGCACACGATGGCCGCGGCGATGATCTTGGGGACGTACTCCCGGGTCTCCTCCGGGAGCAGCTTGAGCCGGTAGAGGTGCCAGAAGTCGCGTTTCGCCTTCTTGAAGCCCCCCGGGGTCTGGGCCACCTTCCGCAGCACCCGCCGCACCCCGTTCTCGCCCTTGTTGTAGCTGGCCATGGCCAGCATGAAGGCGTCCTCGCCGAACTCCGCCAGCAGCCCGGCGAGGTACTTGGCGGCGGCGCGGGTCTGCTTGCTGACGTCGGTGCGCTCGTCCACCGCCCCGTCCACCCGGAGGCCCATGGACTGGGCCGTGGTCCGGGTCATCTGCCACATCCCCCGGGCACCCGCACTGCTCTTGGCCAGCGGGTCGAACTGCGACTCGGTCCAGGCCACGTAGGCCATGGCGTCGGGGAGCTCCAGCGCCTTGAACTCCTGGGTGATCTGGGGCCAGTACTTCACCTTGCGCCGGTAGATGAGGCGGGCCGTGGGTCCGGCCTTCTGCAGCTGCTGGATATGGTAGGCCACCCGCTCCTTGAAGATGGGCGGCACGGCGTAGGACGTCGCATCGAACTGCCGCAGGACCTCGCGGATCTCGCGGTCCAGCTCATCACCGCTCTCGGCGGCCTCTTCCGCCTTGGCCCGGTCCTTCGTCGCCAGCTCCGCCAGGGCCTGCACGGCGTTGGCCTGGGTGATCTGGAACTCCCGCTCCAGCTGGCTCAGCTTGGTCGAGTCGCGCTCCACCGCCATCCGGTCCTGGATGTTCCGGAGCTCGGTGTCGTAGCGCGCCTTCTGGTCCAGCAGCTGGTTGATCTGCTGCTGCTTGCGGTACAGCACGAACGAGAGGATGGACACCACCAGCAGCGACACCGCCGTCACCGCGCCCACGATCTTGACCCAGCGGCGCCGGGTCTGGGTCCGCATGAGGTCGCCGACCTCGTGGATGGTGGCGGCCATCACCTCCATGGTGCGCCGGGACTTGGTGCCGCCCGCCCGGGCCCGCTCCTCCGCCACCCGCTCCGCCGCCGCCGCCACGATGCGGAGCGCCGAGGTTTCGCGGGTCTTTTCCTTGAAGGTCTCGACCATCTGCGCCGCGTCCTTGGCCGCGTCGTAGTTGGGGTCGAAGACCACCGCCACCTCGCATTCGGGGCCCCCCTCCGCCCCGAACCGGATCCGGTCGCCGCTCTTGAGCGGCTGGCTCTGGATCCGCTCCCCGTTCACCCACACGCCCCCCGCCTGCCCCAGGTCGAGCAGGTGATAGGCGCTCTCCTTCCGCACCACCGCGGCATGGTATCGCCCCACCTCCGGGTCCTTGTCTAGGGAATACCGGAGGTCGCAGTCTCCGCTGGTGCCGATGCGGATGCTGCGCTTGTCCAGTTCCGTGGAGGTCCCGGCGAGGCTGCCCGTGATGTGGTTGAAACGGATCATGGCGCTGGGCTGGGGGAGGGGCGGCCGGCTCGGGCCGGCGGTGGAGTGTACCGATCCCGGCCCCCCCACGCCAGAGTGGCCCCTCTGCCACACCCCCACCCGCCTCTAACCCCTTTGAAGTCATCCTTATACCGGGGTTCACGACCACTTCCCCCTCCCCCCGCGATGTTCACCATGGCCTCGGGCGCCTGTCCGTCCGGGCAGGCCCGACCCAGACCGGTCCCTGGACGCGGAAGGGGCCATGGCACACACCCGCCGCACCAGCCTCACGGCCCCACCCGGGGCCGAGGATGACCTTGCCCGCCTGATTGCCCTGGAACACCAGCTCGGGGTCCGGCTCGACGCCGCCCGGCGCGACCACGCCGCCGAAATCGCCTCCGCCCGGGAGCGCGCGGCGGCACTCGAGTCCGGACTGGAGACGGAGCTCCGGGTGGCGACCGAGGCCATGCGCCAGGAGCTCGCGGCGACGACCCACGCCCGCATCACCGCACTGGAGGCCGCCGCGGAGCGGCGCCGGGCACGCTACGCGGAGGTGGATGCCGCCACCACCGAACGCCTCGCCGGGGTGGTGCTGCGCTGGCTCGCCACCCCGGATGCCGGATCGACCCCATGATCCTGGCCATGGCGCGGGTGCGGATCCTCGGACCCCGGCTGCAACTCGAACCGGTGCTCGACCGGCTGCAGGACCTCGGCCTGGTCCACCTCGCGCCGCCGGCCCACGCGCCGCTGCTCGACACCCCCATCCGCTCCGTCGCCGAGGACCGCCGGCTCCGCTACCTCACGCGGGCCATCGAGGACGGTGTCACCGCCCTCCGCCTGCTGGGTGGGGACGAGGGGGGCTACGCGCCCGCCCCCGAACCGCTGCCCCGGGTGGCCCGGCTCTGCCGCCGCACCCGGCGGGAGGCGGAACGGCTGACCAGCCGGATCCAGGGCCTCGAGGAGGAACAGGCGCTGCTCTCCCGCTATGAGGCGGTGTTCCGCGCCTTCGAGCCGCTGCTCCGCGCCCAGCCCCGCTTCGCCAGCGGGCGCGCCTACCACGTGGTGGTGCGGGCCGGGCAGCAGGACAGCATCGCCCGGCTGCGGGAGGAGCTGACCGCGCTGCTCGGCCCCGCCTTCGAGCTGCGCAGCCATCCGCTCCCCGCCGACGAGACGGCGCTGATCATCCTGGTGCCGGAGCATGCCGCGGAGCGGGTGGAACAGCTGCTCTCCGCCGGGCGGGTGAGCGAGGTGGCGCTGCCGGCCGGCATCGCCGGCCGCACCCTGGCGGAGGCCATGCCCGCGATGCAGGAGCGGGCCCGGCAGCTCCCGGCGGAGCTGACCCGCGCCCGCCGCGAGCAGGCCGATGTGCGCCGCGCCACCGAGCCCCGGCTCCGGGCCGGGCTTCGGCTCTGCCGCGACGCCGTCGCGCAGCTGCAGGCCCGCGACCTGAGCCGGGTCACGGCCCGGGCGTTCGTGCTGGAGGGCTGGCTGCCGGCCAGCGGCCAGCCGAGGCTGGTCGCGTCCCTGGGGGCGGAGTTCGGCCCGGAAGTGGTGGTGGAGGTGGTGGGGCACGACCACTGGATCGCGGAGGAGGCACCGGTGGTGCTGCGCAATCCGCGGCTGTTCCGGCCCTTCGAGCTGCTGGTGAGCCTGCTGCCCCTGCCCCGCTACGGGAGCATTGATCCGACGCCGTTCGTGGCGGTGTTCTTCCCGATGTTCTTCGGCCTGATCCTCGGCGACCTGGGCTACGGCGCGGTGCTGTTCGTCATCGGCTTCCTGCTGCGCCGCCGGCACCGGGAGGAGGGGTGGCAGCGGTCGCTGGCGGAGATCCTGCTCGCCTGCGCCGCGTTCACCGCCATCTTCGGCGTCGTGTTCGGCGAGTTCTTCGGCGACCTGGGGCGGCGCTGGTTCGGGCTCCACCCGCTCTGGTTCGACCGCGAGGAAGCGGTGGTGCCGTTCCTGATCCTCGCCGTCTCGCTGGGCGCGGTGCACATGCTGCTGGGGCTGGTGATCGGCGCGGTCACCGCGTTCCACTCCCACCGCCGCACCGCCATCGGGCGCGGGCTCGCGGCGCTGATGCTGGTGCTGGTCATCGTGGCACTGCTCGCCAGCGTGGAGGTGGTGCCGCACGCGCTGCTCACGCCGGCCACCATCGCCATCCTGGTGGCCTTCCCCCTCCTGGTGGTGGTCGAGGGCATCGTGGCGCCGGTGGAGTTCCTCTCCACCCTGGGCCGGGTCCTCTCCTACTCCCGCATCATGGCACTGGGCACCGCGAGCGTGATGCTCGCCGTCGTCGCCAACCAGATGGCCGGCGCCTTCGGCAGCGCGCTGGTCGGCGTGCTGTTCGCGCTCCTGTTCCACCTGGTGAACTTCGCGCTCGGCATCCTGAGCCCCACCGTGCACGCGCTGCGGCTCCACTATGTCGAGTTCTTCGGGAATTTCTACAGCCCGGGCGGCGTCGCCTACCGCCCGTTCAGTCACTGGACGCCGCCCCGCTCCCGGGCCGCCTAGAAAGGAGCCCCGCATGTCGTTCTGGATCCCGCTCGCCGCCGCCATCGCCGTCGGACTTCCCGCGCTTGCCACGGCGTGGGCCCAGTCCCGGATCGGGCCGGCCGGCGCCGCCACCCTGGCGGAGAAGCCGGAGCTGACCACCACGGTGATCATCATGGTGGCCATTCCGGAGACGATGGTCGTGCTGGGCTTCGTGGTGGCGGTGCTGATCATGCTGCGCGGCGGCGCCTGAGTCGCCATGGCGCTCGACGACCTGCTGGCCGCGCTGGAACGCGAGACCAGCGAGCGGATCGCCGCCGAGGGCGCCACCGCCCGGGCCGAGGCGGAGCGCCTGCTCGCCGGAGCAGAGGAGCGGGTGGCGCGCCGCCGGGCCGAGGCGCTCGCCCGGGAACGGGACCACCTCGAGCGCGCCTTCGGCGGGGAAATCGCCGGCGCCGCGCGCGAGGCCGAACGGGCGGTCCTCCTCGCCCGCGAGGCCCTGCTCGCCCGGGTGCTCGACCGGGTCCGCGAGCGCCTCGCCGCGGAGCCTCCCTCCCCGGCCCGGATTGGCGGGCTGGTGCTGCAGGCCCTCGGCTACGCGGGCACCGTGCCGGTCGAGGTCCGCGTCACCCCGGAACTCGTCGCGGCGCTCTCGGCCAGCCTGGGGTCCCGCCTGAACGGTGCCCTGCGCCCCGACCCGGCGGTCTGCGGGGGCGCACTGCTGCGCACCACCGACGCCCGGCTGGAAGTGGATGCGTCGCTGGCGGGGCTGCTGCGGACCCGTGAGTCCGAGGCGCGGATGCGGATCCTGGCCGCGCTGGAGCCCGGGGCATGAGCACCGCGCTCGATGCCCTCGTGGTGCGGGCCGCCGGCCTCTCCACCCACCTGCTCGACCCGCCGGGCCGCGCCACCCTGCTCCGCTGCGGCGACCTGCAGCACCTCGCCCGCGAACTCTCGCGGCTGGGCTATGCCACCGCCGAGGCGCGGCCCGAGGCCGCGGACCTGGAGCTCGCCATCCGGCGCGGGGCCGGGGCACGGCTGCGGCAGCTGGCCCGGTGGGGGCCGTCGGCTTCACTCGGACCCTTGCTGTTTGCGCTGGAGGACCTGCGCTCGCTGCGGGCGCTGGTCCGCGGCGCCGCGGCGGCCCAGCCGGCGGAGGTGCGGCTCGCCGGCCTGCTGCCCACACCGACGCTGCCGGAGCGGGCGCAGGCGGAGCTGGCCCGGGCCCCGGCGGTGGGAGCGGTCGCCGCGCTGCTCGCCGCCTGGCGCTCGCCGTGGGCGCCCGCGCTCAGGCCGGCCCGGGCCGGCGAGCCGGACCTGCTGCAGCTCGACGTGGCGCTCGCCCGGCTCGCCACCGACCAGGCCCTGCGCGCGGCGCGCGGGCTGGGATCGAGCTGGCCGCGCTTCGTGTGCGAGGGCGTGGATCTCGAGAACCTCCGCACTGCCTGCATCCTGTCGGGCCGGCCGCACGAACTCGCCCCGGTGGCGCTCTTCCTCCCCGGCGGCCGCGCCCTGCCGGAGCCGGCCTTCCGGCGCCTGGCGCTCGCCGAGCCGGAGGACCTCACCCGCCTGCTGGGCAAGGTGCTGGCCGGCACCCCGCTGGCGCCGCTCCTGCCCCAGGGCCCGGCCCAGGCGCTCACCTTCGAGCGCGACGTGGACGAGCTGCGCCGCCGGCAGTGGCGCCGCGCCGCCCGGCGCGAGCCGCTCGGCGCCGCCCCGGTCGTGAGCTACCTGCTGGAGCTGCGGGCGGAGGTCACCCTGCTGCAGCACACCGTGTGGGGCGTGGCGCTGGGCGCCCCGCCCTCCCGCCGCCGCGCCCCGCGCGAGGCAGTCCCATGAACTACGCCGTCCGGGTCCTCTGCCGCCCGGCGCTCAGCGCCGGCTTCGGCCTCGCGGGGCTCCGCCCCGTCGAGGCGGAGACCTCGGGCCAGGCGCTCAACCGGGTGCAGGCCCTCGCGGCCGATCCCTCCACCGGCGTGCTGCTCATCGAGGACACGCTGCACGAGCAGCTGCCGCTCGAGGCCCGGCGGGACCTCGCCCGCCGGCCGCTACCGCTGGTGGTCCCCTTCCCGGGGCCGCGATGGAGCCCCGCGGAGGAGGGCATGGATCGCTACATCGCCGACCTGCTGCGCCAGGCGATCGGCTACCGGGTGCGACTCAAATGACCGACACGCCTCCCGCCGTCATCCGCCGCGTTACCGGCACCCTGGTCGAGGCCGGTCCGCTCCCGGGCGTGAGCCTCTACGAGCTGGCCGTCGTAGGCCGCCATCGCCTGCTCGGCGAGGTGATCCGCATCGAGGGCGACCTCGCCACGCTCCAGGTGTACGAGGACACCAACGGGCTCGCCACCGGCGAGCCGGTGGTGCCCACCGGCCGATCGCTCGAGATCGAGCTCGGTCCCGGCCTGCTCGGCTCCATCCTCGACGGGCTGGGCCGCCCCCTCCCGGCGCTCGCCGAGGCCCACGGCGACTTCCTCGCCGCGGGCGTGGAGGCCGCCACGCTCGATGCCACCCGCCGCTGGACCTTCACCGCGTCCGCGTCGGCGGGGGCCACCGTCGCGGCGGGTGACGTGCTCGGCACGGTCGAGGAACGGCCGGGCGTCGTCCACCGCGTGCTGGTGCCGCCGGGCGTCGGCGGGACACTCACCCGGATCGCGTCGGGCGAGTACACCGTGCGGGATCCCGTCGGCGAGCTGGCGGACGGTACCCCGCTCCGGCTGGCGCACCGCTGGCGGGTGCGGCAGCCGCGGCCGGTGATGGAGCGGCTGCGGGACGATCGCCCGTTCCTCACCGGGCAGCGGATCTTCGATTTCCTCTTCCCGGTGGCGGAGGGCGGCACCGTGGCGGTGCCGGGCGGGTTCGGGACCGGCAAGACGGTCATCGAGCAGTCGCTCGCCAAGTGGGCCGAGGCCGACATCATCGTGTACATCGGCTGCGGCGAGCGGGGCAACGAGATGGCGGAGGTGCTGAGCGAGTTCCCCGAACTGGCCGACCCGCGCACCGGCCGCTCCCTGATGGACC
>CAZYIV010000006.1:0-68704 GCA_964647615.1 uncultured Gemmatimonadaceae bacterium | reverse complement strand
GGCGACCGCCGCAAGGAGATGCTGGTGGACATCGCCAAGCTCACCGGCGGCAAGGTCATCTCCGAGGAAGTCGGCTTCAAGCTCGAGAACGCCGTTCTCGGTGACCTGGGCCGCGCCAAGCGGATCGTGATCGACAAGGACAACAGCACCGTGGTCGACGGCAAGGGCAAGGATGACGACATCCAGGGCCGCATCGCCGAGATCAAGGTCGCCATCGACAAGTCCACCAGCGACTACGACCGCGAGAAGCTGCAGGAGCGGCTGGCCAAGCTCTCCGGCGGCGTGGCGGTGATCCACGTGGGCGCCGCGACCGAGACCGAGATGAAGGAGAAGAAGGCCCGGGTCGAGGACGCGCTCCACGCCACCCGCGCCGCGGTCGAGGAGGGCATCGTGCCCGGCGGCGGCGTCGCGCTGCTCCGCGCCCAGGCCGTGCTGGACAAGGTGAAGGGCTCCGAGGACGAGAAGATCGGCGTCGATATCGTGCGCCGTGCCCTCGAGGAGCCGATCCGCATGATCGCCGCCAACGCCGGCATGGAAGGCTCGATCATCGTCGCCAAGGTGAAGGAGTCGAAGGACAAGACCTTCGGCTACAACGCCGCCACCGACGAGTACGAGGACCTGGTCAAGGCCGGCGTCATCGACCCGACCAAGGTCACCCGGACCGCGCTCCAGAACGCGGCCTCGATCGCCGGGCTCCTGCTCACCACCGAGTGCGTGGTGGTGGAGCGCAAGGAAGACAAGCCGGCCCCGGCCGCGCCTCCGGGCGGCATGGGCGGGATGTACTAGGTCCCCCGCGGGGACGGGGCCGGCTCCGGCCGGACCCCGCCACCGCACCGGCGCCCCGGGCTTCGGCCCGGGGCGCTTGGATTTTGTGACCCGGGTCACCGGTGTAGATTGGCGCGGAACCTGCCCAAGTACCCCCGGCGACCCTGATTTCCCCAGTTTCTGTCCACCGGAGGAGACACGTGCGGCGAATCCTGTTCCTGGCGACGCTCATCCTGGGCCTCGGCGCCCGGCCCGTGACCGCCCAGAGCCCGCACCCGATCGTCGGCACCTGGAAGGCCGATCTGCGCGACCAGAACCGCCAGGACGCGCCGCGCGAGGTGATCGTGCGCGACGACTCCAGCGCCAGCTGGGGCAAGGAGACGGTGCGCTGGCGGCTCAAGCCGGACAGCGTGATGATCGCGCTGGGCGGCGAGTGGGTGACCTACCGCCTCAAGGTGGACAAGACGAAGCTCACCCTCTCGGGCGGGGACCTGGCCAAGCCGGTCACCCTGACGCGGATCGGGGCCGCAACGCCGCGGCCGGACGGCGTGGCGATCCCGCCCGACCCGGACACCGAGCAGTAGGCAGACCGGAGCAGGACAGGACGGGGGCGGTCCCAACGGGGCCGCCCCCGTTTGCGTTGTCAGAGGAGCTGGCCCGGTCCCGTGAGCACGATCGCCTGGAGGGGCGTGTCCTGTTCGGCCACATGGAGCCGGGCCGGGTGGCCGGCCAGGGCGGGGGAGATTTCGGCGCGCGCGTGCTCGGCGGTGTTGCAGCGGGCGCTCAGGTGCGCCAGCACCACCACTTCCAGCCCCGGATGCAGGATCTCTCCCAGCAGCTCGGCGGCGGCGCGGTTGCTGAGGTGCCCGCCGGACCCCGCGATCCGCTCCTGCACCACCGGCGGGTACCCGCTCGTCCGGAGCAGGACCTCGTCGTGGTTCGCCTCCAGGACCACCGCGTGGGCCTGGCGCAGCAGGTAGCGGACGGCGGTGGTGGGGCGCCCGAGATCGTAGGCGAGCGCGATCCGGTGTCCCATCGGGGTGCGGACCGAGACCGCCACCGGCTCCGCGGCATCGTGGCTGGTGGGGCAGGCCTCGATGGTGAAGCCGGCGTGGGTCACCGAGCCGAGCAGGATGAGGGGCACGAACGAGGCGGTCGGCATCTTGGGCCGGAGCCGATCCCAGGTGCCCGGCGCGGTCAGGATGGGGATGCCGAGCTTCTTCGCGAGGCGGGCGGCGCCGGCGGTGTGGTCACCATGCTCGTGGGTGAGCACCAGGCCGACGGCGTGGGAGAGGTCGAGCGCCGCCAGGGCGGCGCGCCGCTCCAGCTCGCGGGCGCTGAAGCCGGCGTCAATGAGGAGCACCGCGCCGTCGCTGGCGATCGCCAGCGCGTTGCCCGCGGAGCCCGAGCCGAGGACGTGGAGGGTGGTCACCGCCCGGTCTGGCGTCGGTACATCGTGCGGAGGGCGTCGGCGCGCTCCGGGGTCCAGGCGACGTCGCGCCGGGGCAGGACCCGCTCGGCCACGGTCAGGAACCCGTCCTCCGTCATCCGTTCGATCGCGGTGCTGCCCCAGGCGAAGGCGGGGACGTGCTTGGGGGGCGTGGTGGGGCCGAACACGTTGGCGCCGGCGCCGACGACGGTGCCGGTGGAGAGCATGGTGCCGATCGCCGTCTTGGCGTGGTCGCCGATCAGGCTCCCGAGGAACTGCCGGCCGGTGGCGATGGAGTGGCCGTCGACCGCCAGCTGCACCTTGCCGTAGGTGTTCTTGAGGTTGGACGTGGTGGTGAGCGCGCCCAGGTTCACCCAGTGGCCCAGCACGCTGTGGCCCACGAAGCCATCGTGGCTCTTGTTGGCGTAGCCGAGGAAGAGGGAGTTGCTGACCTCGCCCTTCACGCTGCAGCGGGGGCCGAAGACGCTGGCGCGGAGGTGCCCGCCGAGCAGCCGGGACTTCTCGCCGGCATGGAGCGGACCCTCGAGCCGGGTGCCGTGGCGCACCTCGACGCCCGCTTCCAGCACG
The DNA here is from genome assembly GCA_964647615.1 of uncultured Gemmatimonadaceae bacterium. Lineage (GTDB taxonomy): Bacteria > Gemmatimonadota > Gemmatimonadetes > Gemmatimonadales > GWC2-71-9 > JADJOM01. The sequence goes on along the minus strand of CAZYIV010000006.1, from coordinate 65,922 downwards.
ATGGCCCCATGCCGGGTGTCGAACACCACGCCGGGTTCCACCAGGGCGCCGCGGCAGAAGACCAGCTGGGCGTCGCCGAGCACGATGCTGCCGGCGGGGACCGGGTCCACGGCCCCCGCCGCGAAACCGAGGCAGTCGGGGCCGAGGTAGCGCTCCTGCGCGGTGAGCAGGTCGAACGCGCCCTTGAGCCGCAGGCCGTCCACCTCCAGTGCCTCGCCGCTGTCGTCGGGGGCGGACCAGCGGGCATCCGCCGGCACCACCCACGCCACGGTCTCACCGCCGTGGGTCAGGCGCCGGGTGGTCGGGGCGAGGATGATCGGCGTGCCCACCGGCGCGAACCACGAAGCGGCGACGATGGCCGGGCCCGGCACCGGCCCGGGCGCCTGCACCGGCGGCTCGTCCAGCTCGTGAAAGCCGGCGACATGGGCCCCGAGGATTGCGGCGCTGTCCCGGTCGAACGCGGCCTCCCACCGCTCCCGCACCTTCCACACGCCGGCGCGGAGCTCGGCCAGCGGGCGCACCCCGGCGAAGGGGGCCCACTCGAGCCCCGGCGTGGCCGGCTCGAGCAGGTACAGGGTCACGGGAGGTCCCGGACCCCGGCCGGCAGCTGGTCGAGCACCGTCTTGAGCTGGGCTGCCCGCTCCCGCGGAAGCACCAGCGTGCGGCCATTCGCCTGCACCACCACCAGGTCCTTCACGTCGCTCAGGACGATGGGATCCCCGTCGGCCCAGACCACGCAGTCGTCGCAGTTGATGAGTAGGACCGGGCCCTGGACCACGTTCCCGCGGGCGTCCTTGCGGCGGACCCGGGCGAGCGCATCCCAGGTGCCGACGTCGTCCCAGGTGAACCGGCCCGCGACCACCGCCACCGACTTGCTGCGCTCCAGCACACCCACGTCGATGGACACCGGGGTCACCGCCGCGAAGAAGCCGGCCACGTCCCCATCCGCCAGGCGGCCGAGATGGGGCGCCAGCTCCGGTGTGTGCACCTCCACCTCCGCCAGCAGGTCTGCGGCGGTCCAGGCGAAGAGCCCGCTGTTCCACAGTGCGCCGGAGGCCATCAGGTCGAGTGCAGTGGCGGCGTCGGGCTTCTCGGTGAACCGGGTGACGCTGCGGGCGATGTCGTCGAGCGGCGGCCCGGCGACGATGTACCCGAAGCCGGTCTCGGGGCGGGAGGGGAGGATGCCGACGGTCACCAGGCGGCCATGCCGGCGCGCGGTGTCGAGCGCCTGTTCCGCGGTGTGGCGGAAGACGGCGTCCTCGCGCACCGCCCAGTCGGCGTGCAGCGAGAGCACCTCCGCCTCGGGATCGCGGCGCTGGGCCTCCCAGGTGGCCCACACCAGCGCGGGTGCGGTGGACGCCGCGCGGGGCTCGATCAGCATGTTCGCGGCGGGGAGGCCCATCGCCGCCTGGAGCTGCGGGGCCAGGGCGGCGCCGGTCACCACGAGGATGCGCTCGCGCGGCACCAGGCCCTCGAGCCGGTCCACGGCCTGCTCCGCGGTGGAGCGCTCGCCGGCGAGCGGCAGCAGTTGCTTCGGCTTGGAGGGGGTGCTCAGCGGCCAGAAGCGGCTGCCGGAGCCCCCCGCCAGGATCACGGCCCAGCGCATGTCAGTCGGCGGGTGAGGTCAGAGGATGACGGCCAGGTCCGGCGCGCGGCGCCGGAGGTCGTGCAGCAGGGCGCCGAGATTGGTCTCGACGGTCCCGAGGATGAAGAGGTGGCCCTCGTCGCCCAGTGGCCGCAGGATCGCGAGGCGGCCGCGGAACTCCAGCACCCCGGCGGCGAAGCCGTCGCACTCGGCGGCCTGGCCCAGGCGCCGGGCGCCGTTGGCGAACGTCGCCGCGAGCGCCGCAACCGCCTCGACATCCACCACGGAGCGGCCGGCGGAGTCGATCGGCAGGCCATCGCTGCTCAGCACCACCACGGCATCCACATCGGGGCGGGCGGCGAGCTCCTGGACGACGTCGCGCAGGCCGGGCATCGGTGTGACTCCGGTATGGAGAGGGGGAGGACTGCCCGGATTGTAGGGGGAGCGGTGGCTCGAAGTCAAGGAATGACTGTGGGTTGACCCCGTTTTGCCGCCCCCCTAGAATTGCCCCATGACTCGTGCCCGTCCATGGTGCATCGTGCTGAGCCTGGCGCTCGCCGCGGCCTGCAGCGACCCGAATGCGATCCCCAAGGCCAGCCTGACCAACGAGGTGGACACTCTCACCTTGTGGTCGCTTGCCAGCGGACCGCTCGACAAGCCTTCGGCCTACTCGCTCAACGCGCGGAGCGGGGTCCGCACCTGGGAGGTGGGCACCAACTTCGAGTTCGCCTTCACGATCGATTCCGCCGGCCGGGCGCTGCTGCTCCCGCTCGACGTGCTGGGCCTCGCGAGCGCCACCTCGCTCAAGCCGGGGCTCAAGCCGACCTCCCTCGGATTCGACCAGATGAAGCGCGGCGCGTTGAACGGGTACACCACGGCGGACACCGTCGTCGCCCACGTGGGCGACCGGTACTTCCTCCGCACCGGGGTGAACACCTGCTCGATCTACGGCGTGCCGCTCTACGGCAAGCTCGAAATCCTGGCGGTGGACACCGCCGCCGGCACGGTGGAGCTGCGGGTCCTGGCCAACCAGAATTGCGCCTACCGCGGCCTGGGCCTGGGCATCCCGAAGGACTGACCCCCCGTGATTGACATCAAGCTGTTGCGCCAGGACGTCGCGGGCTTCCGGGCCCAGCTCGCGCGCCGGCTCGATCCTGCCCTGGATGCCCAGGTGGACCAGCTGGCCGAGCTGGACCGGCGCCGGCGCGAGGTGCTGACCCGCGCGGAGGCGCTCAAGGCGGAGCGCAACGCGGCCAGCGACGAGGTGGCCCGGCGCAAGAAGGCCAAGGAGCCGGCGGAGGAGCTGCTGGCGCAGCTCAAGCGCTCGGGCGACGAGGTCAAGGCGCTCGACGCCGAGGTGCGGGGCATCGACGAGGAGCTGGACGCGGTCGCCCTGCGGCTGCCGAACCTGCTGCTGCCCTCGGTGCCCGACGGAGACGCCAGCGCCAACACGGTCCGCAAGGAAGTCGGCACGAAGCCCGTGCTCGGCTTCACCCCGAAGCCGCACTGGGAGCTGGGCGAGACGCTGGGCCTCTTCGACCTCCCGCGGGGCGCCAAGCTGACCGGCTCGGGGTTTCCGCTCTTCACCGGGGCGGGGGCGCGGCTGGTCCGGGCGCTGAAGAACTTCCTGCTGGACCTCCACACCGTGGAGCACGGGTACACCGAGATCGCCCCGCCGTTCCTGGTGAACCGGGCCACGATGACGGGGACGGGGCAGCTGCCCAAGTTCGAGGAAGACCTGTACCTCGCCGGCGCGGATGACCTGTTCCTGATCCCCACCGCCGAGGTGCCGGTCACCAACATCCACCGGGAGGAGATCCTGGAGCCGGGGCGGTTGCCGTTCGGCTACTGCGCCTGGACCCCCTGCTTCCGGCGCGAGGCGGGCGCGGCGGGGAAGGATACCCGCGGGCTCATCCGGGTGCACCAGTTCGACAAGGTGGAGCTGGTCCGCTTCTGCCGCCCGGAGGAGAGCCCCGAGCAGCACGAGCTGATGACCCGGCATGCCGAAACCGTGCTGGAACGGCTGGGGCTGCCGTACCGCCGGCTGGCGCTCGCGGCCGGCGACACCGGATTCGCGAGTGCCTGCACCTACGACCTCGAGGTCTGGGCCGTGGGAGTGGGGGCCTGGCTGGAGGTCTCGAGCGCCAGCACCTTCACCGACTTCCAGGCCAGGCGAGCGGGCATCCGCTTCCGCCGCGAGGCGGGTGCCAAGCCGGAGTTCGCGCACACCCTCAACGCCTCGGGCGTGGCGTTTCCCCGGACGATCATCGCGCTGCTCGAGAACAACCAGCAGGCGGACGGGTCGGTGCGGGTGCCACCGGCCCTGGCGCCGTACCTCGGCACCGACCGGCTCGTGCCGCGTGCGTAGGCGCAACCTGCGCCGGTTCGCGCCGGCGCTGGTGGTGCTGCTGGTGCTGCTCCTGCTGGGGCTGTCGGCGGGGTCCGGGTGGATCGTGGTGAAGCACTTCCAGAACGATGCCACGGCGATCAGCCGGCTCTACGCCGGCGTCTTTGCCGGACTGAACGACCCGCGCGAGGGCGCCGCGGTGGATGCGCTGCTCCGGCTGGGGGAGCAGGTGCGGCGGGTGGGAATCCCGCTGGTGGTGACCGACACGGCGGGGCGGGTCACCGCGGCGGCCAACCTTCCCTTCGAGGCCCAGCCGGACGACCCGCGGGTGCGCGCCTTTGCGCTGGAGCTGGACCGCGAGAACCCCCCGATCAGCGAGCCAAGCCTCGGGACGCTGCATTACGGCCCGGTACCCACCAAGCAGCAGCTCACCGCGCTCACCATCCTCCAGGCCACGATCCTGCTCACCATCATCACGGTCGGCTTCGCGGCCTACCGCAACGCGATGATGGCCCAGCGGGACCGCCTCTGGGTGGCGATGGCGCGGGAGGCGGCGCACCAGATGGGGACGCCGCTGATGAGCCTGCAGGGCTGGATCGAGCAGCTGCGCTCGCGGGCGGCGCCGCCGCCCCGCCTGGCGGAGCACCTCGAAGCCGACGCCGAGCGGCTGGAGCGGGTGGCGCAGCGGTTCGAGCGCATCGGCCACGCGATCAAGCGCCAGCCAGTCGACGCCGGCGAGCTGGCGCGGAAGATCGCGGAGTACTTCCGGCCCCGGCTCCCCAGCCGGGCCAATCGCATCCTGCTCAGCGTGGACGCGCCGGATACCGGCCCGGTGGTGCTGGGCGACCCGATCCTGCTGGAATGGGCGCTGGAGTCGCTGGTCAAGAACGCCATTGACGCCCTCACCGGCCGCGAGGGCAACATCGTCATCCGGGTGGACCTCGAGGGGGATGCGGTCGCGATGCGGGTCATGGACGACGGACCGGGGATCCCGGGCGAACTGCGCCGGAACATCTTCGAGGCCGGCATCACCACCAAGTCCAGCGGCTGGGGCATCGGGCTCGCCCTCGCACGCCGCGTCGTGGAGGACTCCCACGGCGGCGAACTGCTCCTCGAATCCAGCGAGCCCGGCGCCACCTTCCTGATCCGGATCCCGCTTCATGCCGCCTGACCACGCCCCCCTGCTTGGCCTCGACAGCCTGAACCCGCCCCAGCGGGAGGCGGTCGAGCACGTGCATGGGCCGCTGCTGGTGGTCGCCGGGGCGGGGTCGGGGAAGACCCGGGTGCTCACCATGCGCATCGCCCGGCTGATCGACGAGGCCGGCGTCCCGCCCAGCCGGATCTTCGCGGTGACCTTCACCAACAAGGCCGCCGGAGAGATGAAGGAGCGGGTGGGGCGCCTGCTCGGGCGCGACCCGTCGGGGCTCTGGATCGGGACCTTCCATTCGCTCTCCGCCCGGCTGCTGCGGCGGGAGGCGGAGGCCCTCGGCTTCACCCGCCAGTTCACGATCTACGACGAGGACGACCGGCTCTCGCTGATCCGCCGCCTGATGGAGCAGCGGGGGCATTCCACCAAGCTGTTTCCGCCCAAGCTCATCCAGTCGCTGATCTCGGCCGCCAAGAACCGCATGACCGGGCCGGACGCGCTGGCGTCGTCGCCGTTCGACCGGCCGGCGCAGGTGGCCGCGGACGTGTACCGCGCCCTGGGCGAGGCGCTCAAGGCCCAGAACGCGATGGACTTCGACGACCTGATGCTGCATCCGCTCACCCTGTTCCGGGAGCGGCCCGACCGGCTGCAGTTCTACCAGGAGCGCTTCGCGTTCCTGCTGGTGGACGAGTTCCAGGACACCAACTCCGCCCAGTACCAGCTGGTGCGGAAGCTGGGGCGGCACGGCAACGTCTGCGCGGTGGGCGATGACGACCAGTCCATCTACGGCTGGCGTGGCGCCGACGTGCGCAACATGCAGTCGTTCCTGCAGGACTTCAGCGGGGCGCGGGTGGTGCGGCTGGAGGACAACTATCGCTCCACCCAGGTGGTGCTCGATGCGGCCAACGCGGTCATCGAGGAGAACACCGACCGGCTCGGGAAGACCCTCCGCACCATGCGGAAGGGCGGGGAGAAGGTCACCGTCACCGCCGCGGCCGACGAGCGGGACGAGGCGGAGTGGATCGTGTCGGAACTGCGGGCCCGTGCCAACAAGGGCGACTGGGCCTGGCCCGAGATGGCCGTGCTCTACCGGACCAACTCCCAGTCCCGGGCACTCGAGGAAGCCTTCCGCCGCGCCGGGATCCCGTACCGCATCATCGGCGCGATCAGCTTCTACGACCGGCGGGAGGTGAAGGACCTGCAGGCGTACCTCCGGCTGCTGGCCAACCCGGCGGACAACGAGGCGTTCCTGCGGGCGGTCGCGGTGCCGCGGCGCGGCCTGGGCGAGTCGAGCCTGGCCCAGCTGGCGGAGGCGGCGGAGCGATGGGGCAAGCCGCTGCTGGCGGCCGCCGAGGCCGCCGAGATGATCCAGGGGATGCGGCCCAACGTGCGCGCGGCGCTCACCGGGTTCGCGACGCTGCTCGGCGACCTGCGCGAGCGCACCGCCACCTGGCCGCCCGCGCAGGTGCTGGAGCAGGTGATCCACTCCATCAACTACGAGCAGGTGCTGGTCGCCGAGGGGCCGGAGGGGATGGACCGGTGGGAGAACGTCCGCGAGCTCGTCGCCAGCGCGGCGGAGTGGTCGGAGGTGATCGAGCCGGGCGACGAGGAGGAGACCACGCCGCTGGAGCGGTTCCTGGCCGAGGCCGCGCTGCTCTCCTCGCATGACAGCATCCAGGGTCCCAACGAGGGCGTCACCCTGATGACGCTGCACACCGCCAAGGGGCTGGAATGGCCGGTGGTGGTCCTGTCCGGCATGGAGGACGGGCTGTTCCCGCTGGCGCGGGCGGAGGAGCAGGAGCGCGGGCTCGAAGAAGAGCGCCGGCTCTGCTACGTTGGTATCACCCGCGCCAAGGACAAGCTGTACCTGAGCTGGGCCCGCGCCCGCCGTCGCGGCGGGCAGTTGATGCCGGGCCGGCCATCACGCTTCCTGGCCGCGCTGCCGCCCGGGGTGCTGGACGAGCGCCGCACCAGCTCCATGTGGGCGCCGGACTGGGGGGCCGCCGCCGCCCCCCGGCGCGGGAGCGGCCCGGGGAGCGGGGGCACCGGGCGGCGACAGTCCTTCTTCGATGACGATTTTGTTGCTCCGGCGTCGGGCGCCACGGCCGAGGCCGAGGTGTCCCAGGACGCCCCCCGCTACGTGAAGGGGGAGCGGGTGCGGCACCGTCGCTTCGGCAGCGGCGTCATCCAGGGCCTGACGGGCTCGGGGCGGGACCTGAAGGTGTCGGTGAAGTTCGACGACGAGGAGCACGGGGTGAAGCAACTGCTCGTGGCCTATGCCGGCCTCGAGCGCGAATGGGAGAGCGCATGAGCATCGGTCGGGAGAATGTCCTGCACGTGGCGCGGCTCGCGGAGCTGGAGGTCGCCGAGGCGGACCTGCCGCGGCTGGTCGAGCAGCTGGGCCGGATCGTGGCCTTCGTGGAGCAGCTGAACGAGGTCCCGGCCGGGGAAGAGGCGCCGCCCTTCCTCGCGGGGCCGAGCGCCGTGCGGCTCCGTCCCGACGAGCCGCCGTCCGACGCGCTCGCCCGCCCGCCGAAGGCGATCGCCCCCGAGTTCCCCGACGGCTTCTTCGCCGTGCCGCGCCTGGGCGCGATGGACGGTGGCGAATGAGCGGCGTGCGTACCATCGCCGACGCCGTGGCCGGCGGCCGCACCAGCGCCGCGTCGGTCGCACGGGAAGTGGGGAAGCGGCTGACCGCCGCGGCGCCGCTCAACGCGACCCTGCACTGGAGCCAGGGGATCCTGGACCGGCAGGCGGCGCGGCTCGACGGGCTGGCCCCGGCGGCACGGCAGGCGCTGCCGCTCGCGGGCGTGCCGGTGGCGCTCAAGGACAACATCGTCACCACCGACCAGCCCACGACCTGCGCCTCGCGCATCCTCGAGGGCTACGTCTCGCCGTTCGATGCGACGGTGGTCCGGCGGCTGCGCGAGGCCGGCGCGATCCTCTCCTCCAAGACCAATCTGGACGAGTTCGCGATGGGCTCGTCCACCGAGCACTCCGCCTGGGGCCGGGTGCACAATCCGCTCGACCCGGACCGGGTGCCGGGCGGGTCGTCGGGGGGATCGGCCGCGCTGGTGGCAGCGGGGGTGGTGCCGGCGGCGCTGGGTTCGGAGACCGGTGGCTCGGTGCGCCAGCCGGCCAGCTTCTGCGGCGTGGTGGGGGTGAAGCCCTCCTACGGCCGGGTGAGCCGGTACGGGCTGGTGGCATTCGGGTCGTCGCTGGACCAGATCAGCGTCTTCGGCCAGACGGTGGACGACGCCGCCCGGGTCCTCGCGGTGATCAGCGGGGAGGACCGCTACGACGCGACCTCCGCCACGGAGCCGCCCCCGGCCCTGGAGCCGGCGCGGAAGGACCTCACCGGGCTCACCTTCGGGATGCCGCGGGAGTACTTCCCGCCCGACCTCGACGGCGCGGTGCGCACCGCGCTGGACCACACCGCGCATGTCATCCAGCAGCTGGGTGGAGTGGTGAAGGAGGTCTCGCTGCCGCACACGAAGTACGCGGTGCCCACGTACTACATCGTGGCACCGGCGGAAGCGGCCGCGAACCTCGCCCGGTTCGATGGGGTGCGCTACGGGCCACGGCACGTGGGCCCCGAGGGCGATGTGCGCGCCCTCTACCGCGCCACCCGGGGCCAGGGCTTCGGGGCCGAGGTACGGCGCCGGATCCTGATCGGCACCTACGTGCTCTCCAGCGGCTACTACGACGCCTATTACCGCAAGGCGCAGCAGGTGCGCGCCCTGCTGACCGACGACTTCCGCCAGGTCTTCGCGTCCGGGGTGGACTACCTGCTCACGCCGACCACCCCGACCCCGGCCTTCAAGGCCGGCGACAAGACCGAGGACCCGGTGGCGATGTACCTGGCCGACATCTTCACCTGCTCGATCAACCTCGCGGCGCTGCCGGCGCTCAGCCTGCCGGTGGGGCGCTCCGAGGGGCTGCCCGTCGGGGCCCAGCTGGTGGGGCCGATGTTCTCCGAGGGCCCGATGCTCGCCGTGGCCGGCGCGCTCGAAGGGGCGATGGACGCCCGGCGGGAGGTGCGCTGATGAGCTGGGAAACCGTCATCGGGCTCGAGGTGCACGTCCAGCTCCTCACCCGCACCAAGATGTTCTGCGGCTGCGTCACGACCTTCGGTGCGGCACCCAACACCCAGGTCTGCCCGGTGTGCCTCGGGCTGCCGGGCGCGCTGCCGGTGCCCAACGAGCATGCCATCCGGCTCGCCACCCGCGCTGCGCTGGCACTGGGGTGCACCGTGCATCCCACCAGCATCTTCGCGCGCAAGAACTACTTCTACCCTGACCTGCCCAAGGGGTACCAGATCTCCCAGTTCGACCAGCCGCTGGCCACCGGCGGGCGGCTCACGGTCGAGTCGCCGGAGCGGGGGCGGATCGAGCTGGGGATCACCCGGCTGCATGTCGAGGAGGACGCCGGCAAGTCGCTGCACGACCGGCTGCCCGCCCGCACGGCGGTGGACCTCAACCGCGCCGGCACCCCGCTCGCGGAGATCGTCTCCGAGCCCGACATGCGGAGCCCCGGTGAGGCCCGGGCCTACCTGACGGTGCTCAAGCAGCTGCTGCTCTACTGCGAGATCAGCGACTGCAACATGGAGGAGGGGTCGCTCCGGGTGGATGCGAACATCTCGATCCGCCGGCCCGGCGAGACGCGCCTCGGTACCAAGACCGAGGTGAAGAACATGAACAGCTTCGCCAACGTCGAGCGCGCGCTGATCGTGGAGCGGGACCGGCAGATCGCGCTGGTCGAGGCCGGCGGCCGGGTGGAGCAGGTGACGATGCTCTTCAACGCGGGCTCCGGCGAGGTGCGGCCGATGCGTTCCAAGGAGGAGAGCCACGACTACCGCTACTTCCCGGACCCGGACCTGCCGCCCCTGGTGCTCACCCACCTCTGGATCGAGCGCCAGCACGCCGCGCTCCCCGAGCTGCCCGACGCCAAGCGCGACCGGTTCATGACCGTCCTCGGCCTGCCGCCCTACGACGCGGGCGTACTCGCGGCGGAGCGGCCGGTGGCCGACTACTTCGAGGCGGTGGTGGCCAGCGGCGTGGAGGCCAAGACCGCCTCCAACTGGGTGATCAACGACGCGCTCCGGGGCTGGAACGAGAGCGGCCGGTTCGACGTGACGCCGGAGCGGCTCGCGGCGCTGATCGCGCTGGTGCGCGAGGGGACGGTGAGCAACCAGGCCGCCAAGCGCATCTTCGGCGAGCTGGGACCGGGGTCCGAGGCGCCGCGCGCCGTGGCGGAGCGGCTGGGCCTGGTGCAGGTGGGCGATGCCGATGCGCTGGGCCAGTGGGTGGACGAGGTGCTGGCGGCCAACCCGAAGGAAGTCGAGCGCTTCAAGAGCGGCGAGACCAAGCTGATGGGCTTCTTCACCGGGCAGGTGATGAAGAAGAGCGGCGGCAAGGCCGACCCGAAGAAAGTGGCGCCGCTCCTGCAGGAACGCCTGCGCTAGCCGGGAACGGGATCGCGTGAACGGGGGCGGGCTGCCCAGGGCGGCCCGCCTCCGTTCGCGTCCGGCCTATTCGCCGGCGGGCATCGGTTCGTTGAGCAGCGCGAGGGCGGCCAGCGGGTCCACCGTGATGCGGCCGTAGCGCATGATCCAGTGCAGGTGCGGGCCGGTGACCCGTCCGGTCTGGCCAACGGCGCCGATCTGCTGGCCCTGCTCGACCATCTCGCCCTGCTTCACGAGGGTGCGGCTCAGGTGGAAGTAGGCGGTGACCAGACCGTGGCCATGGTCCAGGTACACCACATGGCCCGCCAGGTAGAACTCGGCCACCAGCGCCACCCGCCCGCGGGCGGCGGCCCGCACCGGGGCGCCGACGGCGCCGGAGAAATCGGTGCCCATGTGCCGGCTGGCGACCGCGCCATTGAAGACCCGTGCGGTGCCGAAGGCGCTGGTCACCCGGGTGGGGCGGGGGCGGGCGAATGGCGCCTTCCACAGCCGCGGTGTCTCGTGCGACTCCCGGCTCACCGCCCGGGCGCGTGCATTGTCGTCCGCGATCCGGACCCGCGCCGCGCTGTCGGGTTCGGCCATGGAGGGCGCCACCGAGAGCTTCTCGCTGCGGTAGCTGCCGGCCCCGGTGGCGATGCTGGTCCGGACGGTGTCGGTCACCGCGCCGCGGTGCAGGGTGAGCAGCACCGCGAGCGAATCCCCGCCATCAATCGGCGCCGCGGCGAGCGCCTGCCAGAAGGTGCCGTCCGCGGTGTCGAAGTGCAGCGGCTCCCCGGCGATCTCACCGCCGACCCGGTCCACCGGGCCGTCGGCGGTCGCGCTGACGCGCAGCCGGAACAGCGTTCCGCGCACCGGCAGCGCCGGCTCGGTCTCCAGGGCCACCTGGCCCGCCACGCCGACCGGCCCCGCGGCCAGCAACACCACCAGCAGCAGCATCCGCCTCACGACGACTCCTTCTTCAGGGATTCATCCACCTCCTCGCGCGCCGCGAGGAGCCGATCCAGGCGGCCGTGCAGCTCCCGGGCCGCCGCCAGGTCTTCGGTCAGGGTCGCCGGGGTGACGCTCCCCGCGTGCAGCCGCAGCAGGCCCAGCCGCAGTCCCTCCAGCATCGTCACCGTCTCCTTCAGGCGCCCGGCCCAGAGGGCACGGGCCTCGCCGAGGGCCCCGGCGCCGCCGTCACCGGCGGCCGTCTCGCCCTCGAACAGCGTGGTCGGTGCCGCGCGGGCGATCAGGTCGTCCAGCTCCTCGATCCGCCGCCGCATGTGCTGGGCCTGGTTCGACAGTTCCTTGATCCGGGGCGGCAGCTCGCGCAGGTCGCGCCGCTCGGCCGCGGGCAGGGCCTGGAACAGCGCATCCGCCGCCTCGCCCAGGGCAACCTCGGTGGGGCGGTGGAGCAGCTGGCTCGGCACTTCCCGCCGGCCCAGCCGCCAGCCTGCCACCCGGGTGAGCCACCGGCCGACCGGCCCCTTCCAGAACCGCAGGCCGAATTCGGCGGCCCGGTCCCGCACGTCCGCGCGCGCGCCGGGGACGGCATTCCGCACCCACGCCAGCACCAGCGACAGGCCTCCACTGCAGAGCCCGGCGATCAGGGGGCCGTTGCGGAACGTCGGCGGAATCAGGAACGAACCCACCAGCCCCAGCACGGCTCCGACGCCGCCGGCGATGATCCCGACATTCACCGCACGGGCCAGGCGGCTGGGCGAGGTTCCGTGCTCGAAGGCCAGCTCCTCCCGCCGGCGGTCCACATGCTGTTCCAGCGCGCGCACCAGATCGGCGTGGGAATAGCCGGCCGCCAGCAGCCGCCGGGTGTGGAACAGGCGCACCCCCAGGACCAGGGTCCACGGCGCCCCGACGACCAGCAGCGAGTAGCTCAGGAAGATCGGGCCGGCCCCGCCGACCGCGCCGGAGGCCAGCGCGGCAACCAGGCCGACCAGTGTCGGAACTCCCCAGAGCAGGGTGATCACCGCCGCCGGGTTGCGCCGGCGCTCCCCCTTCTGGATCCAGACCCGGAATGGAGCCGGGAGGTCGGTCCCGGCGCCGCCGAGCTGTTCCAGCGCGCCGGCCAGTTCGTCGCCCTTCTGGAACCGCGCACCGGGCAGCGGCGCCAGGCAGCGGTCAATCGCGCGGCAGAGGGCGCGCGGCACGTGCGGGGCCACCTCGGCGAGCGGTGGGGCAGCGCCCGCGAGCTGGCGCTCGATCAGCTCCGGGAGCCGGGTCACGGGGTAGGGCAGCCGTGCGGCCAGCGCTTGGTACCCCACGACTCCCAGGCCGTAGAGGTCGCTCCGGCCATCCACCCGGTCGCCGGTGGCCTGCTCCGGGCTCAGGTAGGCGACGGTCCCGCTGATGTCACCCGCCTCCTCCACGGTCGCCGCAATGCCGAAATCCACCAGCAGGGCGCGGCGTCCGCCGCTCTCGAGCAGGATGTTGTCCGGCTTCACGTCCCGGTGGACCACGCCCTGCCCGTGCGCGTGGGCCAGGGCGTAGGCCGCGTCGCGCAGGATCTGGACGACCTCGCCGACGGGCAGCGTGCCGCGGGCGCGCAGGCGTTCGCCCAGGCTCTCACCCGGAATGAAGGCCATGACGAACCAGACCAGGTCGTCGTGGTCCTCGACGGCGTGGATCGGCACGATGTTGGGGTGGGAGAGCCGGGCGGCCACGCGGGCCTCGCGCAGGAAGCGCTCCCGGTGGGCCGGACGCGCGGCCAGCCCCGGCGGCAGCAGCTTGATGGCGACCGGACGATCGAGCGAGACATCCCGCGCCAGGAACACCACGCCCATCCCGCCCCGGCCCAGCTCGCGCTCCAGCGAGTAGCGGCCCGCCACGGACTCCTGCAGCCGGAGGAAGAGGGGGTCTAGCTCCGCCACGGCCGCGGGACCTCCGCGCCGGTCCAGACCGGGAGGGCGCGGTCCGGCAGGCCGAAGTGCTCCTCGGCCGCCTCCTGGATCCGCGCGCTCGGGTCGCGCCAGCCGCCGGCGAGCATCGCCTCGCGCCGCATCCGCTTGGCGATGCGGAGCGGCTGCTCCCCCGAGGGGTCGTAGCGGCGGGGCTCGGCATCCGGCGTGGCCAGCATCTCGACGATGAACTCGAAGGAGAACGCGAGGTGCCGCTCGACGTCGGTGACCGGCAGGTCCCAGCGGCTGCGCCGGTCGGCCACCTGGAACGCGCGGTGCCACCCCTGGGTCTCGGTCAGGTGGACCATGCCCCGGAACAGCCGGCGGTTGGTGCGCACGCTGAAGATCGTCGGGGCGATGATCCCGTCGAGGTGGGTGTCGGCGGGGGTGTGATCCAGCAGGATCACTTCCTTGGCGGTGCGGGCGAAGCGGTCGCCCAGCGGAGTCTCGAACCGGCTCTCCCAGTAGGAGTGCCCGAACCCGGTGGTGCTGCTGGTGAGCACCAGCTGCCGGGGGACGAAGAAGTTGTGGGCGATGACGTCGGCGGCGAGGTGCGAGAGGTACCCCAGCCCGAAGGCCCGGAGGGCATCGGTGCGCGCGGTGTCGTGGATCTCCTGGCCGACGTGCCAGTAGTGGCAGTGACGGCCCACCGGGGCGTATTTCTTCGCGATGGAGCTGTCGGCGGCGATGTTGCCGTAGAGGAAGTCGAACGGGAAGGCGCGCAGCAGGTCGGCGACGGCGGCGGGGAGCAGGCCGAGGTTCCCGAGGACCGCCTCACCGAGGTAGATGTGGGTGCCGGGCGTCCAGGCGTGCAGCGGCTGGGGCAGGCAGAGGACCAGCACGACCAGCACACCGAGCCCGACCAGCCACGACCGCCGGCTCAACGGCGCCGCCTGCCTCCGAGCAGCCGGCGCAGCCGCCCGAACCACCCCGCGCCGCTCCGGAAGGTGCGGAGCGTCACGGCCACATCAAGCGCGGTGTCCTCGATCTCCTCTTCCAGCACCTCGTAGATCGCCTCGAGATTGGCCAGCCGCTCGCGCAGCCCCTCGCGCAGCTGGCGGCTGGCCCGCACCAGTTCCTCGGCCTCGGTTCCCACCATACCCGCCAGCCGTTGTCCCTCGCCGGAGACCGCCTGGACCGCGCCGAGGGCAGGGGCCAGGTCGGTCCGCAGCGATTCCATCACCCGGGAGAGCTGCTGCATCTCCTCGGCGGCGCGGCGCGCCGCCAGCGCGGTGGAGGCCGCGATGACGAGGAAGGCGCCCGCGATGATGACCAGGGAGATCGCCATGGTGGGGCCGACCCACCCGGCCGTCGTGGCTGCCTGCAGGGAAAGCATGGCCCAAAGATAACGCCGCTTGACGGTCGCACCATGCCGCAAGACAATTACGCCATGCCACCACGCTTCGTCGTCCAGGGCGGCCGGCCGCTGAGCGGCTCGGTGCGCCCCGCCGGAAACAAGAACGCCGCCCTGCCCGCCATCGCCGCCACCCTGCTCGCCGACGGGCCGGTGGAGCTGGGCAACATGCCCCGCATCCGCGACGTGGAGACCATGCTCGCCCTGGTCGCGGACCTGGGCGCCAGCGTCGCGTGGACCGGGCCCAACACCGTCACGGTGGACGCCCGCGGGGCCCGGCCCAAGCCGCTCGATCCCGGCCTCTGTGCCCGGATCCGGGCGTCCATCCTCCTGGCGGGGCCGCTGCTGGCCCGCTTCGGCACGGTCGTGCTGCCGCCCCCCGGGGGCGACGTGATCGGCCGGCGCCGGGTGGATACCCACTTCCTGGCCCTGGAGCAGCTGGGGGCGTCGCTCAGCCTGGGGGAGAACTACGAGATCGAGGCCAAGGCCCTGACAGGGGCGGAGATCTTCCTCGACGAACCGAGCGTCACCGGGACCGAGAACGCGCTCATGGCGGCGGTGCACGCCAGGGGAAGGACGGTGCTCCGGAATGCCGCCGCCGAGCCCCACGTGCAGGACGTGGCGCGACTGCTGGTGGCGATGGGGGCGGAGATCGAGGGCATCGGCACTAACGTGTACACTATCCACGGCGGAAAGCCGCTGCACGGCGCCGCCTACGCCATCGGACCGGATCATATCGAGATCGCGAGCTTCATCGGGCTCGCCGCGGTCACCAATGGCTCGCTGGTCATCGAGGATGTCCGCCCCGACGACCTCCGCAGCACGCTGCTGGGCTTCGACCGGCTGGGGGTGCGGCCCCGGGTGGACGGCAACCACCTGGTCGTCGAGCCGGGACAGGAACGGCGGGTGCGTCCAGACCTGGGCGGGCATGTGCCCAAGCTGGAGGACGGTCCCTGGCCGGCCTTCCCGGCCGATGCCATGTCCATCGCCCTGGTGACCGCCACCCAGTGCGAGGGGATGGTGCTGATCTTCGAGAAGATGTTCGAGTCCCGCCTGTTCTTCGTGGACAAGCTCATCGGGATGGGGGCGCGCATCGTCCTCTGCGACCCGCATCGGGCCGTGGTCTCGGGGCCCTCGCCGCTGCACGGCGGGGTGGTGGAATCCCCCGACATCCGCGCCGGCATGGCCATGCTGCTCGCCGCCCTGGCGGCCGAGGGGACCAGCACCATCCACAACGTGGGCCAGATCGAGCGGGGCTACGAGCAGATTGACGGCCGCCTGCGCGCCCTGGGTGCCGCCATCGAGCGGCTGGACTGACGCCGGTGGCCCCCGCGACGCCGGCCGTCACCCCGCTCCGCGAGGTGGAGCTGCCGGGCGAGGTGCCGCGCTTCGAGGTCCCCGGCTGGCGGGAGCGCTACGGCCTGGTGGCCGGCATCTCCGGTCGGGGGCCCGGGGCGGGGCGCGGATTCGACCTGGGGCTCTGGACCGACGCCCCGGTCGGGGAGGTCATGACCCGCTGGCGGGCGTTCCGCCGGGCCGAAGCGGGGTTCCCGGGCGTGATACTGGGCACCCAGGTGCACCAGACCCGGGTGGCGGTGCACGGGCCGGGGGAGGGATGGCTCCAACTCGAAGGGGTGGACGGGCACCTCACAGGGACGGCGGGGCTCCTGCTCACCGTGACGGTGGCCGACTGCGTCCCGGTCTACCTCGCCGACCCAGTAACGGGTACGATCGGACTGCTGCACAGTGGCTGGCGGGGGACCGCGGCGGGGATCCTTACCTCCGCCGTCTCGAGGATGGTCGAACAGTTCGGCTCGGTTGTGGAGAATGTCGTAATGCACTGTGGAGTAAGTATTTGCGGCGCCTGCTATGAAGTTGGTTCTGAAGTCATGGATGGGTGCGGCTTGCCGCGAGAAGGGAACGGCCCGTACCACGCCGACCTGCGGGCGGTCCTGGCGGAGCAGGCCCGGAGTCTGGGTCTCGGCGCTGTTTCCACATCACAATGGTGCTCGGCCCACGACCGGCCGCTCTTCTACAGCCACCGGGCCTCCCGGGGGAGCGATGGGCGGATGGTCGCTTACCTCGGCCGGCCCCAGCGACCGGACGCCGGGGCTGATTGACGAAACCCCGCACCAGCCCTATACTTCCCGCGCTGTTCGGGGAGCTCCAGCGCGCGACGCTGACCGATGTGGGGGAGTTCCCCCACATTTTTTTTCGGCCTATCCCTATGGTCGCTGATCCGCTCCTTCCGGCTGTGCGCCACCTCGTCACCGAGCTGGGTTTCGAGCTGGTGGAGTTTCGCCGGAGCGGTCCGTCGGGCAATCCCTCCATTCAGGTGCGGATCGACCGGCCGGACAGTCGTCCGGGGCACGGCGTCACCGCCGAGGACTGTGCCCGGGCGAGCCGGGCGCTGGAGGCGTACCTCGAGGCGGAGGGCGGCGTCGGTCCGCGCTACGTGCTGCAGGTCTCCTCGCCGGGGATCGAGCGGCCGGTGCGGTTCGCGGAGCACTGGCGGCGGTATGCCGGGCGCACGGTGAAGCTGACGGCCCGCGGCGTTCGCGGCCATCCCCGGGCGGTGATCCTCGCGGTCGCCGCCGACGACGGGGCGGTGCGGCTCGGGTTGCCCGACGGGACCGAGCTGGAGCTGCCGCTCGACACGATCAAGGAAGCGTTGCTCATGGAGCAGGATCCGGCGGACGGCCGCCGGGGCCCCTGAGGGGGCAGGAGAATCGGATGTCAGGCTCTGCGGAAGTCCTGAGCGCCATTCGGGAGCTCACCACCAGCAAGCAGCTGGACCGGACCGAACTGCTCGACCTGCTGCGGGATGGAATCCATGCCGCGCTGGCGCGCCGCTACGGTCCCAACGTGCGCTTCGAGCTCGAGTTCGACGAGCTGAAGGGCGCGATCAAGGTCATCCGGCTGCGCCAGGTGGTGGAGGCGGTGGAGGACGACAGCGCGCAGATCTCGCTGGAGGAGGCGCAGTACGAGGACCCCGAGTTCGCCGTGGGCGACATGCTCGAGGAAGAGGTCCCCTTCGCCGAGTTCGGCCGGCTGGCGGTGCAGGCCGCCAAGCAGCGGATCATCCAGCGGGTGCGCGAGGGCGAGCGGACCCGGATCCGGGACGAGTTCGCCGGCAAGGTGGGCGAGCTGCTCTCGGGCGAGGTGCAGCAGATCGAGCGGGGCAAGCTGGTCATCATGCTCAACCGCTTCCGCGAGGCGGAGGCGATCATCCCGTACCGGGAGCAGAACCACCGCGAGAAGTTCCACCAGGGCGACACCATCCGGGCCGTGCTCAAGCGGCTGGAGGAGACGCCCAAGGGGCCGCGGCTGATCCTGTCCCGCGCGGACCCGCTCTTCGTGAAGGCGCTGTTCAAGCTGGAGGTGCCGGAGATCCAGCAGGGCGTGGTGGACATCCGCGCCTGGGCGCGCGAGGTCGGCAGCCGCACCAAGATCGCGGTCATCTCCCGGGACGACGCCATCGACCCGGTGGGCGCCTGCGTGGGCCTCAAGGGCTCGCGGGTGCAGGCGGTGGTCAACGAGCTGGGCGGTGAGCGTATCGACATCGTGCCCTGGTCGCCGGACCCGGAGCGCTTCGCCCGGCTGGCGCTGGCCCCGGCCCGCGTGGCCAAGGTGTTCTCCGACCCGGTCTCCAAGACCATCCAGGCGGTGGTGGACGAGGACCAGCTGTCGCTGGCCATCGGGCGGAACGGGCAGAACGTCCGCCTGGCCTCGGAGCTGACCGGCTGGAAGATCGACCTCTACTCCAGCCGCGAGTGGCTGGAGCGGGGCGGCGAGGGGCCGCTGTTCGCCCCGCTGCCGCCGGAGGACGAGGCGGTCATGCAGCTGCCGCTGACCGAGCTGAAGGGCCTGACCCCCGAGCTGGTGGCCATCCTGAACGGGGCGGGGTACCAGACCCTCAACGACGTGCTCGACCTCGAGCGCGAGGACATCGACAAGATCCCCGGCATGACCCCGGAGCGGGCCGAGCAGCTGGTGGCCTTCCTGGCGGAGCTGACCGAGGAGGGCGGGGACGACGCCGGACAGTGAGGCGCGGCTCCGCCTGCTGGGCCTGGGAGTGCGGGCCGGCACGGTGGTGCTGGGGGTGGATGCGGTGCGGGCCGCGCTGCAGGCGGGGCGGGTCCGGGCAGTGGTGATTGCCGGCGACGCGAGCCGCCGGGCGCAGGAGAAGGTGGTTCGGCTGGCCCGGGCGAAGGGGATTCCCCTCCTCGACGGGCCGGCCGCGGAGGCGATCGGGGCGCGGCTGGGACGGCCCGCCATCATGGTCGCCGGTGTGCTGGACCGGGCGCTGGCCCAGGGTCTCGTGGAGACGAGCCCGGGCGGGGCCCACAGGGAGGCGTGAGTGGTCAAGACGCGAGTCCACGACCTGGCAGCGGAATTCGGCGTGCCCGCGGAGCAGCTCCTGAGCATGCTCCGGGACATGCACATCTTCGTGCGCAGTCACATGTCGCCGCTCGAGGATGCCCAGGTGTCGGCCATCCGGGTGCGCTGGGAGCGCGAGAAGCGGAAGGCGGCCCAGGCGGAGGAGCCGGCCCCGAAGAAGCGGGCCAAGAAGGCGACCAAGAAGGCCAAGCCGGTCGAAGCCGCGGCCGTCGACGAGCCGGCCAAGCCGGTGAAGCGCCGCCGCACCGCGGCCGAAGTGCAGCAGGCCGAGGAGAAGGCGGAGGCCGAGCGCGCCGCGGAACAGCTGCGGCAGGAGGCGCTGGAGCTGAGCCGGCCCGTCGAGCGGCGGGAGGAGCCGATGCTCCCCAGCTCGCTCGAGGAGCGCGCCCGCGCCCTCTTCAAGGACCTGCCGCCGCTCCCCGCCGAGGAGGGCGCGGCGCCCGACGCGGCGACGCCGTCGGCCGCCACCCCGGAGGGCGGGGCTGAGGCGCCCGCGGCGCCGAGCGCTCCGTCGCTCCCCGCGGCCGCCAGCGGCGCACCGCCGAGCGCGCCGCCCCGGATTCCCACCCGCATTCCGCGACCGGTCGCCCCTCCGGGCGGCGAGGTCCCGCGGTTCCAGCGTCCGCGCCCGGTGTTCAGCTCCAGCTCGCCCGGCACCGCGCGCCCCGGCGGCCCGCGGCCGGGTGGCCCCGGCCGTCCGCCGGCCGCGGGGGGCACCGGCACCGCCGCCCCCGGCGACCGGAGCCGCAACTTCGGCCCCGACGCCCAGAAGGGTGGCGCGCGCAAGAAGAAGAAGGGCCGGAAGTCGGGGGTGGACCAGGAAGCGGTGCTGGCCAATATCGAGAAGACCCTGGCCGGGATGCACCGCGGCACCACCAAGCGCACCGGCCGCCGCGACGACGGCGGCTACCGCGAGCAGATGCAGCGGGAGCGGGAGGAGCGCGAGCGGGAGAAGACCCGAATCCGGGTGAACGAGTTCATCTCGGTCGCGGAGCTGGCGGACCTGATGAAGGTGCCCGCCTCGCAGATCGTGCAGCTGGCGTTCAAGGAGCTGGGGCTGATGGTGACGGTCAACCAGCGCCTCGACTTCGACCAGATCGAGCTCATCGCCTCCGAGTTCGGCTTCCAGGCGATGAAGGAAGAGGAGTACGCCGCCCCGGAAAGCACCGTGGACGAGGCGGAGGAGGAGGGCCAGCAGGTGCCGCGGCCGCCGGTGGTCACCATCATGGGCCACGTGGACCACGGCAAGACCTCGCTGCTCGACTACATCCGGAAGGCGAACGTGGTCGCCGGCGAGTCCGGCGGCATCACCCAGCACATCGGTGCCTACCACGTCACCCTGCCGGACGGGCGCAAGATCACCTTCCTGGACACCCCGGGCCACCAGGCGTTCACCGCCATGCGGGCCCGTGGCGCGCAGGTGACCGACATCGTGGTGCTGGTGGTCTCGGCCGAGGACGCCGTGATGCCGCAGACGGTGGAGGCGATCAGCCACGCCAAGAACGCCGGCGTGCCGATGATCGTCGCGATCAACAAGATCGACCTGCCCGCAGCCAACGTGCAGAAGGTCAAGCAGGACCTGCTGAGCCACAACGTGGTGCTGGAGGAGTTCGGCGGCCAGGTGCTCTCGACCCCGATCTCGGCCAAGAAGGGCACCAACGTGGAGAAGCTGCTGGAGCAGATCCTGCTCCAGGCGGAGATCCTCGACCTCAAGTCAAACCCCGACCGGTCCGCGACCGGCACCGTGGTGGAAGCCACCCTGGACCCGGGCAAGGGCCCGGTGGCGACCATCCTGGTGCAGAAGGGCACCCTGCGGGTCGGCGACAACTTCATCTGCGGCAAGTTCTCCGGCCGGGTGCGCGCGCTGTTCGACGAGCGCGGCAAGAACGTGAAGGAGGCGGGCCCCTCGATCCCGGTGCAGATCCTGGGCTTCGAGGGCACGCCGTCGCCGGGCGACAACTTCCTGGTCACCGCCGACGCGGTGGAGGCGCGGGACATCGCCCAGAAGCGGCAGCGGCTGGAACGCGAGGCGCAGAACCGCCGCACCGCGCGCGGTGGCTCGCTGGAGGACATCTCCCGGGCGCTGGCGCAGGGCGCCGTGGGGGCCCTACGGCTCATCATCAAGGCCGACCAGGGTGGCCCGGCCGAGGCGCTGGCCGACGCGCTGGGGCAGCTCTCCACCGGCGAGGTGCGGGTGGACATCGTGCACCGCGGGGTGGGCTCGATCAGCGAGAGCGACGTGCTGCTGGCCAAGGCCTCCGGCGCGATCATCATCGGCTTCCACGTCCGGCCCGATGCGGGGGCCCGCGCGGCCGCCGAGCGGGAGCAGGTGGACGTCCGCACCTACCGCATCATCTACGAGGCGGTGGACGACGTCCGGAAGGCGCTGGAAGGCCTGCTCAAGCCGGAGAGCAAGGAGACCGTGCTGGGCGACGCCGAGGTGCTGCAGCTCTTCAAGGTGAGCAAGGTGGGCACCATCGCCGGCTGCCAGGTCCGCAACGGCATCATCCAGCGCACCGGCAAGGCCCGGGTGCTGCGGGACGGGGTGCAGGTGTACGACGGCCAGCTCTCCAGCCTCAAGCGCTTCAAGGACGACGTCCGCGAGGTGCGGGAGGGGCTGGAGTGCGGCATCGGGGTCGAGAACTACAACGACCTCAAGGTGGGCGACATGATCCAGTGCTACCGGGTCGAGGAAGTGAAGCGCACCCTGGACGACGCGGGCGCGGCGTGAGCCGCCGGCCCGCGGCGGCATGCACGCCCTGATCCGGAGCTGGGACCTGCACCTCGAGGGCTGTCACTCCCTCAAGGAAAAGCGGGCGGTGCTGCAGGCGCTCAAGGCGGCCCTCCGGCCGCTCAACCTGAGCGTGGCGGAGGTGGCGCACCAGGACCTGTGGCAGCGGGCCGGCCTGGCCTGTGCGGCGGTGGGCAGTGACCGGCGCACCGTGGAGGAGACCCTCCGCGCCGCCGACCGGCTGATCGAGGAGGCGGACGGCGTGCGCATCATGGACACCGAGGTCCGGCAGGCATGAAGGGGCCGCGTCGCCGCCCCGACCAGGTGGCCGAGACCGTGCGCCAGGTGATCGCGGACGCGCTGCTCGGCGAGCTGCGCGACCCGCGGATCGGGTTCGTCACCGTCACCGAGGTGCGGCTGACCAACGAGCTGTCGGTGGCCACGGTGCGGGTGAGCGTGATGGGCGACGAGGCCGGCCGCGAGCCGGCGCTGGAAGGGCTCAGGAGCGCCGCCGGCTTCCTGCGCCGCAAGGTGGGGCAGGCGCTGGCCACCCGGACGGTGCCGGAACTCCGGTTCGAGCTGGACCGGGGGCTGGAGCACGCGGCGCGGATCAACCGGATCCTGTCCGAACTGCGCGAGGAGCCGGGGGACTGACCGGCGCGCTGCTGGTGGACAAGCCCGCCGGGCTGACCAGCCACGACGTCGTGGCCCGGGTGCGGCGGGCCCTGCGGACCCGGGCGGTGGGGCACACGGGGACGCTGGATCCCTTCGCCACCGGCTTGCTGGTGGTGCTGGTGGGCCGGGCGACCCGGCTGGCGCGGTTCGTGGAGCAGCAGGCCAAGCGCTACCTCGCGACCGCCCGGCTCGGGGTGGCGACCACCACCGACGACGCCACCGGGGAGCCGCTGCCGGCCACGGCGGTGGAGACGCCCCCGGCGCCGGAGGCGGTGCGGGCGGCGCTGGCGGCGCTGGTAGGGGCCGGGCGGCAGCGGCCGCCGGCGTTTTCGGCCAAGCACCTCGAGGGGGAACGGGCCTACGCCCGCGCCCGCCGGGGCGAGCCGGTGGACCTGCCCGAGGTGGCGATCGTGGTGCATGCGCTGGAACTGGTGCGATACGCCTATCCGGAGCTCCAGTTCCGCGCCCACGTGAGCGCCGGCACCTACGTCCGCGCGCTGGCCCGCGACCTGGGCGCCGCGCTGGGCACCGGCGGGCACCTCACCGCGCTGCGGCGGGAGGCGATCGGCGGGCTCCGGGTGGAGCAGGCGGTGGCACTCGACCTGGTGACCGAGGCCGCGCTCCAGCCACCCCTCGCGGTGCTGGGGCATCTGCCCCGGATAGAGGTGTCGGAGGCGGAGGCGCGGCGGCTCGGGTTCGGGCAGCCGCTCCCGCGCGAGGGCACGGCGGCCGCGGGGGCCACCTGTGCGGTGGGCCCGGCGGGGCAGCTGGTGGCGATCGGTCGGTTCGGCCCCGGGGGCTTCCAGCCCGAGGTGGTGCTGGAGGCGGCCGGCTGATGCCGCTGCTGCCGCCGCATCCGGAGGGCACGGTGGTCACCGTCGGCTCGTTCGACGGGGTCCACCGGGGCCACGTGGCGGTGCTGGAGGAGATCACCCGGCGGGCCCGCGCGGTGGGCCGCAAGAGCGTGCTGGTCACCTTCGACCCGCACCCGCTCGAGGTGGTGAATCCCCAGGCGGCGCCCCCGCTGCTCACGACGGGGCCGGAGCGGCGCGAGGTGCTGGCGCAGACGGGGCTCGACTACGCGGTGTTCCTGCGGTTCGACCGGGCGCTGGCCAACCTGTCGCCCGAGGAGTTCGTCCGGCAGGTGCTGATCGCCCGCTGCGGCATGCGGGAGCTGGTGATCGGGCACGACCACGCCTTCGGCCGCGGGCGCAGCGGGGACGTGGGCACGCTGCGCCGGCTGGGCGAGAGCGACGGCTTCGCGGTGGATGTGGTGGGCGTGGTGCAGGCCGGAGGGCATCCTGTCTCCAGCACCGCGATCCGCCGCGCCGTCGCCGGCGGAGACCTGGCCACCGCCCGGGCACTGCTGGGGCGGCCCTACACCCTGAGCGGCCGGGTCGTCCGGGGCGAGGGGCGGGGCCGCGCGATCGGGATCCCCACGATCAACGTCGGGGAGTACGGGGAGCGGAAGCTGCTGCCGCCGGACGGGGTATACGCCGCCCGGGTGGAATGGGCCGGCGGGGTGGCCGGCGGGATGCTCAACCAGGGTCCCAAGCCCACCTTCGGCGAGGTCCGGCGCACCGTCGAGGTGCACCTCTTCGGGGTGGACGCCGACCTGTACGGCCAGTGGGTGCGGGTGGAATGGGTGGAACGGCTGCGCGACACCGAGCGCTTCGGCTCGGTCGCGGAGCTCACGACACAACTCGAACGGGACCGGATCCGGGCACAGGACGCGCTCGCCCGACACGGGACCCCGATGGACAAGAGCCGCGCGTCGAATGCCTAGAGCCGCATGATCGTCACCAATCTCAGGACCCGGATCGGGGTGGTCGCCGTCATGGTGATCGCCGCCGTCGTCTCGCTCATCCCCCGCGACGTGAAGCAGCGGCAGCGGGGAGCGGACGGCATCATCCGCGACACCGTGGAGCGGCAGGTGCCGCTCAAGCTGGGCCTCGACCTCCAGGGCGGCATGCACCTGGGCCTCGAGCTGGACCAGTCCAAGCGGGTCTCCGCCGACCCGGCCCGGGACATCGACCTCGCCCTCACCGTGCTGCGCAAGCGGGTGGACGAGTTCGGCGTCACCGAGCCGCTGGTGCAGAAGCAGGGTGATGACCGGATCGTGGTCGAGCTGGCGGGGGTCAACGACCCGGGCCGGGCCAAGGCGATCGTGCAGAAGAGCGCCTTCCTCGAGTTCCGGATGACCGACCGGAGCCAGGCGCTCGACAAGGCGCTGCCCGCCATGGACCGGGCCCTGGCCCGGCTCGGCGTGCACGCCACCGCCGGGGCCGAGGCGCCGACCAGCGCGGTCACCGAGCTGCTGCAGGGCGACTCGACCAAGAAGCCGGAGGCCGCCGCCGGCGACACCACCACGGTGACGGGCGGGGCGCTCTCCAGCCTGGTCCTGGCCGGGGCCAACCTCGGCTACCAGCTGACGCCCGGCGAGTTCCTGGTGGAGGAGAGCTCGGTCCCCCGCGCCGACAGCCTGCTCAACGTGCCGGACGTGCGGGCGCTGTTCCCGCGCCAGTTCGAGTACCGCTGGGGGGCGTCGTTCCAGAGCATCGGGGCCAAGAATTACCGTTCGCTCTACGTGCTGGAGGACCGGCCGATCGTCACCGGGACCAACCTGGTGGACGCCAAGGAAGACATCGACCCGCTCACCAGCAGCCCGGTCGTGACCTTTGAGCTGGACCGCAAGGGCGCCCGCATGTTCGGGGAGGGGACCGGCAAGAACGTCGGCAACTACATGGCGATCGTGCTGGACGACAAGGTCCAGGGCCGGCCCCCGGTGATCCAGGAGCGGATCGAGCGGCGGGGCCAGATCACGCTCGCCGGCAAGTCGTTCCAGGACGCGCGCGACCTGGCGCTGACCCTGCGGGCCGGCGCCCTGCCGGTGCCGCTCAAGATCGTCGAGGAGCGCCAGGTGGGCGCGAGCCTCGGCACCGACTCGATCCAGAAGGGCATCGTGGCGGCGCTGGTGGGCACCGTGCTGGTGATCCTGATCATGGTCGGGATCTACCGGGTGAGCGGCATGCTCGCGGTGGCGGGCCTCGGGCTCTACATCCTGTTCTCGCTCGGGGCGCTCTCGATGCTCGGGGCGACGCTGACCCTGCCGGGGCTGGCGGGCCTCACCCTGTCGATCGGCATTGCGGTGGACGCCAACGTGCTGATCTTCGAGCGCATCCGCGAGGAGCTGGCGCTGGGGAAGACCGTGCGCCTGGCCATCGATGAGGGCTTCCGCCACGCGATGAACGCCATCGTGGACTCAAACGTGACCACGGTGATGACGGCGCTGTTCCTGTTCCAGTTCGGCACCGGCCCGGTCAAGGGCTTCGCGGTGACGCTGACCATCGGCATCATCTGCTCGATGATCACGGCGGTGTTCGTGACCCGGACCTTCTACATGATCTGGCTGGATCGCAAGCCGACCATGGCAACCCTGAGCATCTGATGATCCGCTTCTTCGCCAACGCCGCGTACGACTTCATCGGCTACCGGAAGTATGCGTACGGCCTGACCGGGGTCCTCTTCCTGCTGAGCCTGGTGGCGCTGCTCGGCTGGGGCCTCAATTACAGCATCGAGTTCACCGGCGGGACCCTGGTCCAGCTCAAGGCGGTCCCGGCGGCGAACGTCGGCGCCATGCGCGTCGCGCTCGACGGCCAGGGCATCAAGGGCGCCGAGATCCAGTCGTTCGGGGCCCCGGGCGAGTTCCTGATCCGGGCCCGCACCGCCAAGGAGGGCACCGATGCCGACAACACCGAGGCGACGGCGCGCGCCGTGAGCAGCGCGCTGGACCAGGTCCTCGGGGCGGGGAAGTACACCATCGACCGGACCGAGGCGGTCGGCCCCAAGGTGGGCGGCGAACTGCGGGGCAAGGCCCTGCTCGCGATCGTCTACTCGTTTCTGGCGGTGCTGGCCTACCTGGCCTACCGGTTCGAGTGGCGCTTCGGGCTGGCGGCGATCCTGGCCACGGCCCACGACATCGTGCTCACCATCGGGTTCATCGCGCTGATGCGGCTCGAGGTGAGCCTGGTGGTCGTCGGCGCCGTGCTCTCGATGGTCGGCTACTCGCTCAACGACACGATCATCATCTTCGACCGGGTGCGCGAGAACCTGCACAAGTACAAGCGGGACCACTTCGCCGACATCCTGAACCGGTCGGTGAACGAGACCCTGCCGCGCAGCGTGCTGACCCACGGCACCACCCTGGCGACGCTGACGGCCCTGGCGGTGTTCGGCGGCGAGGTGATCCGGCCCTTCGCGCTGGTGATGTTCTTCGGCGTGTTCACCGGCACCTTCTCGTCCATCTATATCGCCTCGCCGGCGCTCATGGCGATCGAGCACAAGTGGCCCGGCGCCGATGCGCGCGGGGTGCGCCAGCCGGGCCGCCCGGCGGGCCAGCCGCGCCAGACGGTCGGCGCCTGAGCCCCGGCGCCCGGCGCCGGTGCTGATCGACACCCACTGTCACCTGGGGGCGGAGGCCTTCGCGGCCGACGTCCCCGAGGTGCTGGCCCGGGCCCGGGCCGCCGGGGTCGGGCACGTGGTGGTGATCGGCGAGTCGCCCGAGGCCGCCGCCCGGGCGCTGGAGCTGGTGGAGGGCCACCCGGGCCTCTCGGCCACCGCGGGGCTCCACCCGCACGAGGCGGCCCGCTGGACCCCGGAGACCGAGGCGTGGCTCCGGGCGCAGCTGCAGGACCCGCGGGTCGTCGCGGCGGGGGAGATGGGGCTCGACTATCATTACGACCATTCCCCTCGTGATGTGCAGCAGGCGGCGTTCGACCGACAACTCGGGCTGGCGACCGCGGCGGGCAAGCCGGTGGTGATCCACGCCCGGGATGCGGACGCGGACATCATCGCCCTCCTCCGGCAGCACCCCCAGGCCAGCGTGATCCTGCACTCGTTCTCCAGCGGCCCGGACCTCTTGCGGACCGCCCTCGAGGACGGGCACTATGTCAGCCTCAGCGGAATGGTCACCTTCCGCAACTGGGGCCGCGACGAGGTCGTGCGGGCGGTGCCCGCGGACCGGCTGCTGCTCGAGACCGACGCGCCGTACCTGGCGCCGGTCCCGCACCGGGGCAAGCGCAATGAACCCGCGTTCGTCCGCCAGACGGCCGAACACGTGGCCCGGGTGCGCGGCGTGGCCCTCGACGAGTTGCTGGCCACCACCGGCGCCAACGCCGCCCGGGTCTTCGGCCCCCGGCTGAGCGCCTGACGGGCACGGGCTTCACGGCCCGTTCATTCCGCCCGGCCTACGTTCCCCGGGATGACCCCAGGCCCGGAGCCGGGGCGTCCGCGCACCACCACCTTCACCCTTCTCCCAGGGGAAGTCCGTCCGCCATGGCTACCGTACCCACCGACATCGAGATCGCGCAGGCTGCCAAGCTCCGTCCCATCGCCGAGGTGGCCGCGGAGATCGGCCTCGGCCCCGACGAGATCCTGCCCTACGGCCGCTACAAGGCCAAGCTCACCCCCGAGGCGGTTGCAAAGCGGAAGCCCACCGGGCGGCTGGTCCTGGTATCCGGGATCAATCCCACCCCGGCCGGCGAGGGCAAGTCCACCGTGACGGTGGGCCTGGCGCAGGCGCTCCGACGGCTCAAGAAGAAGGTCGTGGTGGCCATCCGCGAGCCGTCCCTCGGCCCCGTGTTCGGGGTGAAGGGCGGGGCGGCGGGCGGCGGGTACGCGCAGGTGGTGCCGATGGACGAGATCAACCTGCACTTCACCGGCGACTTCCACGCCATCACCTCGGCGCACAACCTGCTGTCCGCCATGCTGGACAACCACATCCACCATGGCAACGCGCTGGGCATCGACAGCCGCCGCATCACCTGGCCCCGCACCATGGACATGAACGACCGGGCACTCCGCTCGATGGTCGTCGGCCTGGGCGGGCTCAACGGCGGGCCCAGCCGCGAGGAGCGGTTCGTGATCGTGCCGGGCAGCGAGATCATGGCGATCCTCTGCCTGTCCACCGACCTGGCCGACCTGGAGCAGCGCTGCTCCCGGATCATCGTGGGCCTTACCCGCGACCGGAAGCCGGTGACCGCGGGCGACCTCAAGGCCAGCGGGGCGATGACCCTGCTGCTCAAGGACGCCATCCTCCCCAACCTGGTGCAGACCCTCGAGGGCGGCCCGGCGCTGGTGCATGGCGGGCCCTTCGGCAACATCGCCCACGGCTGCAACTCGATTGTCGCCACCAAGCTGGCGCTCGGCCTGGCGGACATCGTGCTGACCGAGGCCGGCTTCGGCGCCGACCTGGGGGCGGAGAAGTTCTTCGACATCAAGTGCCGCTTCGGCGGGCTCAAGCCGGAGGCCGCGGTGGTCGTGGCCACGGTGCGGGCACTCAAGATGCATGGCGGCGTGAAGAAGGACGCGCTCGGCACGCCGGACGTCGCGGCGCTGCAGCGGGGGATGGTGAACCTCGAGGCCCACGTCAAGAACGTGCAGAAGTTCGGCGTGCCGGTGGTCGTGGCGCTCAACCGGTTCCTCTCCGACTCGCAGGAGGAGCAGGACGCCGTGCTGAGCGCCGCCAAGGGCTGGGGCGCCCGGGCGGCGCTGTCGGATGTGTGGGCCCGCGGCGGCGAGGGCGGCGAGGCGGTCGGCAACGAGGTGCTTGCGGCCCTGGCCGAGGGCAAGGCCGACTTCAAGCCGATCTATGACAGCGCGCTCCCGATCAAGCAGAAGATCGAGACCATCGCCACCCAGATCTACGGCGCCGACGGGGCCAACTTCACCCCCACCGCCGAGAAGTCGATTGCCCAGTGCGAGGCGATGGGCCTGGGCGGGACGCCGGTATGCGTGGCCAAGACCCAGTACTCCTTCAGCGACGACCCGACCAGGCTCGGGCGGCCGAAGGGCTTCCGGATTACCATCCGGGATGTCTACCCCTCCGCCGGCGCCGGCTTTGTGGTGGCGCTCGCGGGCGACATCATGACCATGCCGGGGCTGTCCAAGACGCCCTCGGCGGAGGCCATCCGGGTGCACCCCGATGGCCGGATCGAGGGCCTCTTCTAGATGAGCATCCAGACCGTCGCCACCGAACAGGCCCCCCGGGCCATCGGCCCCTACAGCCAGGCCACGATCGTCAACGGCCTGCTGTACAGCGCCGGGCAGATCGCCTTCGATCCGGCCAGCATGGAGATCGTGGGCGGGGGGATCAAGGAACAGACCCAGCGGGTGCTGGCCAACCTGCAGGCGGTGCTCGAGGCCGCCGGCTCCAGCCTGCAGCAGGTGGTGAAGACCACGGTGTTCCTGGTGGACATGCAGGACTTCCCGGCCATGAACGAGGTCTACGCCCAGGCCTTCGGGGAGCACAAGCCGGCCCGCTCCACGGTGGCGGTGGCGGGGCTGCCGCGCGGCGTGCGGGTCGAGATCGAGGTCGTCGCGACGGTCTGAGCCGGGCCGCCGGACAGGGGGGTGGATCGGGCCTGGTGGCCTGGCCGGTCTTCAAAACCGCGACGGAGGCGCCTCCGGCGGCTCCGGTGGGTTCGATTCCCACACGCTCCCGCCCCGTCCGGGCGGAGAGGGGCACCCGAGGTCCGGGTGCCCCTTTGCACGGATGGCGGCCGGCTCCGGAACCGGCGACATTCCAGTCCTCGTGACCACCCTCCTTGTGGTGAATCCCACGGCCGGCCGCGGCCGCGCGGCGCGCCTGGCGCCCCCGGCGGAACAGGCGCTCGCCGGGACGTTCGGCCGGGTGGAGCGGGTGGACACCTCCGCCCCTGGGTCGGCGGTGGCCCAGGTGCGGGAGCGGGTCGAGGCGGGCGCGGAGCGGGTGGTGGTGCTCGGGGGCGACGGCACCCTCCATGAGGCCGCGAACGGCCTGCTGGCCGCCCAGGTGGCGGAGCGGCCCCCGATCGCGATCCTGCCCGCCGGCACCGGGAACGACTACGCCAAGATGGCCCGGACCCTCGGTAT
The DNA here is from genome assembly GCA_964647615.1 of uncultured Gemmatimonadaceae bacterium. GTDB lineage: Bacteria > Gemmatimonadota > Gemmatimonadetes > Gemmatimonadales > GWC2-71-9 > JADJOM01. Next base: position 35,416 of record CAZYIV010000006.1, on the reverse strand, counting down.
CCCCCACGCCGAGGCGGTGCGCCGACTGGCGGCCGGGACGGTGCGCCACTTCGATGTCGGCACCGCGTGGGGCGAGTACTTCCTCAACTCGGTGGGGATCGGGTTCGACGCCGAGGTGGCCCGGGTGGTGAGCGGATGGAAGCGGCTGACCGGGATGCCGGCCTACCTCGCGGCGGTCTTCGAGGTGCTGGTGAGCTTCCCGCGGCTGGAGCTCGCGATGGAATCCGACGGCGGCAGCCTCACCGACGAGCTGCTCCTGCTCGAGGTGGCGATCGGGCCCTGCGTGGGCGGCGGCTTCCGCCTGACGCCGGAGGCCCAGCCCGACGACGGGCTGCTCGACATCTGCGCCATCCGCCGCCAGTCCATCCCCGCCACGCTGCTCAAGCTGCCGCTGGTCATGCTGGGCCGCCACACCCGCCTGCGCCACGTGCGCATGTTCCGCGCGACGCGGGTGAGCGTCTCCACCGCCTCCGACGTGCTGCACGCGCAGTTCGACGGCGAGTTGCGCCAGGTGGCCGGGCGCATGGACATCACCCTGCTGCCCCGGGCCCTCCCCGTGCTGATCGCCTCATGACCGCTCGCGCCTTCGCCAGCGACAACAACGCCGGGGTGCACCCCGAGGTCCTGGACGCCATCATCCAGGCCAACACGGGGCATGCGCGGGGCTACGGGCACGATTCCTGGACCGCGCGGGCCGAGGAGCTGTTCCGCGCCCACTTCGGGCCGGAGGCGGAGAGCTGGCTGGTGTACAACGGCACCGCGGCCAACGTGGTCGGGCTCTCGGCGGTGACCCGGCCCTTCCACGCGGTGATCTGCGCCGAGGGCGCCCACGTCAGCGTGGACGAGGCCGGCGCCCCGGAGCGCCTCACCGGCTGCAAGCTGCTGCCGCTGCCGACCCCCGATGGCAAGCTCCGGCCGCCGCAACTGGCGCCGTTCCGTCACCAGCTGGGCGACGAGCACAAGGTGCAGCCGCGGGTGGTCTCGCTCACCCAGGTCACCGAGCTGGGCACGGTGTACACCGTCGCCGAGATCCGCGCCCTGGTCGAGGCGGCGCACGGGATGGGCCTGCTGGTGCACATGGATGGCGCCCGGCTGGCCAACGCCGCGGTGGCGCTCGAGCTCCCGTTCCGCGCCTTCACCACCGACCTCGGGGTGGACCTGCTGAGCTTCGGCGGCACCAAGAACGGCTTGCTGGGCGCGGAGGCGGTGGTCTTCCCGAGGGGCGGGACCGCGGCCGAGATGCCCTGGCTCCGCAAGCAGGGGATGCAGCTCGCCAGCAAGATGCGGTTCCTGGCGGCGCAGTTCATCGCCCTGCTCGAAGGGGACCTCTGGCACCGCTGCGCCGCGCATGCCAACCGGATGGCCCGGCGGCTGGCCGACCAGGTCGGCGACATTCCCGGGGTCCGCATCACCCAGCCGGTGGAGTCCAACGGGGTGTTCGCCCGGATTCCACCCGAGCATATTCCTGCCCTGCAGGAGACCGCCTGGTTCTACGTCTGGAATCACGAGACCGCCGAGGTGCGCTGGATGACGGCCTGGGACACGACCGAAGAGGACGTCGACCGCTTCGCGGCGGCCATCCGGGCGCGGCTCGGGTGAGGCGGCGCCTGGCCGGGGGGCTGCTGGCCCTCATGCTCACGGCGGCGCCCCTCGCGGCCCAGCAGGATTCCGCCCTGGTGGCTCCGGATACCGCCGCGGCGGCGCCGGACACCGTCCCGCTCATCCGCGCCCCGGGCGATACGCTCGGTCCGCGGGCGCCCACCTCGCCCATGGGCGCGCTGTGGCGTTCGATCCTGATCCCGGGCTGGGGGCAGGCCAAGCTCAAGCGGAAGCTCACCGGCGCCCTCTTCGTGGGCTGGGAGGGGCTGACCCTCGGCATGGCGATCAAGACCAGTCACGAGCTGAGCTACCTCCGCCGCACCGGCTCGGGCAGCGTCTCCGCCAAGCAGAAGGAACGCCAGGACTGGCTGGTGCTGCTGGGGTTCAACCACCTCTTCTCGGCCATCGAGGCCTACGTCAGCGCCCACCTGTGGGACTTCCCGCCCGACCTGGACCTGCGCGCGGTCCCCATGCCGGGCGGGGGCGTGGGCGCGGCCGTGACCATCCCGATCCGGATTCCGTGACTGCCGCCGCGCCCATCGGGATCTTCGATTCCGGCATCGGCGGGCTGACCGTGGCCCGCGCGATCTACGAGCGGCTCCCCGGCGAGTCCACCATTTACTTCGGCGACACTGCGCGGGTGCCCTACGGGCCCAAGAGCCCGGAGACAGTGCGCCGCTACAGCCTCGAGATCCTGCAGTGGCTGCTGGGGCAGGGAGTGAAGCTGGTGGTCATCGCGTGCAACACCAGCACCGCCCACGCGCTGGCCGCGCTGCAGGCAGCCTCGCCGGTGCCGGTGATCGGGGTGATCGAGCCCGGCGCCCGGGCCGCCGTCGCCGCGAGCCGCGGCGGGCCGATCGGCGTGATCGGCACAGCCGGAACGATCGCCAGCAACGCCTACGCCCGCGCCATTCACGCGCTTGCCCCGGACGCACAGGTCGAGCAGCTGGCCTGTCCGCTGTTCGTGCCCTTGGTGGAGGAGGGGTGGTTCGAACATCCGGCCGCGGAGCTGGTGGCGCGCGAGTATCTCGCGCCACTCTCCCGCGCGGGCGTGGATGCGCTGGTGCTCGGCTGCACCCACTATCCGCTGCTCAAGCCACTGATCGGGAAGGTGATGGGCGACGGGGTCCGGCTGATCGACAGCGCGGAGGAAACCGCACGCAGCGTGGCGGAAATCCTCGGCGCGCGGGGTCTGGCGGCGGCCCCGGGCGCGCCGGTCTATCACCGGTTCGTGGTGAGTGACGACGAACCGCGGTTCCGGGTGGTGGGCAGCCGGTTCATCGGCGAGCGGCTGGCGAGCGCGGAAGTGGTGACGCTCGGATAGGTCCGGTCAGGCCGCCGGGCCAGGGAACTCCTCGCGCAGCCGGGCCAGGTAGGCCTGCCCGTCGCTGTCCACCGAGGGCGTCACCGAATCGCAGAAGGCCCGCCACGCGTCGGCCCCCCGGCCCATGGCCACGTAATACCGGCGGGTGAGGTCCAGCACCTCCTCCATGGCGGGCACCCCCCGCATCCCCCAGAAGCTTGCGTCGGTCACGTGATGATGGGTGAAGAAGCCCATCAGCTGCCGCTCCAGCAGGTCGAGTCCCCGCTCATCCGCCGCGCCCACCGAAAGCAGCGCCTCCGCGAACAGCAGCTTCTTCTGGAAGAAGGTCGAGGTCTCCGGCGCATCCTGGTGCTGGTAGGACAGCTCGAAGCAGCGCTGCCACGCGTCGTGTGCGCCCGGGATGTCGCCGACGTGGGTGCGGGCCATCGCCACGTTGAACCAGTCCTCCGGCACCTGGCTTCCCTCCGCCGCCGCCTGGAACATCCCCAGCGACTCGGCGTACCGCCCGTCGAAGTACCAGGCCAGCCCGGCCAGCCGGTACGCCTTGCCATGCCAGCGCGCCTCCATGCCGGGAAGGGCGGCCATCAGCTCGGCCGCCGCCTGCTCACGCTGCCCGCCGCGGATCATCTCGGTGGCCCTGGTGAAGATCCGGGGCTCGCGCTCGCTCACGGCTGGTGCGGGAACTGGTGCAGGGTGGCGCCCTCCGGGCCGATGACGGCGTACCGATGGCCGTCGAACCACGCGCCCGGGTTCAGGTACAGCCGGCCGTCCCCCTGGGCCACGGCCGCGGCGCGGTGGGTGTGGCCCATCACCACGAATCCGAGTGCCGGGTCTCCCGCCAGGCGCGCCGCGGCCCAGGCCGCCTGCCGCGCCGACGACGCCTCGACCTCCGCCTCGCTCCGTTTGCGGTCGCCGAGGTACTTGCTCAGCCGGTCCACCAGCCACATGCCGAGGTCGGGGTGCAAGGACCGGTAGAGGGCGACGGTCATGTCGTGCCGCAGCGCCTGGTGCAGCACCCGGGCCGACCAGTGGGTCTCGGTGATCCCGTCGCCGTGGACCGCGAGGCCGGTTCGTCCGCCGAGCGTGAACGTCGTCTCGCGCGGGGCGAAGCGGATGCCGAGCTCCCGCTCCCAGAAGGTACCGGCCCAGCGATCGTGGTTGCCCCCGATGAGGAGGATCGGCATCCGGCGCGCGAGCCGTGCCAGCCCCGCCACCACCGGGAGGCCATGGCGCGGGATGACCCGCTCGTAGGCGAACCAGAACTCGAACAGGTCGCCGGTCACGAGCAGGCCATCCCCCAGGGAGGGGACCGCATCGAGGAAGGCGAGGAAGGCGGAAGCGGTCTCGCGGGAGCCGCGGCCGAGGTGGGCATCCCCGACCACTACCAGGCGCTGGGCGAACACGCGGCAAAGGTAGGGGGCGCCGGTGGGCCGGGGAAGGGCGGCGGGGGCCTTGGCATCGGGCCGCAGGCGGCCTTACCCTTGCCCGGTCCCCCGTCACGTCCACCTTCGCATCGAAGCGCCCTGTGCACCACGCCAGCGCCGAATCCGTCACCACCCACCGGGTGAACTACTCCGAGACCGACCAGATGGGCGTGGTGTATCACGCCCGGCATGTGGTCTGGCTGGACATCGCGCGCTGCGAGCACCTGCGGCGCGCCGGGTACACCTACCGTGAGCTCGAGGCCGAGGGGATCCGGCTGGTGGTGACCGACCTGCGGGTGCGGTACCGGCTGGCCGCCCGCTACGACGACGAGCTGCGGATCCGGTGCCGGGTCACCGAGGCGGCCAGCCGCCGGGTGACCTTTGCCTACGTGATCGAACAGGCCGAGAGCGGCGCGGTCGTGGCGGAGGCGGAAACCACGCTGGTCAGCCTCGACGCGAGGCACCGGGTCTCCCGGCTTCCCGCGGGCGTGGTGGATGCGCTTCGCCCCAACCCTGGTTCCGAGCCCCGATGATTCCGAGCCGTCGCACCTCCTTGCTGTTCCTTGCCCTGCTCGCCGCTCCCTTGCATGCCCTCGCCGCCCAGGACGGCGGCACCGTGGAGATCCTCGCCCGGCTGCTCGCGGCGGAGGATGCCCGCCGCTTCGACCAGCCGCTGCTGCAGCAGGCCCTCGCCGATCCGGACAGCTCGGTGCGCGCGATCGCCGCCACCAGCGCGGGCCGCCTGGGGGACCCGCGGGCGGTCCGGATGGTGGGCGCCGCGCTGTCCGACCCGGTGCCCGGCGTACAGCTGGCCGCCGCCTTCGGGCTCGGCCTGCTCCGGGACTCGACGGCCGCCACCTACCTGCGGCAGCGGGCCCAGGACGGGACCCCCGTGCCCGGGCCGCTGGCCCTGGAGATGATCACCGCGGCCGCCCGGTCCGGCGGGCCGGAGGGGGCGGGCTTTGTCCGTTCGGTGCTGGAAGGTTCGCTCTGGGGCGACCGTGACGACTTCCCCTACCTCGTGGCCCGCGCGGCGCTGGAGAGCTGGCGGCTGGGGAGGCGGGCCTCGGTGGACGCCCTGCTGCCCGTCTTCATGGGCGGGTCGGAGGATGGCCGCTTTAGCGCCGCCTTCTCGCTGGTGCGGCTGCGCGCCGCCGCCGCGGTGCCGCGCTTCCTGGATGTCGTGGGCAGCCGGGCGGCCGCGGGCACGCGGGCGCTGGCGGCGCGGGGGCTGGCCCGTGTGATGGTGGATTCCGCCGGCCTGGAACATGCGCCGGTGGAGGACCTGCTGCTCCGCGCCACGCGCGACGAGGACGCCGGGGTCCGGATCGCCGCGCTCCGGTCACTCGCGAGCTACCAGGACCCTGCTGCCTCCGCCAAGGTGCTGCCGCTCCTAGGCGATCCGTTGCAGAACGTCCAGGTGCAGGCGGCCGAGGCGCTCGGTGCGCTCGGTGGCCCGGAGGCGGGCACGGCGCTGGCGGGGGTGGTGACCGGTGGCAAGGGATCCTGGGCCCTCCGGCGCCAGGCGCTGCTCAGTCTGGCGCAGGCGGACAGCGCGGGATTCCGCGCGGCCGCCGCCGGCTGGGCGGGCTCCAGCGACTGGCGGGAGCGTGCGGTGGCGGGGGAGGCCATGGCCGCCGCGGCGCCGGGCGCGCTGGGCCCGTTCCTCTCCGACGCCGATCCCCGGGTGGTGGCCGCGACGCTCGGGGCCTGGGGACGGGGCGGCACCGCCGCGGATACCGCCTACATCGCCGCCTGCCGCCGCCTGATCCAGGCCCGCGACGCGGTGGTGCGCAGCGCCGCCGCCGACGCGCTGGCCCTGGCCGCCGACCCGGCGGACCGGCCGGCGCTGCTCGACGCCTACCGCGCCGGCGCGCGCGATTCGATCCCCGACGCCCGCTGGAGTGTCCTCGGCGCGCTTCAGGCGGGCCTGGCGCACGAGGGCACAGGCGAGCGGGAGCTGCTCGCCGCACTGGGCCCGGCGCCCGACTACCAGGTGCGGCAGTGGGCCGAGCAGCACTGGCCCGGCGCCTCGGATGTCCTCGGCCCCGCGTATCCGGTGCAGACCGGCCGCACCATGCAGGACTACCGGCAGGTCGTGCGCGAGTTCCTGGTGCTCGCGGGGCAGGACCGCTATCCCAAGGTCCAGGTGCAGCTGGAGGCGGGCGGCAGCTTCACCCTGGAGCTGTTCGGACCCGAGGCGCCGCTGACGGTGCTCAACTTCCTGCGGCTGGTGGACCGGCGCTACTTCGACGGGATGCGGTTCCACCGCGTGGTGCCCGACTTCGTGGTGCAGACGGGCGACCCGCGCGGCGACGGCTGGGGCGGGCCCGGCGGCGCCATCCGGGACGAGATCAACCCGCGCCGCTACAAGGCCTGGACCGTCGGCATGGCCCTGTCCGGCGCGGACACCGGTGGCAGCCAGTGGTTCATCACCCTGAGCCCGCAGCCCGGCCTCGACGGCGGCTACACCGTCTTCGGCCAGGTGACCGACGGCATTCCCGCGGTGCAGCGCATCACCCAGGGTGACCGCATCCGGACCATCCGCCGATGAAGTGGCGCGCGGCGATCCTGGCCGGCGCCCTCGCGGCGCTCGTGGTCCTCCCGGCGGCGGGGCAGTTCTTCCTCGCCGGCGAGAACAAGATCCAGTATCGCCGCCTCGACTGGCAGGTGCTCTCCGGGCCCCGGGTGGACGTGTACTACTACCCCGAGGAGCGCGAGCTCGCCGGGGTCGCCCTGGCGGACGCGGAGGCCAACTACAACGACCTGGCGGTGAAGTTCGGCCACACCGTCACCACCCGCATCCCGCTCATCGTCTACGCCTCGCACACCGACTTCGAGCAGACCAACGTCCTCCCCTTCACGCCCCCCGAGGGGCTGCTCGGCGTCACCGACTTCCTCAAGCGGCGGGTGACGCTGCCGTTCCGCGGCAACCTCGCCGAGTTCCGCCACACGCTGCGCCACGAGATGGTGCACGTGTTCCAGATCAGCCTGCTGTACGACCGGTACGTGCGTTCCCCGCGCTCGGCCTCGATCGCGCTGCCGCTCTGGTTCACCGAGGGACTCGCGGAGTACTGGTCCGGCGGCGAGGACGCCCGTGACGAGATGATCCTGCGCGACCTGGTGCTCGGAGGGCACCTGCCACGGCTGCAGGACCTCGATTACGTGACCGGCGGCATCGTCTATCCGCTCGGCGGGCGGATCCATCGCTGGCTGGCCAACACCTACGGCGACTGGCGGGTGGCCGCCTTCTACCGGGAGCTGTGGCACTACGAGACCTTCGAGGCGGCGATCCTCGGCATCTACGGCAAGAGCCTGGGGGCGCTGAACGAGGAATTCCAGGTCGCGATGCGGAAGGCCTACTACCCGTCGGTCGCGGGCCGCTCCTCGCTGCCCGCCGCCGGGGAGCTGCTCGCGGCCACCGCCATCAAGCCGGCCTACTCCCCCGACACCCTGAGTGGCGGGGACCTGGTCTATGCCTCGGCGGGATCGGGCCTGGTACGGCTGGAGGAACGCGCCATTGACGGCGGCGGGGCCGAGCCGCTGGTCACCTCGGGCCGGAGCCCGACGTTCGAGAACTTGCACGCCTTCGATTCCCGGGTGGACGCCTCGCGCCCGCCGCTGCTGCTGATCGGGGCCCGCTACCGAGAGCGCGACGCGCTCATGGTCTATGATCGCACCGAACGGAAGGTGGTGGGGCGGTACCAGTGGCCCGAGCTCTCCTCGGTGCTTTCGCCCACGTGGACCCCGGATGGGCAGTCGGTGATCTTCAGCGGCCTCTCGGAAGCCGGAGTGTCCGACCTCTACCGCTTCCGCCTGCCGGACGGTCCGCTGGAACGCCTCACCGATGACCGTTACCAGGACCTGGACCCGAGCGTGAGTCCCGACGGGCGGCGCGTGGTCTTCGCCTCCGACCGGACGGCGCTCGGGCTGTCGGATGCCGTAAACCTCTTCCTGCTCGACCTCGAGACCGGGGAGATCCGCCAGCTCACCAACGGCCCCTGGGTGGACGAGACCCCGTCCTGGCTCGACGACGGGCACATCCTGTTCAGCTCTGGGCGGGATGGCGTGCTCAACGCCTTCTCGGTGGATACCCTCGGGAACGGCCGCCGGGAGACCTCGGTCTGGACCGGCGCGTTCGACGCGGCGGCGGTCCCCGGCCGCGATGCCTTCCTGGTGAGCGGGTTCAACAACCTGGGGCTGGGGGTGTACCTGCTCCCCGCCGATTCGGTGGCGCGGGAGGAGACCTTCACCCTCGGCGATCCCGCGCCCCACTCCGCCTGGGCATGGCCCTCGGGTGAGCCCGGCCAGCTGGCCCGGGCCCGGAGCGAGCCGTACCGGCGCAAGTACACCCTCGACTTCGCCGCGGGCGAGTTCGTCTATGCGCCCCGCATCGGCACGGGGCAGGGGGTGACCTTCCTGGTAAGCGACCTGCTCAGCGACAACCTGTTCTTCGTCAACGTGAGCACCTACCAGGGGCGGGAATTCCGCAACCTGTTCGACAACACCAGCCTGCTCGGGCTCTACATCAACCAGACCCACCGCCTCAACTGGGGCGCCGGGGCGTTCCGGTTCAAGGGCAGCCAGTACGTCGGGGACTTCAACGCCGCCTACGTGGAGGATGCCTACGGAGGCTTCGGCCTGCTGCGCTACCCGCTCACCCGCTTCGCCCGGGTTGAGGCCCAGGCCACGGTGCAGCACTCCGACCGGGTGGACTTCACCCTTCCCGTGGACAAACCGCAGCGGGTGGGCTGGATCGCCTCGCAGTCGCTGACCTTCGTTCACAGCAACGCGCTGTGGACCACCACCGGGCCCATCGACGGGCACTACCTCGCGGTGACCGGTGCCGTGGCCAGTGACTTCAGCAACGCGCGGTTCGACGGGTACACCACCGCGGTGGATGCCCGGCAGTACCTCCGGCTCGGGCGGCGCACGGCGGTGGCGGTCCGCGGCTTCGGGTTCTACAGCGGGGGCGACCGCCCCGAGCGGGTGAACCTCGGCGGGACCCTCGGCCTGCGCGGCTACCCGAACTACGGCTACATTATCGGGGCCAAGGCGTGGATGACCAACGCCGAATTGCGCTTCCCGCTGCTCGACTTCTTCACCCTGGGCACGCCTGCGGGCGACGCGCGGTTCCCGGAGGTCCAGGGCGCGCTCTTCTTCGATGCCGGCCGCACCTGGTTCACGGCCGACGAGCACCGGGCGATCCTGGGCAGCTGGGGGATCAGCTTCCGCTGGCCGCTGATTCCCGGCCTGGTGTTGCGGCTGGACTGGGGCCGCCGGTGGAGCGACAATCATTTTCGCGGGTACGCGCTCTCCCCGGAGCAGACCCGGCGCAGCTTCGTGCAGTTCTTCTTCGGGTATAACTACTGATGCTGCAACGGTTTCGGCTTGACCGGCCCGCGGGGGCGGCCTATCTTCTGCTCGGCTTGGCCGCGTGTGGTGGCGGGCCCGGTCCGCTGGCACCCAAGGGGCTGGTGCGGGTCGAGCCCGGGCAGGTGGCCGGGTGGGTAGCTCCGACCACCCCGACCCAGCCGATCATGTACCGGTTCACCTGGCTCTACCAGGACGAGCAGGCCAGCAAGGGCGGCCGGGGCAGCGTGCGACTGGTGCCACCCGACTCCCTCCGGTTTGATTTCGCCGGGTCCCTCGGGATCGGGAAGGGCTCGGCGGCGGTGGTGGGCGACTCCGCCCTCTGGGTGGTGCCCGACCGGTCGGTGGACGAGCTGGTGCCAGGGGTCTCGCTCCTCTGGGCCATCCTGGGGGTCGCCCAGCCGGCCCCGGCCGGAGCGGACCTTCGTGGGGTGAAGACGACCGAGGGCGCCGCCTGGCAGTACATCCGCGGCAGCGACACCACGACCTACGTCCGGAGCGCCGGGAGCGGGTCCACGTTGTCGGCCGAGGTGCGGCGTGAGGGGAAGGTGCTGGGCCGGACGAGCGTCACCGTCCGGGCCGACGGCAGTCCGGTGAAGGCGCTCCTGACGGTGCCGACCGTGCCGTCCAAACTGGAGATCACGTTCTACGCGAGCGTTCCGACTGCGCAATTCCCGCCTGAGATCTGGGCTCGCCCGAGCGAGCCTTAGCACCCTGCTGCTGGCCGGGTGCTTCTATGGCTTCAAGGGCGGGGGCTTCCCCCCCGAAATCAAGACCGTCGCCATCCTGCCGTTCGACAACCTGACGCCCGAGCCGACCCTGACCCAGGAGGTCGCGGACTCGGTGCGCGCCGCGGTGCAGGGCCGGCTGGGGCTCCGCCAGGCGGGCGAGGCCTCTGCCGACGCCATCGTGCGCGGCAGCATCTCCCGCTACGAGCCGGATGTCCCCGTCGCCTTCACCGGCGGGGCCAACAGCCAGGTGACGGTGGACAAGCGGCTGGTGCAGCTGACCGTCTCGGTCGAGATCGTGGACAAGGACGGCAAGACCCTCTGGCAGCGCAACGGGATGACCATTGATGGTGAATACGTGCCCGGCTCCGAGACGGAGGCGCGGGCGCGTGGCCGGGCCCTCAGCAAGCTGGTGACCAACATCGTGGACGGAGCGCAGTCCCAATGGTGACGCCCAGGGTTTCCTCGCGCCGTGGCGCGAGCACGTCCGGCTGCCTCGTCTCGCTCGTCATCCTGGTGGCCGGGGTGTACTACGGCATCCACTTCGGGCAGCCGTGGGTGCGGTACTACCAGCTGCTCGACGAGATGCGGGTCTCCGCCCGCCTGGCCCCGACCCTGAGCGACGGCGTGATCCGTCGCCGCCTCGAGGCCAAGGTGGATGAGCTCGGCCTGCCCCCGGAGGCGCGGAAGTTCACCATCACCCGCTCGGGCAAGCCGCGCCGCATCACGATCACGACGACCTACAGCGAGACCGTGACGGTGCCGATCTTCACCCACACGTTCGTGTACGAGCCGATGGCCGAGGAGCCGCTCTGATGGTTCCTCGCCGTTCCCTCCCGCTGCGCCCCGTCCTCTACCTCGCCCTCCTGCTGCTCTTCCCCGCGCCGCTGCTGGCGGCGGGGGGGGAGGGCGGGCTGGTGAACCTGCTGCTGGTCATCGCCACCATGCTGGTGGTGGGCAAGCTGCTGGGGGAGGGGGCCGAGCGGCTGGGCCTGCCGTCGGTGCTCGGGGAGCTGGTGGCCGGGGTGCTGCTCGGCGCCAGCGTGTTCGGCGTCGTGCCGGCCGGCGACGCGTCGGGGGCGGAGATGATCCGCCTGCTGGCGGAACTGGGCGTGATCCTGCTGCTGTTCGAGGTCGGGCTCGAGACCGACCTCAAGGAGATGTTCAAGGTCGGTCCCGCCAGCCTGGCGGTGGCCGCCGTCGGGGTGTTCGTGCCGTTCGCGCTCGGGTATGTCTACTGGGCCTTCCTCCCGCATCCGGCGACCGCCGACGGCGGGGACCTCCGCACCGTCGCGATCTTCGTCGGCGCGACCCTCACCGCCACGTCGGTGGGGATCACCGCCCGGGTGCTGGGCGACCTCGGCCGGATGGACACCACCGAGGCCCGGGTGATCCTGGGCGCCGCAGTCATTGATGACGTCGTCGGCCTGGTGATCCTGAGCGTGGTCTCCGGCATCGCCGCCGGGGGCACCGCGACGCTCGCGGGCGTGAGCATCACCTTCGGCGTCGCGATCGGGTTCCTGGTGGCCGCGCTGCTGGTGGGCAACCTGCTGGTGCCGCGCATCGTGGACCAGGTGGTCCGGATGCGCGTGCGTGGGGTGGTGGTCGCCGTGTCGATCGCCTTCGCCCTGGCGCTCGCCGCCCTGGCGGCCCAGGTCGGCTCGGCGATGATCATCGGCGCCTTCGCGGCCGGCCTCATCATCCGCGGCACCCGCCACGCCACCACCGTGGAGCACGAGGTCCGCCCGGTCGCCGCGGTGCTGGCGCCGATCTTCTTCGTGAACGTCGGGGCCGCGGCAGACGTGACCCTCCTCGATCCGACCCGGCCGGGCGCCCTCGCGGTGCTGGGGATCGCCGCCTCGCTCACGGTCATCGCGATCGTGGGCAAGCTGGTGGCCGGCTGGGGCGCGCCGTGGGCGAAGTTCCACCGGCTCACCGTGGGCACCGGCATGGTGCCGCGCGGCGAGGTCGGGCTGATCTTCGCCGATGTGGGCCGCCAGGCGGGACTCCTGAGCGAGACCACGTTCAGCATCGTGCTGCTCATGGTCATGGGGACGACCTTCGTCGCCCCGGTCGCGCTCAAGATGATCTTCGCCCGCACCGGCAGCTGACCCCATGGACACCACGGGCAAGATCCGGGACCGCCGGGCCGCGGCGGCCTGGCGCGAGTCCCAGGCCGGCATCGTGGTCTTCACCAACGGGGTGTTCGACCTCCTCCATCCCGGCCATATCACCCTGCTCGAGGCCGCCCGCGCCGAGGGCGATGCGCTGGTCGTCGGCGTCAACAGCGACGCCTCCGTGCGCCGGCTCGGCAAGGGACCCGAGCGCCCGATCGTCCCGGCCGCGGCCCGCGCACGGGTGCTGGCCGCGATCGGGGCGGTGGACTGCGTGGTGATCTTCGACGAGGACACCCCGCTGGAGCTGATCAGCGCCCTGGAGCCGGACGTGCTGGTGAAGGGGGGCGACTACAGCGTGGCCACCACCGTGGGGGCCGACGTGGTGCAGGCGCGCGGCGGGCGGGTCCGCCACGTGACCCTCGAACACGGATTCTCGACCACCGCCATCGTGGAGCGACTGCGTGCCTCGTCCTGACGGCCGCCGGCCGGACCAGCTGCGCCCCCTCGTGCTTGAGCGCAACGCGAATCCCTACGCCGAAGGCTCCTGCCTGATCCGCATGGGCGGCACCCTGGTGCACTGCACCGCCAGCGTCGAGCAGGGCGTCCCGGGCTGGAAGAAGGGCTCCGGCCAGGGCTGGGTCACCGCCGAGTACGCCATGCTGCCGCGGGCGACGCTGGAACGCACCGACCGGGAGCGCCGCGGGCCGGGCGGCCGCACCCAGGAGATCCAGCGGCTCATCGGCCGCTCGCTCCGGGCCGCGATGCGGACGATGGCCTTCGGCGAGTGGACCATCAAGATCGACTGCGACGTGCTCCAGGCGGACGGCGGCACCCGGACCGCCAGCATCACCGGCGGCTGTGTGGCACTGGCGGATGCGTGCGCCTGGCTGGCCCAGCGCGCCGGGGTGGCGAACCCCTTCGGCGACCTCGTCGCCGCCATCTCCGTCGGGGTGGTCGAGGGCGAGCCCCGGCTGGACCTGGCCTATCTCGAGGACCGGGACGCCGGGGTGGACGCCAACATCGTGATGGTGCATCCGGACCGGTTCGTGGAGGTGCAGGGCACGGGTGAGCACTCGACCTTCCAGCGGGCCGAGCTCGACCGGCTGCTGGAACTCGCCCAGGGCGGCATCACGGAGCTGTTCGCCGCCCAGCGGAAGATCCTCGCCGGATGAAGCTGCTCTTCGCCACGCGCAGCGCGGGGAAGCAGCGGGAAGTGCGCCGGATGCTCATCGCCGCCGGCCACGAGGTGGTCTTCCCCGACGAGGCCGGGATCCCGGAGCGGGAAGCGGAGTCCCGCCTCGAGGTCGCCGATTCCTTCGAGACCAACGCCCGACTCAAGGCGGAGTACTTCCTCGGCCTGAGCGGCCTCCCGACCGTCGCCGACGACTCCGGGCTCGAGGTCTTCTCGCTCGGCGGGGAGCCCGGGGTCCGGTCCAAGCGCTGGGCCGGGGCCGGCGGCACGCCGGCCCAGGTGGACGCGGCCAACAACGCCATGCTGGTGCGTCGGCTCTCGGGTGCGCCCGAGGGGCGGCGCCGGGCGCGGTATCGCTGCGCCCTGGTGCTGCTGCGCCGGCAGGGGGCGTTCCCGGAGGTCTTCCAGGGGACCTGCAACGGGCAGATCCTCGAGGAGCCGCGGGGCACCGGGGGCTTCGGCTACGATCCGTACTTCCTCAGCGACGAACTGGGCCAGACCTTCGGCGAGGCCGACGGAGAGGCGAAGGACCGGGTCAGCCATCGCGGCCGGGCCCTGGAGCAACTGATCGCGGCACTCGCGGGTGCCGACAAGGGATGACGCAATGGATGTGAAGGCACGACAGTCGGCCGGGGTGCTCCTGGGCCTGGTGCTGGCGGCCTGTGGGGGCGGCAGCGGCGGCAGCGCGGCGATGGCCGCGTTCAATCCGGGGTCCACGCCGGCGGAGCTGCAGCGCGGGGCGGCGCTGTACGGCAGCTACTGCGCCTCCTGCCACGGCGCCCTGGGGAAGGGGCAGGGACTCGGGCCGCCGCTGCTCGACACCCTCTTCCTGGTCTCGCGGGTGACCGACTCGGCGATGACCGCGGCGGTGGTGCGCGGGGCTCCCCAGCGGCGATTCCACTATGGCGCCATGCCGCCGGTGGCGCGGGTGGACACCGCCGAGGTCCCGCAGGTCGTGGCCTACGTGCGCTGGCTGCAGGAGCGGTATCACGGGCCGGCCGCCGGTGCGTCCCAGGGGGCGCCGTGACCGAGCCCAGCCCCGGCGCCGTCCGCGCCCGCATGGCGATCGCGCTGCTCAGCCTGATCGCCGGCACCAGCGCCGTCTACCTCGCGATGTACAAGCGCGGGATCATCGGCAACCTCACCTGCAGCACCGGCGGCTGCGACCGTGCCATGTTCAGCCGCTGGGGCTGGTTCTTCGGGATCGACGTCGCCTTGATCGGGGTGGCGGGGTACCTGCTCCTCCTCGGCGCCAGCCTCGCAAGCCTGCAGCCGCGGTGGCAGGCGGCCCGCTGGCCGGTCGTCACGCTCCTGGTGCTGGCGGTGCTGGGGTTCACCTTCACCCTGCGGCTCAAGTACGGCGAGTTCGTCGTCCTGCGCACCTTCTGCCCCTGGTGCGCCATCTCGGCGGTCTCCATCACCCTCATCCTGGGGCTCTCGGTCTACCTGACCCGGGAACGCCGGGGTCGAGGGATCGGGGGCGCGTGACGCACCGGGCCTCCCGCGCGGAGCCCGGATCTGCCACCTTTCTCCCGCCCCGCGCAGGATTGGCGGGGCGCCGGAATCGCGGGGCGTAGCTTAGCCCGGTAGAGCGCCTGCTTTGGGAGCAGGAGGTCGCGGGTTCGAATCCCGCCGCCCCGATTCGTCCAGCCAGATCCGCCGATCCCTCACCGACGTAGAAAGTCACCAATGCCCGTCCCGGCGGGGAAACCCGCCGTTCTTCCCCCCGTACGGTGTCCCTGAATGGGTTCAGAGTTCCTGACATATCTCCGTCTCGGAATGCACCATATCGCGGATCTGCGCGGCTACGACCACATCCTGTTCGTGGCCGCCCTGACCGTGGCGTACCGCCCCCGCGAGTGGCGCCGGTTGCTCATCCTGGTCACCGCCTTCACGGTGGGGCATTCGATCACACTGGCGCTCGCGACGCTGAACCTGGTCCGGGTCAACGCGCGGCTGGTCGAGGCCGGGATCGCCGCCACCATCGTCGCGACCAGCCTCGTGGCCATCGGGTTCGTGGCCCGGGATCAGGGAACGGAGTCGGTGGCGACCCGCGGACAGCGGTTACGCTACGCGCTGGCGCTGGGCTTCGGACTGATCCACGGGCTCGGGTTTTCCAGCTTCCTGCGGAGCCTGCTCGGTGGCGAGGCGAGCCTCGCGCTGCCACTGTTCAGCTTCAACGTGGGGCTCGAACTGGGCCAGCTGGGCATCTTGGCCGGCGTGCTGCTGGTGGGCGTGGCGGTGGAGCGGGGGCTTGGGCTGGGCAGGCGGGACTGGGTGCTCGTGGCCTCGGGCGGCATCGCCGCGGTCGGGGCAACGATCCTCGCCGAGCGGGTGCTGGGCTGACCGGCGGCGGGGCGGGTGACTTCCTCAACACAGTGAGCGTGGTGATGGAACATCGGATGTCGTGGACGGCCCTGGCGCTGGCGGCCACGGGCCTCGTGGTGACCCCCGGCGCGGCGGTGGCGCAGCAGTGGCTCGACGCCCCGCCCAATCCCAAGACCAACGAGTCGAACTTCCGTGCCCTCTCGGAGTGGCCCTCCCCCAACGACCTGCGGAATGCCGCCGGGAAGCCGGGGCCGCGTTACTGGCAGCAGCAGGTGGACTACGCCATCAAGGCCTCGCTGGACACCACGACGCACACGGTGACCGGCTCCGAGCGGGTGACCTACCACAACAACTCCCCGGACCGGCTGGCCTACCTGTGGTTCCAGCTGGACCAGAACATCGACGACCCGTCCGTCAGCCGGACCATCCAGGGCGCGCCGGCGCTGCCGGAGCGGATCTCGCCCCAGGCGCGCCGTTTCCTCGCCCCCGAGCCATTCGAGGGCGGGCACAAGATCACCCGGGTGCAGGCGGTGGTGACCCGCGGGCGCACGGTGAGCCGGGTGGACGCCCCCTACGTGATCAACGGTACCGAGATGAAGGTCCTGCTGCCGTCGCCGCTCGCCTCGGGCGACAAGGCGGTGGTGGAGATCGACTGGCACTTCATCGTGCCCCAGACCAGCCGCAACGGCCGCGGTGCCCGGGAGCTGGTGGGCGACGGCTGGATGTACGAGGTGGCGCAGTGGTACCCCCGCGCCTCGGTCTACGACGACCAGAACGGCTGGCAGACCGACCAGTTCTATGGCCAGGGCGAGTTCTACCTGGAGTTCGGCACCTACGATGTGGAGCTGACGGTCCCGCACGACCATATCGTGCAGGCCACCGGGGTGCTGCAGAACCCGCTCACCACCCTCACCGCCCTCCAGCGGCGGCGGCTGGCGCAGGCGCTGACCTCCGAGACGCCGGTCTTCATCGTGACTAGGGAGGAGGCGGCGACCCCGGCAGCGCGCCCCGCAGGCACCGCGCCGGTCACCTGGAAGTTCCACGCCGACAGCGTCCGCGACTTCGCCTGGGCCTCCTCCCGGGCCTATGTCTGGGATGCCGCGGGCTTCCGCTATCCCGGCACCACCCGGACGATCGAGCTGCACTCGATCTACCCCCGGGAGGCGATGCCGCTGTGGGACAGCCTGTCCACCAAGGCCATCGCCCAGACCATGCGGACCTACGGCCGGCTGGCATTTCCGTTCCCGTACCCCAAGGCCGTCAATGTGCATGGCCCGGTGTTCGGCATGGAGTACCCGATGATCGCCTTCTGCGGCGCGCGGCCGGCGCCGGATGGCAGCTACACGGCGGGCCTGGCCCGGGCGCTCATCAGCGTCACCATCCACGAGGTGGGGCATAACTGGTTCCCGATGATCGTGGCGTCCGACGAGCGGAAGTGGACCTGGATGGACGAGGGGGTCAACAGCTTCCTGCAGTATTACGCCGAGCAGGACTGGGACCCGGCCTACCCGAGCAACCGCGGCCCGGCGAAGAACATCGTCGGCTACATGCGGGACCCGGACCAGGTGCCGCTCATGACCGAGTCCGACATGATCCACCGCCAGTTCGGCAACAACGGGTACGGCAAGCCGGCTGCCGGGCTGGTCATGCTGCGGGAGCAGGTAGTCGGGCCGCAGCTCTTCGACCAGGCCTTCTCCGAGTACGCCCGGAGCTGGGCCTTCAAGCATCCGCAGCCGGCCGACTTCTTCCGGTCGATTGACGATGGGGCGGGGGAACTGCTCAACTGGTTCTGGCGCGGCTGGTTCTACACGACCTACGCCAACGATCAGGCCGTCACCGCGGTCACCACCCAGCCGGCCGACAGCCTGATCGGGACCACTGACCGCGGCAAGAACTACGTGCGCATCACGGTGGAGAACAAGGGCGGGCTGGTGATGCCACTGCAGATGGAGCTCACCTTCGATGACGGCAGCACCCGGCGGGTGAAGCTGGGCGCCGACATCTGGCGCCGCAACGAGCTGCAGTACATCTACGGCCTGTTCACCGACAAGACCGTGGTGAAGGTAGTGCTCGATCCGGACGACGTCCTGGCCGACATCAACCGCGACAACAACACCTGGTCGGTGGGGCCGGCGCCCGCCTCGTGAGGCGGATGGCCGCGCTCGTCGTGCTGCTGGCCGGGGGGATGCCTGCGGGCGTCCCGCCGGCCCTGCCGCATGACACCCATGTCTCCCACACCCGCATGGTGCTGGAGGGCACGACGGTCGCCCTCCGCATCCGCTTCTTCCATGACGACCTGGAGCGCGGGCTCCAGGGCCTGGCCGGCGATTCCACCCTGAAGATCCTGCCGGACGCCCACCGGGACTCGCTGGTGGGCGTCTATGTCGAGCGCCACTTCACCCTGGAGCTGGACGGTCGACGGCTCCACCTCGAGGTGACGGAGTCCGGACTCGAGCAGGACGAGGCGGCCCAGATGGTCGCCTGGTACGTGCTCGAGGGCGACGCGCCCGCCGGCGGGACGCGTCTCACGGTCTATGACGCGCTGTTGTTCGAGGTCTTTCCCGACCAGCAGAACCTCTTCCAGCTGCTCCGGCTCCCCGAGAACCGGCAGCGGACCCTCTACTTCAACGCCCGCGACCCCCGGCCCCAGGCGTTCGCGCCCTGACACGGGTGTCGCCCCCCGGAGTACCCCGCCGCCCCCGGGGCCGCTACACTTCGGGACCTCCCGGACCGCGGGAGCCTGCGCCCGTAGCTCAGTTGGATAGAGCAACAGCCTTCTAAGCTGTGGGTCGGAGGTTCGATTCCTCCCGGGCGCACTACCCCTCGACCCCGCTCCAGGCTCCATGGCTGCCTCCTCGACCACCGGTTCGGACCTCCGGGCGCTGCTGACCCTCGCCCTTCCGGTGATCACGGTCCAGGTCGGCCTCATGGCCATGGGGGTGGTGGACACCATCATGGTGGGCCACCTTTCGCCCGCCGCGCTCGCCGGCGTGGCTCTCGGCAATGTCTACTACTTCGGCTGCGCCATCTTCGCCCTCGGGGCCCTGATGGCGCTGGATCCGGTGATCGCCCACGCCGCCGGCGCCGGAGACGATGAAAGCATCGCCCGCGGCATCCAGCGGGGAATGGTCTTCGCCCTGATCCTGACCATTCCTGCCTCGCTGCTCCTCTGGCCCGCGCCGGGCGTGCTCGCGGCGCTGCACCAGCCACCCGAGGTGGTGCCGGCGGCGGGACTCTACGCCCGGATCTGCATCCCGGGCAACATCGGGATGTTCCTGTTCACCGTGTTCCGCCAGAGCCTGCAGGCGCTGCACCGGGTGCGCCCGATCGTCCTGACAATCGTCGTGGCCAACCTCGCCAACGCGGTCCTCAACTGGGTGTTCATCTTCGGCCACCTGGGCGCACCGCCGCTGGGTGTTGCGGGCGCCGCGATTGCCACCACGGTCTGCCGGCTGCTCATGGCCGGGCTGCTGTTGTGGCTCGCGTGGCCGCTGCTGGGCCGCCACGTGCGGCACTTCCGGCGGGAGGCCCTGGCCCGGAAGCCGCTGCTCCGGCTGCTCCGCATCGGCGCGCCCATCGGGGCCCAGCACCAGCTCGAGTATGGCGTCTTCGGCGTGGTCGGCCTGCTGATGGGGAGCATGGGGACGGCCCAGGTCGCGGGGCACCAGATCGCCCTGAACCTCGCGTCCATCACCTTCATGGTGCCGCTGGGTCTCTCCGCGGCAGCGGCGGTCGTTGTCGGGCATGCGGTGGGGCGGGGGGACCAGCCGGCGGCGGGGCGGGCGGCACGCGCCGCCCTCATCGTGGCCGTCGGAATCATGGGGCTGACCGCGCTCCTGTTCCTGCTGCTTCCCGGCCTCCTCGCCCGGCTCTACACCCCGGCGCCGGAAGTGCTGGTCGTCGCCGTGGCGCTGATCCCACTCGCCGGGGTGTTCCAGGTCTTCGATGGGATCCAGGTGACCTCCATCGGCATCCTGCGCGGCCTCGGGGACACCCGCACCCCAATGATCACCGGGATGCTCGGCTTCTGGCTGGTCGGACTTCCGGTGAGCCTCTGGCTCGGCTTCGGACTGGGCCACGGGCCCGTGGGGCTCTGGTGGGGGCTGGTGCTCGGCCTGGTGACGGTCGCGATCTTCCTGCTCCTCCGCCTGCGGATCCAGCTGCGCCGTCCGCTGCGCCGCATCCACCTCGACGGCGACGTGCCGCTCACCCCCGAGGTCACCCAGGCATGAGCGCCGAGTCCGGCTTCCGCACGGTGATCTTCGATTGCGACTCGACCCTCTCCGCCATCGAGGGCATCGAGGAGCTCGCCCGCGAGCACCGGGACGAGATCGCTCACCTCACCGACCTCGCGATGCGGGGCGCGGTGCCCCTGGAGGAGGTGTACGGCCGCCGGCTCGACCTCATCCGGCCCACCCGTGCCGACGTCGCGCGCATCGGGGAGCTGTACATCTCGCGGATGGTGCCCGGGGCCGCGGAAACGGTGGCTGCGCTTGCCGCGCGTGGGGTGGTGCTGCAGGTCCTGAGCGGCGGGCTCCTGCCCGCCGTGGCCCACCTGTCGCGCCACCTGGGGATCGCGCCCGATCGCGTGGCCGCGGTGGACCTGCAGTTCGGCGCGGACGGCGCCTACACCGGGTTCGACACCGCCTCGCCGCTGGCGCGCGCCGGCGGCAAGCGTACCTGGGTCGAGGCGCACCTGGCGCGGCTCCCGCGGCCCATCCTGCTTGTGGGGGATGGCGCCACCGACCTGGAGGCCCGCCCCGCGGTGGATGCCTTCGCCGCGTTCGCCGGGGTCGTCAGGCGCCAGGATGTGGTCGCCGGGGCGGACGTGGTGCTGGACGGGCCTTCCCTGACCGGCGTGCTCGCACTTCGGTATCCGCTCGCCTGACCCCGGCCCCGACCCCGGTATATTCCCGCCGGCACGCAGGCAGCCAATTCCACCTCAACGCGCTGTTCCGCTGGAGCCCCACCCCATGACCGCCCCGTTCGGCCGGTTCTTCCTCCCGGGACCCACCGAGGTCCGCCCCGACGTCCTCGCCGCCCAGACCCGCCCCATGATCGGTCATCGGGGCAAGGGAATGGAGCAGCTCATCGCCCAGCTGATGCCGGGACTGCAGCGGATCTTCCGCACCGCGCGCCCGGTCTACATCTCCTCGTCCTCGGCCACCGGCCTCATGGAGGCGGCGATCCGGAATTGCGCGGGGAAGCGGGTCCTGTCACTGGTGAACGGTGCCTTCTCCGAACGGTTCTACAAAATCGCCCAGGCCAACGGCGTGGAGGCCACGGCGCTGGAGGTGCCCCTCGGCGAGGCCCATCGGCCCGAGCAGCTGCGCACCGCGCTCGCGGCCGGCCGCTATGACGCGGTGACCGTGGTCCACTCGGAGACCTCCACGGGCGCGCTGAACCCCATCCGCGACCTGGCCGCCGTCGCCCACGAGGCGGGCGACATCCAGCTGCTGGTGGACAGTGTCACCGGCATCGCCGGCGCGCCGGTGGAGACCGATGCCTGGGACCTCGACTTCGTGCTCACCGGCTCGCAGAAGGCGCTGGCGCTGCCGCCGGGCCTTGCGTTCGGCGTGGCCCACCCGCGGGCGCTGGAACGCGCCAGGGCCACCGCCAACCGCGGGATCTACTTCGACCTGGTCGAGTTCGAGAAGTACATCGTGAAGAACCAGACGCCGAACACCCCGGCGCTCTCGCTGATGTACGCGCTGGCCGCGCAGGTGGCGCGCATCGACGCCGAGACCATCGAGGCCCGCTGGGCCCGCCACGCCGCCATGGCGGAGCGGACCTGGGCCTGGGCCGACGAGATGCGTGCCCGGGGGGTCGAGATGCGGGTGCTGGCGCCGGCGGGCTATCGCTCGCCCACCGTCACCTGCCTGACCGTGCCACCTGGAAAGACCGGCTCCGCCATCAACGAGGCCATGAAGAGTCGAGGCTACACCATCTCGGCGGGCTACGGCTCGCTCAAGGACACCACCATCCGGATCGGGCACATGGGAGATCATACCGTCGAGGAGCTCAACGCCCTCTTGGCCGTCCTGGCCGAGCTGGTGGCCGCATGAGCACCTATCGCGTGCTGGTGGCGGACAAGATCGCCCGCGAGGGGCTCGCCCCGCTGGCGTCGGACCCGCGCTTCGAGCTGGTGGAGCAGCCCGGCCTCAAGGGCGACGCGCTCGCCGCGGCCATCGCCGATGCCGATGCCGTCCTGGTCCGGAGCGCGACAAAGATCACCCGCGACGCGCTCGCCCGCGCCACACGCCTGCGCGTGATCGGCCGGGCCGGGGTCGGCGTGGACACGATCGACGTCGAGGCGGCCACCGAGAAGGGCGTCGCCGTCATGAACGCGCCGGCCGGCAACACCATCTCCGCGGCCGAGCTGGCCTGTGCCCTGCTGCTGGCCCTGATCCGGAAGGTCCCCGCCGCGGACGCCTCGATGCGCGCCGGGGCCTGGGACCGCACCAGCTTCGGGGGCACCGAGCTGTACCGGAAGACGCTCGGGCTGGTCGGGGCGGGGCGGGTCGGCGGGGAAGTGGGCCGCCGCGCCCGGGCCTTCGGGATGCGGGTCCTGGCCTACGACCCGTTCCTCGGCGCCGACGCGGCACGGGAGCTGGGCGTCGAGCTGGCGGACCTGGACACCGTGCTCGGCCAGGCGGATGTGATTTCGCTCCACGTGCCCCTGACCGACAAGACCCGGGGCATGCTCGGGGACGCCCAGCTGGCGAAGCTCAAGCCCGGCTGCTTCATCATCAACGCCGCGCGTGGCGGGGTGCTCGACGAGGCCGCCCTGATCCGGCGGCTCGAGTCCGGCGCGATCGGGGGCGCGGCGCTCGACGTCTTCGACCAGGAGCCGCTCCCGGCCGACCACCCGCTGCGGTCGCTCAAGAACGTGGTGCTCACCCCGCACCTCGGGGCCTCCACCGAGGAAGCGCAACTCAACGTCGCGGTGGAGATCGCTGAGGCGGTGCGGGCCGCCCTGCTCGAGGGTGACTACTCCCGCGCCGTGAACGCCGCCCTGGTGGGCGGGGAGCGGCTGCAGCGGCTCCGCCCCCTCCTCGACCTCGCCGAGCGGCTGGGCCGCATCGCCGCGGCGTTGCTGCCGGGGCCGGTGACGGGTGTCGAGCTGCGCTTCGGCGGCGAGGGCGATGACCTGCTGCGCCCGCTTGCCGCTGGCGCGCTGATCGGCGTGCTCTCGGAGGCCGTGGGGGAGGGGGCGGTGAACGTGGTGAACGCGCTCCACCTCGCCCGGCAGCGCGGCATCAAGGTGGACCGCACCCGGCTCGATGGCCCGCACGAGGTGCCGGACCTGATCGAGCTGCGGGTGACGCACGCCGGCGGCACCCTCCGGGTGGCCGGTGCGCTGCTCGGCGCCACCCACCCGCGCCTGATCGGGATCGATGAGTTCCGGCTCAACGTCCAGCCGGCCGGCCAGCTGCTGGTGCTGCGCAACCGGGACGTCCCGGGCGTGATCGGCCGGGTGGGCACCCTGCTGGGCGATGCGGGCATCAACATCGCCGAGTACCACCAGGCCCGGCTCAGTGCGGGCGGGGATGCGCTGGCGGTACTGAGCGTGGATGCCGCCCTGACGCCGGCCCAGTCGGCGGCGTTGGGGCGGCTGAATGAGGTCCGCTCGGTGGCCCAGGCGGCCCTGCCGCCGGTCGGGTGATTGCCGATCGGGACGGTTGCACTAACTTGGATCATCCCCTAGGACCGAGATACCCGATGCGACGTCTCCTCATTGTGTCCGCCGCGATTGCCCTGGCCGCCTGCGGCGGCAGCGATTCCACCGGCTCCAGCAAGACCAAGCTCACCTACGGCGGCGTCTTCGCCGGCGAAGATGGCACCGAGGCCGGCAACTTCAGCGTGACCGTCACGGTGGAGGACAGCAGCGGCAGCGGCACGTTCCTGGTCAACGGGGAGCCGCACACCTTCAGCAATGTCAGCCTCACCAGCAACAACACGAGCTTCGCGGCCACCGGGGATGGGTACGGCTTCTCCGGGTCGGTGGATGACTCGACACTCTCCGGCGACTACGCCGGCCCCAATGGTGGCGGTCTCTTCACCGGCTACCGCCAGGTGCCGCCGGCCACGGTCGTCACCTACTGCGGTACGCACATCGGGACCAGGAACGGGGTGCCGATCGGTGGGGCGTTCGCCTTCGCGGAGACGGGCAACTCGCGCCGCGGTGTGTTCACCTCGGTCCTCTCCGATCCGTTCCACGGCTATCTCCGGGGCGGCACCGGCACGGCGCCGGTGACCCTCGACACGCTGACCGGCACCTCGATCGTCGCGACGACAGGGGCCATCAGCTTCAGCGGCAGCTACGCGATGTCCGCCGGCGATACGGGGTCGGTCGCGGGGGCGCGGTGCAAAAGCAGCGTCAGCAGCCCGATCCTGTCGGTCATCGATGGCGTCATCGGGGGCTGGGACAGCACCGAGAAGGGCTCGCTCAGCTTCAACCTCTCCAATACCGGCCTGGGCAGCAGCGGCAGCTACAAGTACGGGGCAATCGCCCACCAGTTCACCGCGGTCATCTCCGGGGTCGGCACCAAGGTCGCCGCCTTCGACACCACCCTGCGGATCATCGTGGACGTCGCGGGCACCGACAGCACCCTCGAAGGGAACTACTCCATGGGCGGCTCGGTCGCGGGCCGGGTCGCCGGGCTGTCGCGGAAGGGCTTCACCAACGTCCTGTACTGTGCCGGAAACACCCAGTCCGGTTCCTTCTCGGTCGTGGTGCGGTCAGACAGCACGATGTTCGGCCTGTTCACCGGCGGGACGCCCTCCTCGACCTTCCAGGGGACCGTCAGCGGGAAGCCAGGCGACAACCTCTCGTTCATGGAAGGCTACCCCGACCCGGTCACGGTCCTTCCCTCCGGCAGCGCTCTGGCCGGGTTCTACACCCTGAGCGGCAGCGGCGGCCCCGACGGGTCCATCAGCGGCTCGGAATGCCCCTGAGGGTTCCGCGCGCCGGCCTGGCGCTGCTCTGCGCGTACCTGGGCGGCGGGTGTTCCGACGGGACGCCCGCCGCGCCGCTTCCCGGGGACGCGGAGCTCCGCGCCGCCATCGCCGAGGCGGAGGTGACTCCGCTCGCACCGATTCCCCCGCAGGACCCGGCTCGGGTGCGCCTGGGGCACGCCCTGTTCTTCGACAAGGTGCTTTCCGGCAACCGGGACATCGGCTGTTCCACCTGCCACAACCCGGCGTATCACACCTCGGACCAGCTGCCACTCTCGATCGGCACCGGGGGCCATCGCCCGGGGTCGGGCCGCCAGCTCGGGACCGGCACCTTCCTCGGGCGCAACTCGATCGAGCTGTTCGACCGGGGGCGGCCCTCGTGGCACGTCCTGCTCGCCGACGGGCGGGTGAGCGACGAAGGAGGGCACCTCGTCACGCCCTTCGGCGCCCGGACCCCGGACAGTCTGGATGGTGCCCTCGCGGCCCAGGCACTCTTCCCGCTCCAGGCACGGGAGGAGATGCGCGGTCATGCCGGCGACCTGGACCGCCTGGGCCAGCCCAACGAGCTCGCGCTGTTGCCGGATACCGCGCTCGCCGCCATTTGGGCCGGCATCGTGGCCCGGGTCGTGGCCCTCCCGGGCTACGACACCCTGCTGGCCGCCGCCTACCCGGGGCTCGCGCCCGGAGAGGTGCGCATCCACCACCTGACCAACGCCCTTGCCGCCTTTGTGCGTGTCACCTGGCAGACCGGAGGCTCGCCGTTCGACCGCTACCTGGGTGGCGACAGCACGGCACTCTCGCCCGAGGCGACCAGCGGGGCGCGCCTCTTCTTCGGCAGGGCCCGTTGCAGCCACTGCCATAGCGGCCCCATGCTGAGCGACCAGGAGTTCCACAACGTCGGGGTGCCACCGGTCGGCCCCGGCCTGGTCGGCGGCCTGGACGAGGGTCGCGCCGCCGTCACCGGCGACCCGGCGGACCGGTTCCGGTTCCGTACCCCGCCGCTCCGCAACGTGGACTTCACCGCGCCCTTCATGCACAACGGGGTGTTCAGCTCACTGGACGCGGTGATCCGGCACTACTCCGATATCCCCCTGGGCCTGACGCTCTTCGATCCGTCCACCGTGGATGGCCGCCTCCGGCCGACCCTGCGCCTCGACCCGGCGACACAGGCTGCGATCCTCGCGACGCTCGACTCCGTCCTCCGCCGGCCCATCCGCCTGAGTGCGACCGAAGTGCAGGACCTCCACGCCTTCCTGAAGGCCCTCACCGACCCGAAGTCCTCCAACCTGCTCAGCGCCATCCCGGCGACTGTCCCGAGTGGCCTGCCGGTCTTTGACTACTAGCCGGGGGCATGCGAAGCGGCCCGTGCCGCTGGGCACGGGCCGCGGGGCAGGGACAGGAAGGTTCAGCGCTCGACGTTGCTGGGCACCGACTCCAGCAGAACCTCGACCGCCAGCGCCTCGGCCAGGGCCATCCCCGACTGCAGCCGCTGGTCGAACGCCTCCAGCGCCTCCTCGGCGGCCCAGTAGAGCATCCGGCAGGCGGTCAGGTCGGCGGGATGGTCATCGCCCAGCTCGTGGGCAGCCTCGCGCATGGCCTCCTGCTCCACCAGCATCCGCGCGATGAGCACCAGGTCGCGGCAGCGGGTGTCGGCCACGATCGCCTCGCGGTAGCGGGCGGCCCCGGCGTGGCGGGCGATGGAGAGGTCCCGCAGGGCCGCCTGCTGCAGCAGCGCCAGCATGGTGAAGCGCCGGGTCGCGGCCCGCCGGACTTCCTCCCGCTGGGCCGCCAGGGCACTGTGGAGGACCTCCGCCAGTCCGGGGTGTTCGGCCACCTCCACCGGGACCTGGTGCCAGAGGCCCGGGATGGGTCGGGTCAGCTGCCCCCGCACCATTTCCTGGACCGCGAAGACGGTGTCGCCCGTCATGGTCGCGTAGCGCCAGCAGGCACGGCCCAGGGAGCCTTCCCGGCCCCACAGGGTGCGCAGATATTCATGGCGCTGCTGGTCGTGGGGGACGACGGGCTTCATAGGTCCACTTTCGCTGAACGGGACGCGGCGTCCTGCCGCCAACCTCGGCGCCGAACCAGCGCCGTGACTGGTCCGATCCAAAGCAGCAAGCGTGCCGGGGTTTCCCCGCCGACCTCAAGTAGTGCAACATCTTGAAAGGCAAGCAGATGAGCCAGCTGGCCGTAAGTGATGCGGCAGCCACGCCCCACCCCCATCCGGCCCGTCCCACCGGAATTCTGCGCCCCCCGGGCCACCCTGCATGACCTCACCACTTCGCGGTCAGCCCGGCCCCGACCGGGCCGCGTCCTCCGTCCTGGTGGTCGCCGTGGTCGCCGTGGCCGCTGCGGCTGCTGGTCTGGCCAATGGCTTCGCGTATGACGACATCCCCCTGATCGTCCGGGATGACCGCCTCCACAGCCTGGGGCACCTCCCCGGGCTGTTGTTCGACACCTACTGGCCTGCCGTCCCCCTGGGGCCGGCGGGGCGGCTGTACCGGCCGCTCACCAGCCTGCTCCTTTCGGTCCAGTGGGCGGTGGGTAGCGGCAGCCCGCTGCCGTTCCACATCGTGTCCACCTTGCTGTATCTCTGTGCCGCACTGCTGGTCCTCGCACTCGCGCGCCGCCTGCTGCCCGCCGGCCCCGCGGCCGTTGCGGCGACGCTCTTCGCCGCCCATCCCGTGCATACCGAGGTCGTGGGCAACGTGGTCGGGCAGGGGGAGTTGCTGGCGGCGATCGGCGTGCTGGTTGCCGCCATCCTGACGGTGGACCTGACCCGCTGCGGTGCGACGAGGGGGCGGCTTGCGGGCGTCGTCGCCGGTTTCGCGGGAAGCCTCCTCGCCAAGGAACACGCGCTGGTATTCCTCGGGCTGGCGCCGCTGCTCGTGGCCGCCGCCGGCGGGTGGCGGGCGCTGCGCCGCGAGGCGACCGGCCGGCTGCTCCTCATGCTCCTGCTCGTCGCGATGCTCTATCTCACGCTGCGCCACGCGGTCCTGGGGAGCCTCGAGGGCGACCTGCCCCACCCGGCCTGGTGGGGTGTGCCTCCGCTGGAACGGGTGCTCACCATGCTCGCCGCGCTGCCGCTGCTGGCCGCACGGCTGCTCTGGCCGGCCCACCTGCAGGCGGACTACGCTCCGCTGGAGGTCGAGCTGGTGCGTGGGATGGGTGCGCGGCTGATCGGTGGCCTGCTCGTCCTGCTGGGCTTCACGGTGGCCCTGGTGCTGCTGCGGCGCAGGCGCGTGGCGCGTCTGGGGCTGGGCTGGCTCGCGCTGGCGCTGCTGCCCGCGTCCAACCTGCTGTTTCCCACCGGCATCGTGCTGGCGGAGCGGACCCTCTTCCTGCCCAGCATCGGCCTCTGCCTGGCGGCTGGTGCGGTCGTGGAAGCGGTGCAGCACGTCCGGGCGTGGGGCCGGCGGCCGGCGGCGCTCGGGGCGGGGATGCTCTGGGCGCTGGTCTTGCTGGGCGTGGTTCGCAGCGCCGCGCGGCTCCCGGTATGGGCGGACAATTCGGTACTATTCGCCACCACGGTGCGCGATGCCCCCCGGAGCTACTGGGCCTGGCGCAACTACGCCGGCGACCTGGTCCTCCAGGGCCGGGGGATCGAGGCGCTGGCAGCCTATCGCCGCAGTCTGCAGCTGTTCCGGGGAGACCCGACGGTGTACGACGATCTCGCGGGCGTGGACCGGCGGCGCGGACGCTGCGATCTCGCGGTGCTGCTCATGACCCAGGCGCTCTCCCTCGATGCGGGCCGGGACCAGACGGCGGCGCGCCTCATCGGCTGCCTGGTGACGCTGCGCGACTTCGACTCCGCGCGTGCCGTGGCCCGGACCCGCATGGCCCGCGGCCGCGAGGAGTTCGCCACGCTGTTGCAGATGGTGGACAGTGCCGCGCGCGTACCCGCTCCCGACTTCAACCTGACGCCCGCCCATCCATGACGACACCGATCACCACCCTCGACCTCCCCCGGCTCCGGGCCCGGTTCCCCGCGCTGGGCCGCATGCATCGCGGCCAGCCGGTCGCCTATTTCGACGGGCCCGGCGGCACCCAGGTGCCGGCCGAAGTCGTCGAGGCAATGTCGGACTACCTGCTGTACCACAACGCGAACACCCACTGGGCTTATCCCAGCAGCATCGAGACCGATGCGGTCCTGGCCGCGGCTCGTGCGGCGCTCGGGGACTATCTCGGTGCGCCGGCCGACGCGATCGTCTTCGGTGCCAACATGACCACCCTCACCTTCCACCTGGCCCGGGCACTCGGGCGGGGCTGGAAGGCGGGCGACGAGGTCGTCATCACGGAGCTCGACCACCACGCCAACGTGGCCCCCTGGCAGGCGCTGGAACGGGAGCGCGGGATCGTCCTGCGGCAGGTGCCGCTCGACCTGGAACGGGGAGAGCTCGACCTCGGTGCCCTGGAGCGGCTGCTCGGCCCTCGCACCCGCCTGGTCGCGATCGGGGCGGGGTCCAACGCGCTCGGCACCATGACCGACGTGACGGCCGCCGCCCGCCTCGCCCATGACGCCGGGGCCCTGTGCTTCGTGGATGCGGTACACCTCGCGGCCCACGGCCCGGTGGATGCGGGGGCGATCGGCTGTGATTTCCTCGCCTGTTCCGCCTACAAGTTCTACGGCCCGCACCTCGGGGTCCTGGTGGCGCGCCCCGCCATCGCGGCCGGGCTCGATGTCCCCAAGCTGGAGCCGGCATCCGACGCGCCGCCGGAACGGCTGGAGACGGGAACGCTCAACCACGAGGGCATCGCCGGCGCCAGGGCCGCGGTGGATTTCATCGCCTCGCTCGGGGAAGGCGCCGACCGGCGCGCCCGCCTCGCCGATGCCGGCCGCCGGTTGCATGCCGCCGGCCATGCGCTCGTGACCCGGTTGTGGGATGGGCTCGGCGCCATCCCCGGCGTGCGTCGGTACGGGCCGCCCCCGACCCGTCCCCGCACGGCCACGATCAGCTTCACGGTGGCCGGTCACCCGTCGGAGGCCGTCACCCGGCACCTGGTCGAGCGCGGGGTCTTCACCTCGCATGGGGATTTCTACGCCACGACCGTGGTCCGTCGCTACGGCCTGGAGGCGGAAGGGCTCGTGCGGGCCGGGTGTGCCTGTTACAACAGCCCGGAAGAGGTCGAGCGGCTGCTCACCGGCGTGGCGGAACTCGCCGACTGAGGCGCTGGTCGCACGCCGCGCCGCGCCCTCCCGGGGCCATGCGCGCCGTGCTATTGTGCGGGATCCCGGCCGCCGCGACGCGCCGCCAGTGCGCGATCGCGGCCTTCACCCTCCGGCTTCGAATGGCACCATCATGACGACCCAGGCCCCCGACCGCGTCCTGCACGCCCCGACCGGCCCGATGCTGAGCTGCCGCGGCTGGCACCAGGAAGCGGCCCTGCGGATGCTGCACAACAACCTCGATCCCGCCGTGGCCGAGCGTCCCCAGGACCTCGTGGTCTACGGCGGCACGGGGAAGGCGGCGCGGAACTGGGAGTGTTTCGACCGCATCGTCGCCACCCTGCGGCGGCTCGAGAACGACGAGACCCTCCTGGTGCAGAGCGGCAAGCCGGTCGGGGTCTTCCGCACCCACGAGGAAGCGCCGCGCGTCCTCATCGCCAACTCGCATCTGGTCCCCCGATGGGCCACCTGGGACGAGTTCCGCCGGCTCGAGGGCCTGGGGCTCACGATGTACGGCCAGATGACCGCCGGCTCCTGGATCTACATCGGCACGCAGGGGATCCTGCAGGGCACCTACGAGACCTTCGCCGAGTGCGCGCGGCAGCATTTCGGCGGGACGCTCGCCGGTCGGCTGGTCGTCACCGGCGGGCTCGGGGGCATGGGCGGCGCCCAGCCGCTCGCCGCGACCATGAACGGCGCCGCGTTCCTTGGCGTGGACGTGGACGCGGAGCGCATCCGGCGCCGGGTGGACACCGGCTACTGCGATGAGCTCGCCACCTCGCTCGACGCGGCGCTGCGCCGGGTCACCGTGGCGCGGGAGCGCGGGGAGGCGGTCGCTGTCGGGCTGGTGGCGAACATCGCCGAAGTGCTGCCCGAGCTGGTGCGGCGGGGAATCATTCCCGATGTCCTCACCGACCAGACCTCCGCCCACGACCTGCAGGTCGGGTACATCCCCGTCGGCTGCACGCCCGCCCAGGCGGCGGAGGTGCGGGCCCGCGACCCGCGGGGCTACGAGGCCCGGGTGCTCGATTCGATGGTCGCCCACGTCGAGGCAATGCTTGCGCTGAAGGCCCGGGGCGCCATCACCTTCGACTACGGCAACAACCTCCGGGGCCAGGTCGCCGACCACCGCGGACGGCAGGATGCCTTCACCATCCCCGGGTTCGTCCCCGAATTCATCCGGCCGCTCTTCTGCCGCGGGGCGGGGCCCTTCCGCTGGGCCGCCCTCTCCGGTGACCCCCGGGACATCGCCGTCACCGACGACGCCGTGCTGGAGACCTTCCCCGACAAGGAGCCGCTGGCCCGCTGGATCCGCACCGCGCGCCAGAAGGTCCACTTCCAGGGCCTGCCCGCCCGCATCTGCTGGCTGGAGTACGGTGAGCGGGCCGAGATGGGCCTCAAGTTCAACTGGCTCGTGAAGACCGGGCGGGTGCGCGCGCCGATCGTCATCGGCCGCGACCACCTCGACACCGGTTCGGTGGCCTCACCCAATCGTGAGACGGAGGCGATGAAGGACGGCTCCGACGCCATCGCCGACTGGCCACTGCTCAACGCGCTGCTCAACACCGCCTGCGGGGCCAGCTGGGTCTCGCTGCACCACGGTGGCGGGGTGGGGATCGGGTACTCGATTCACTCCGGCATGGTCGCCGTCGCGGACGGCACCGACATGGGCGATCGCCGCCTGGCGCGGGTGCTCACCGCCGACCCCGGCACCGGGGTCATGCGCCACGCGGACGCAGGGTACGCGGAGGCGATCGACGTGGCCCGCGAGCGCGGCGTGGACCTGCCGATGCTGGAGGGCTGAGGCCGGCGGCCATGGGGGTCCTCACCGACATCGCCACGCTGGTCACCGGCCGGCCTCTCGGCGGGCAGGGGCGACTCGAGCTGGTGCCGGACGCGGCACTCGCCTGGGACGACGGCGTCATCCGCTGGGTCGGTCCCGCGGCACAGCTGCCGGCGGCCTACGCCAGTCACCATCGCTGGTCGGCCCAGGGCGGGCTGGTGATCCCCGGCCTGGTGGACGCCCACACCCATCTCGCCTTCGGCGGTTGGCGCAGCGACGAGTTCGAGGCGCGGCTGCTGGGCGAGAGCTATCTCGAGATCGCGCGGCGGGGCGGGGGGATCCAGTCCACCGTCGCGCGCACCCGCGCCGCCAGCAGTGCCGCCCTGCGCGAGAGGTGCCTGGGGCACCTCCAGGCGATGGCCCGGCTCGGGGTGACGACCGTCGAGGCCAAGAGCGGCTACGGGCTGAGCCTGGAGGAGGAGCTCCGGCTGCTCGAGATCTACGGCGACCTGCAGGACGAGACCACCCAGCACCTCGTCCCCACGCTCCTCGCCGCCCATACCATCCCGCCGGAGTTCGCCGGCAACCGCGAGGGCTACGTCCGCCTGGTGCTGGACGGCATCATTCCCGCGGTGGCCCGGCAGGGGTTGGCCCGGTTCTGCGATGCCTTCGTGGAGGAGGGCGCCTTCTCGGTGGCGGAAGCGCGCGAGATCCTGCTGGCCGGCCGGCGGGCGGGTCTCCTGCCGAAGCTCCACGCCGACCAGCTCTCGTCCGGCGGCGGCGCCGAGCTCGCCGCCGAGGTGGGTGCCATCTCGGCCGATCACCTCGAGCGGATTTCCGGGGATGGGATCCGCCGGCTGCGGGAGGCTGGCGTGGTGGCGGTGAGCCTGCCGCTGGCGTCGCTCTACCTCGGTGTGGCACCGCTGCCGGCGCGGCAGCTGCTGGAGGCGGGTGTTCCGCTCGCCGTCGCCACCGACTTCAATCCCGGGTCCGCGCCGAGCTACCACCTGCCGTTCGCGATGACCCTCGCCTGCACCCTGCAGCGGATGACCCCGGCGGAGGTGCTGCACGGCGCGACGAGCGTCGCCGCCCGGGCCATCGGGATGCAGGATCGGGTCGGCAGCCTGGAGCCTGGCAAGTCCGCCGACTTCGCCGTGCTCGACGCCGCCAGCGTGGAGCACTGGCTCTACCATCTGCGCGACAACGCCTGCCGGCTCACCGTGGCCCGGGGGCAGGAGCTCTGGCGCGCTAGCGCTTGAGCTGGGCCTCCACCAGCGCCAGCACCGCTTCTTCCTCCCGGAACGCCGCCTCCACCAGCGTCGCCGCCTCCCGCTCCAGCATCGCCGCGGACGCCGGATCGCCCAGCCCCGGCAGGTTGATCCGCACGTTCAGCGCGGCGCCGCGCATGGCCGCCCGCACCGCGAGGGCGCCCACCCCCGCATCGGAGGCCGACGCCGGGTTGCCATGCTCCGCCATCGCGCGAAGCAGCGGGAAGGCCTCGTGGCAGGTACGGAGCACGGCGAGTGGCACATCAATCGCGCCGCGATTGGCGACGGCCAGCGCCGCCTTCCGGGCCGCCTTCTCCTCCGGTGTGGTGCGGGGCAGGGCCAGCGCCTCCAGCACCCGGTTGAAGGCGGCGGTGTCCGCATCCACCAGGCGGAGCAGCTCGTCCTTGAGCCGCTGGCCCGCCTCGGCCCAGCGGGAGAACTCCTCCCAGCGCGCGTCCCAGCCGCGCTTGTGGGCCGAGAGGTTGGCCACCATGGTGCCCAGCGCGGCGCCCAGGGCCCCCAGCAGCGCCGCCACCGAGCCGCCGCCCGGGGCGGCGCTCTCGCTCGCCGTCTCGTCGGCAAAGCCCGTCACCGTCAGCCGCGCCAGCGGTCCGGCGGTCGCCTCGCGCAGCCGGTACTCGATGACCCGCTCCTCGGGGACGAAGGGCCCGAGTTCGGCCAGTCCCAGCGACTTCACCGCGATCTTCACCAGCTCCGCTTCGGTCACGCCGAGGGAGCGCTGCTGCCTGGCCAGGAAGTGGCGCCCGGCCTCCAGCAGGGTCCGGAGGGGCACCAGCCCCACCAGCTCGGATCCCGTCACCCGCATCCCGCGGGATTCCGCGCTCTCGCACACCGCCTCGAAGGCGGTGTGCAGCGGGGTGGTGCCGACGTCGGTCAGGTTCATCGAGACCTGGGCGATGCCGTATTCCGGGATGTACCAGCCGATCGCCTTCACCGCCTTGAGCCTGCCCGGGATCATCACCGGCTGGCCCGCGGCATCGGTCACGACCTTGCCGGTGAGCGGGTCGCCCTCACGCTTCGGGCGGCCGGCCTCGCGGACATCGAACGCCACAGCGTTGGCGCGCCGGGTGGAGGTGGTGTTGAGGTTCACGTTGTAGGCCACGAGGAAATCACGGGCCCCGATCACGGTGGCGCCCGCCGCGGGCTGGAAGGCGGTGGGGCCGAAGTCGGGCCGCCACTCCGGGCGCCGCATCTTCTCCGCGAGGCCCTCGTACTCGCCGGCGCGGATCACGGCGAGGTTCCGTCGCGCCGGGTCCGCCTGGGCCGCCTCGTAGAGGTACACCGGGATGCCCAGCTCCCGGCCCACGCGCTCGCCCAGGCGGCGGGCCCACTCGGCGGCCTCCGCCAGGGTGATCCCGCGGATCGGCACCAGGGGGCAGACATCGGTGGCTCCCATGCGGGGGTGGGTCCCGGTGTGCTGCCGCATGTCGATCAGGTCGCGCGCGGCGGCGATGCCCTGGAAGGCGGCCTCGACCACGGCTTCCGGGGGGCCGGCCAGGGTCACCACGGTGCGATTGGTGGCCTGGCCCGGGTCCACGTGAAGCAGGTGGACGCCGGCGACGGCCGAGATCCGGGCGGTGATCTGCCGGATGCGCTCGGAATCGCGGCCTTCGGAGAAGTTGGGCACGCACTCGAGGATGGCGGTCATGGCCCGTCAGGGGTTGGAGGGAGCGGGGAATCTACAGCGGGGCTGGCGGTCGGGGTGCCGGGCGCGGGGGCGGGCCTTGCGGATCTGGTGGGGGGGTGGTACACTCCCGCCCCCGCAGAATTCCCGTAGCGGTGTGGGCGGGGGGCAGGTGGGGCGGTACGGAGCCGGGCTGGTCGCCAGAAGTTGCGCCTCCCCTTGACGATACCGATACGCGCGAGTATGATTCGAGGCTCCCACGGAATACGGTGGTTGAGCCGGCAGGACCAGCTCTTTGACAATCGATGTGAGCAATCGGGTGAGACAGTGCGGACCCTGTGACGCAGTGCCCGGCAGAGGGCATTGTCGAGGGGTTTCATTTTCTGTCTACACGTGATTCGGACGACTGACAACAACCAGTCGTTCGTTTCGGAGCTATATCGAATTCTCTTGGAGAGTTTGATCCTGGCTCAGGACGAACGCTGGCGGCGTGCTTAACACATGCAAGTC
>CAZYIV010000005.1:11085-72919 GCA_964647615.1 uncultured Gemmatimonadaceae bacterium | reverse complement strand
CCTGCAGCGCGCGGGCGAGGTTGCAGGCCAGGTTGGGCAGCCCGATCCCGACGAAGACCACCTCCCCGTTGCCCAGCTCCCGGGCTGCGACGGCGGCCATCATCTCCGAGGGCGTGTACTCAGAAGCCATAGTTCACGCCCTCGCAGAAGTGATCCTTCGCGGTGAGGCGCTGCCGCAGCTCCGGCTGCCGGGCGAGGTACTCCGCCCGCTCGGTGACGCCGTACACCCATTCGTCGAGGTAGGCCTGCAGCCGCGCCGGGTCGCGGGAGATGTCCTCCCAGGCGACGTAGAAGTCGTTGTCCCGGTCGTAGTGCCCCTGGGCGTAGCTCGGGTGGCAGCCCCACGGCTCGTACACCACCGCGTCCACGATCATCCCGGGGATGATGGTGCGGTTGGGGTCGGCGCGGATCACCTCCTCGTCCACGATCTCCTCGACCACCACGATCACCCGCTTGCTGGCGAAGGCCGCTTCCTTCTGGACGCCGAGCAGCCCCCAGACCTGGGTGTTGCCGTAGCGGTCGGCCCGCTGCGCGTGGACGATCGTCACGTCGGGGTTGAGCGCCGGCACCGTGGCGAGCTGCTCCCCGGTGTAGGGGCAGGGGACGGTCCGGATGCGGGGATTGGCCACCGGGAGGTCGGTGCCCATGTAGTTGCGCATGGGCCAGAACGGCAGCCCGGCGGCACCGGCGGAGAGCCGCGCCACCATCCCGAAGTGGCTGTACTCCTCGATCTCGAGCGGCGGCGTGCCCTTCTCGATGGCGCGGCGGAAGGCGTGCAGCGAGCCGGCGCCGGGGTTCCCCGCCCAGGAGAACACCAGCTTGCTGGCGCAGCCGGCGGCGATCATCTGGTCGTAGATGAGGTCCGGCGTGAGCCGCGCGAGCGTGAGGTTCTTCCGCCGCTGGCGGATGATCTCGTGCGCCGCCGCGAAGCAGATGAGGTGGGTGAACCCCTCGATGACGACGGTGTCGCCGTCGTGGACATGCGCGGCGATCGCGTCGCGCATGGAGACTGCCTTGGTGATCATGCCCGCTCCAGGCTTCCCGTTCCGGCCGGCACCCCGGCCGGCTGCTCCCGCAGGATCTCGTTCACCAGCAGCTCCGCCGCGCCGGTCAGGTGCGCCGCCAGCAGCTTGGCCGCGCGTTCGCCCTCCCGCGCGGTGAGCGCCGCCAGGATGCCGCGGTGCTCCGCCTCGAACAGGCGCCGGTAGCGCAGCATCAGGCCGTGGATGAGCCAGTACCGATCCACCCGGCGGAGCAGCCCGTCAATCAGCTCCTGCATCCGGGGCCGCTCCTCCAGGGCGTAGATCAGCTGGTGAAACGCCACGTCGTGCCCGCCCCACGCGGCGCCCTCGGCGTCCGCCTCCGCCGCGTCGAGGATGGCTGCCGCCCGTGCCAGTTGCTGGTCGGTGAGCAGCGGCGCCGCCCGCCGCACCGCGGCAGTCTCCAGGATGACGCGGATATCGTAGATCTCCCGGATCTCGTCCGGGGTCAGCGCCGCCACCGTGGCGCCGCGGTTGGGCTGGTAGGTCACCAGCCCCTCCGACTGCAGCTGGCGCAGCGCCTCCCGCACGGGGATGTGGCTCACCCGCAGCTGACCCGCGATCTCGTCCTGGGGCAGCGCCTGGTTGGCCACCAGGTGCCCGCAGGTGATCGCCTCGCGCAGCACCTCGGCCACCAGCTCGTGGGTGGCGAGCTTGCGGCGGCGGGGAAGGCGCTCGAGGACCTGCTCCAGGTGCATGCGGTCGGCCAGGGAGAGGGACGGGCGCCCCGTCGGGGACCCGGAAATCGCGTCAGGTTGCGGAAAGATATATCATATATTATCGTTCCAAAGTCAAGAACGACAATGCATTAATATACCACGAGGACTCCATGACCGAGCGCGAACCGATGAAGGCCGGGCAGCCGATTCCGTACCCGCCCCGGCGCGCCTACGTGGAGCCCGACTGGACCCGGATCCCCGGCTACCGGGGGGTGACCGCCGCCGAGTGGGAGGACGCCACCTGGCAGCGCCGGCACACCATCAAGAACCTGCGCGAGCTCAAGGACACCCTGGGCGCGCTGCTCCCCGACGACCTGGCCCAGAGCATCGCCCAGGACATGGAGCAGCGGGCGACGATGTCCATGCTGATCCCGCCGCAGATGATCAACACCATGAACCTGGCGGACCTGTGGGCCGATCCGGTGCGCCGCTACATGGCGCCGGCGCTGGCCGACCGGCTCACCGAGTGGGCCAACCACCCCAAGGCGAGCCGCGACAGCCTGCACGAGCACGACATGTGGGTGGCCGAGGGGCTGACCCACCGCTACCCGACCAAGGTGCTGGCGGAGCTGCTGGCCACCTGCCCGCAGTACTGCGGCCACTGCACCCGGATGGACCTGGTGGGCAACGACGTGCCCCAGGTGGTGAAGCTCAAGTTTGCGGCGCCGCAGAAGGACCGGCACGCCTCGATGCTCGAGTACCTGCGGAAGACCCCCAGCGTCCGCGACGTGGTGGTCTCCGGCGGCGACATCGCCAACCTGCACATCAGCCAGCTGGAGCCGTTCGTCTCCGCGCTGCTCGACATCGAGAACATCCGCGACATCCGCCTGGCCTCCAAGGGCCTGATCGGGCTGCCGCAGCACTACCTGCAGGGCAGCGTGCTGGAGGGGCTCGAGCGGCTGGCGAAGAAGGCGTTCGACCGCGGGGTGGACCTGGCGCTGCACACCCACGCCAATAACGCCCAGCAGGTGACGCCGCTGGTGGGCCGCGCCACCCGGAAGCTGCTGGAGATCGGCTTCCGCGACGTGCGCAACCAGGGGGTGCTGCTCCGGGGCGTGAACGCCACGACCCAGGACCTGCTCGACCTCTGCTTCATGCTGCTCGATCACGCCAAGATCATGCCCTACTACTTCTACATGTGCGACATGATCCCCAACAGCGAGCACTGGCGGGTGGCAGTGTGGGAGGCGCAGCAGCTGCAGCACGACATGATGGGCTACCTCCCCGGCTTCGCCACGCCGCGCATCGTGTGCGACGTGCCGTTCGTCGGCAAGCGCTGGGTGCACCAGCTGGCCGACTACGACCGGGAGAAGGGCATCAGCTACTGGACCAAGAACTACCTCACCAGCATCGAGTGGGGCGACCAGGCCGCGCTGCACAAGCGCTACGAGTACTTCGACCCGATCCACACCCTGCCGCCCGCCGGCCAGGCGTGGTGGCGGGCGCACGCCGCCGAGCAGGCGAAGCAGCACGACGCGACGCATGCGGTGCATGCTTGAGGGGGCGGTAGGACGGTAAGACGGTAAGAGCGCACGGCCGTGCGCACCGCTGGCTCAACTGGGATCTCATCGACATGACCAAGCGCAACTATCCCCGCGTCGGCACGGCGCTCCCCGGCCCCAGGGCCAAGGCGATCATCGAGCGCGATGCCGCCTGGACCTCGACGTCCTACATCAAGGAATACCCGCTGGTGATCGGCGGGGGCTCTGGCGCGATGGTCGAGGACGTGGACGGCAACACCTTCATCGACTTCATGGCCGGCATCGCGGTGAGCGCCACCGGCTACAATCACCCCGACGTGGTGCGCGCCATCCAGGAGCAGGCCGGGAAGTTCCTGCACATCTGCGGCACCGACTTCTACTTCGAGGGCTTTGCCCGGCTGGCGGAGCGGCTGGCCCAGCTGGTCCCCGGCCCCAGCCGCAAGCGCACCTTCCTCTCCAACTCCGGCACCGAGGCGGTGGAGGGTGCCATCAAGCTGGCGCGCTACCACACCCGGCGGCCCGCGCTGGTGAGCTTCGAGGGGTCGTTCCACGGCCGCACCTACGGCGCGCTCTCGCTCACCTCGAGCAAGGCCAGGCAGCACAAGCATTTCGGTCCGATGCTGCCGGAGGTCTACCACGTCCCCTACGCCAACCCCTACCGCTCCACCGACCCGATCGGCCATGCGCTGGGGGCGCTGCATGATCTCTTCAGCCGCCAGGTGGACCCGACCGACGTCGCCGCGATCTTCGTGGAGCCGGTCCAGGGCGAGGGCGGCTACGTCATCCCGCCGGTGGGCTTCCTCCGGGCGCTACGGGAGCTGTGCGACAAGCACGGGATCCTGCTCGTCGCCGACGAGGTGCAGAGCGGCGTGGGCCGCACCGGGAAGATGTGGGCCTGCGACTGGGAACAGGTCGAACCCGACATCCTGGTCAGCGCCAAGGGCCTCGGCAGCGGCATGCCGATCGGTGCGTTCATCGCGAAGGAATCGGTGATGAGCTGGGAAGCCGGCGCCCACGGCTCCACCTACGGCGGCAGCCCCACCGCCGTCGCCGCGGCGCTCGCGACGCTCGACATCGTGGAGAAGCTGCTGCCCCACGTCGCCGCCATGGGCGAGCGGATGCTGGGCCACGCCCGGAAACTGCAGGACAAGTACGCCGTCATCGGCGACGTCCGCGGCCGCGGCCTGATGTGCGGGATCGAGTTCGTGAAGGACCGGAAGACGAAGGAGCCGTACGAGGAGATCGTGGACCGGATCACCGAGCGTGCCTTCAAGAAGGGCCTGCTGCTGCTCGGCTGCGGCAAGAGCACCTTCCGCCTGGCCCCGCCCCTGGTGCTGGACGAGTACGACGTGGACACCGGGATGGGGATCCTCGAGGCCTGCCTGAAGGAAGAGGACTGAACACCGGGAGACAGGAAACGGGAGAGGGGAGAGGGGACTGCGGTGCAGTTCCGTCTCCCCTCTCCCGTTTTCCGTCTCCCATCCCTACCCGTTCACCACCGTGCGGCTCTGCTCCCGCATGAACTGCTGCACGTACCACGGCCCGCAGCCACCCTTGCCGCTGCCGCCGCTGCCCTTCCAGCCGCAGAACGGCTGCGCCCCGGGCCAGGCGCCGGTGGTGGCGCCGCTGCGCTTGTTGACGTAGCAGACCCCCGCCTCCACCTCGTCGAAGAAGCGGTCGATCTCCGCCTGCTTCCCGGAGAAGAGCCCCGCCGTCAGGCCGTACTCGACCTTGTTGCTCTCGCTGATGGCCTGGTCGAACGACTCCACCGGCGCGATCGCGAGGAATGGCGCGAACAGCTCCTCCAGGAAGAGGCTGCTCCCCAGCGGCAGCTCGGCGATCGTCGGCGCGACGAAGTGGCCCTGGTCGAACACCTCGCCCCGGAGCCGCTGCCCGCCGAGCAGCACCTTCCCCTCCCGGCCGGCCTGGGCCACGGCGCGCTCCCAGCGCTGCACCGCCCGCTCGTTGATCACCGGCCCGAACCAGACATCGCGCTTCGTCACGTCGCCCATCGAGATGCCCTTGGTCTTCTCGACGATCTTGCTCACGAACGCCTGGTACACCGCCTGGTGCACGTACACCCGGCTGGTGGCGCTGCACTTCTGGTTCTGCAGCCCGAACGCCGAGCGCATCGCCCCCTCGGCCGCGGCCTCGACGTCGGCGGTGTCCATCACGATGGCGGCGTTCTTCCCGCCCAGCTCCATCAGGCAGGGCTTCACCCACTTGTCGGAGAGGCCGTGGAAGATCCGCATGCCCACCGCCTTGGAGCCGGTGAACACCACGCCCGCGGTCAGCGGGTGCTG
Source organism: uncultured Gemmatimonadaceae bacterium (assembly GCA_964647615.1). Lineage (GTDB taxonomy): Bacteria > Gemmatimonadota > Gemmatimonadetes > Gemmatimonadales > GWC2-71-9 > JADJOM01. The sequence goes on along the minus strand of CAZYIV010000005.1, from coordinate 67,376 downwards.
CCACAGCGGGTCGCCCATCTCGCGGCCGTGGCCGGGGAGGAAGTTGAACACCCCGTCCGGCACCCCGGCGTCCCGGTACACCTCGAACAGCTTGAGGCCGGTCCACGGGGTGTCCTCGGCCGGCTTGTACACCACCGCGTTGCCGGTCACCAGCGCCGCGGACGACATGCCGGTGGAGAGCGCCAGCGGGAAGTTGAACGGCGCGATGCAGGCGAACACGCCGTAGGGCCGGAGCACCTCGGTGTTCCGCTCGATCGGCGTCATCTTCGCCATCTCGCGGGTGTAGCCCTGGTGGTCCTCGACCTGCTGGCAGTAGTAGTCGATCAGGTCCGCCGATTCCTCGGTGTCGCCCATGGACTCGAAGCGGTTCTTGCCCACCTCGTAGGCCATGATGGCGGAGAGCAGGAACTTCCGCTCCCGGATCAGGCTCGCCGCCTTGCGCAGGATGCGGACCCGCTCCTGCCACGAGCGCGCCGCCCAGCCCTTCTGCGCCGCGTGCGCGGCGCGCACCGCCTGGTCCACCTGGGCCGCGCCCGCCGCGGCGAAGCGCCCGAGCACCATCCCGGTGTCGATGGGGGAGACATCCACGATCGGCTCGGTGCCGTGCACCTCGATCGGCTGGCCGCCGATGTAGAGCGGGTAGCTCTTCCCGGCGGTGTCGCGCACCTCCTGGAGCGCCGCGTCGAAGGCCTTGTGGAAGGCCTCCATGTCCACGTTGCTGGAGGTGTAGGTGATCTTCTGCTGTGGCGCGGTGGTGGTCATGGCGCGTTCCTCGTGCGGGCCGCCGCCCTCGGCGGCCGGTGCATGGCTAGGCGTGGATCCTGGGGATGGTCCGTTCCAGCGCGGTGGTGAGGCGCCGCACCAGCTCGTCCACCTCCTCCTCCTCGATCACGAAGGGCGGCGCGAGGCAGGCGAGATCGCCGTTCACGCCGTCCGCCTGGCCCACGTTGGGCCAGGTCATCAGCCCGGCGGCCAGCGCTTCCTCATTGAAGGTCTCCGCGAACTTGACCTTGCGGGGGAAGGGCGCCCGGCTCGCCGGGTCCTGCACGAACTCGATGCCGGCCAGCAGGCCGCGGCCGCGCACGTCACCCACGTGGGGCAGGTCGCGGAGGGCCGCCAGCTTCCGGTGGAAGACCTCGCCCATCCGGCGGCAGCGCTCCACGAGCCCGTGCTCGCGGATGTAGCGCACCGCCGCGAGACCCGCCGCGGCGAGCACCGGATGGTGACTGAAGGTCTGGGCGTGCAGCAGCGCCCCGGTGCCCCGCGCGATGGGATCGAGCAGCCGGCGCGGCGCCGCCACGACCGAGAGCTGGGCGTAGCCGCCGGTGATCCCCTTGCCGAAGGTCATGATGTCGGGGACCACGCCGTAGGGTTCGATCGCGCTCCAGGTCCCGGTGCGCCCGGCGCCGACCAGCACCTCGTCGGCGATGAACAGCACCTGGTACCGGTCGCAGATCTCGCGCACCCGCTGGAAGTAACCCGGCGCCGGCACCGAGTGCCCGGTGCTGCTGCCGCCCACCGGTTCCGCGATGAACGCCGCGACATTCTCCGCGCCCAGTTCGGTGATGGCCGCCTCGAGCCCGCTGCCGGAGCAGGTCGGGCACTCGGCCGAGCTCCCGCCGCACTCGCAGCGGTAGGCGTACGGCGCCGGGATCCGGTGCACGTCCACCAGCCATTCGCGGTAGAACGTCTTGTAGTGGGCGCGCGCGGATGCAGAGAGGGCCAGCAGGGTGTTGCCGTGGTACGCGGGCGTGAGCGCGATGACCTTGTGCTTGGCGGGGCGGTTCACCTCGACCCAGTACTGCCGCGCCAGCTTGAGCGCCGCCTCGACCGCCTCGGAGCCGCTGCCGAGGAAGTAGAGCTTGTCAAGATCGCCGGGGAGCAACGCGGCGAGTTCGGTGGCCAGGGTCTCGACCGGCTCGGTGGTGAAGGCGGTGCCGTTCACGTAGCCGATCTTCGCCGCCTGGGCGGCCATCGCCTGCCCGATCTCCGCCAGCCCGTGACCCAGATTGGCCACGAACGCCCCGCCGGAGCCGTCGAGATAGCGCTTGCCGTCGGCATCCACCAGCCAGCAGCCTTCCCCATGCGTGATCAGGGGAAACCGGCGGGTGAGTTTCCGATAGAAGACGTGGGAATCGGGGTACTGGAAGGGTCCCATGGGACCGGGGAATCTACCCCGGAAACCGGCTGGCTGACAGGAGAGGGAGACGGGAGACGGACGACTGGGGCGTTGTCGACGGCGCGGGTTCCGGGCCGCCGGGCCGTAGTCGCGGCTCGCGTGGCCGCATTGCCCGGGAGGGCCCGCCGAGCGGCGCACGCCGCGCCGCTGTGCCGCCCCGGCGGCTCCGGAGCCACGACTCGCCCTACCGTCCCTACCGTCCCTACCGTCTTTACCGTCTTGCCGTCCGACCGTCCGACCGTCCGACCGCCCGACCGCCCGACCGCCCTGACTCACACCAGCCGCGCCCCATCCGGCACCTTCCGCTCCGGCCCCGCGAGCACGATTGCCCCGGCCTCGTCGGCGAAGCCGGTCACCAGCACCTCGGAGCGGAAGGGACCGATCTGCTTGGGCGGGAAGTTGAGCACGGCGATCACCTGGCGGCCGAGCAGGTCCTCGCGCCGGTAGTGGGTGGTGATCTGGGCGCTGGAGCGCCGGGTGCCGATCGCCGGGCCGAAGTCCACGGTGAGCTTCCACGCCGGCTTCCGCGCCTCGGGAAAGTCGTCCACCTGGGTGATGGTGCCGACCCGGAGCTCCACCCGTTCGAAGTCGGCCCAGGTGATCGGCTCGCTCACAGGTCGGGGCAGTTCTCCCGCCGCCGGGTGTCGGCCAGCGAGATGATCTTCCACCCCTCGGTGTCCTTCGCCAGCAGGAACGCGTCCACGCCGCAGTGGCTCTTCTGGTCGCCGAGGTAGAAGGTGTAGTCCATCCAGACGGCGGCGAGGTTGCCATCCTGCTGTACCACCGGGTTGGCCACGCGCTCATCGTACACCTTGTCGTGCGGGGTGCCGACCGCCTTCACGAAGCCGTCCATGTTCTCCTCGACCTGCACCGTCGGCGTGCCCTGCCGGATGAAGGCGCTGGCGGAGGAGATGCTGGGGTGGAAGGTGGACCGGACCATGGCGCTGTCGCCGGCGCGCATGCCGTCGAACAGCCGCGCGGTCACGGCGAGGATGGCGTCCTTGTCGGGGGCGGACTGGGCCGCGAGGGGCAGTGCGATGGCGAGCAGGCCGGCGGTGAGCGCGGCGCGGCGGAGCATCGGCATGGAGCGTGGGCCTTGGTTGAGGGTGGGGGCCGTACGGCGCGCTGCGGCCCGGTGTTTCCGGCGGAGGATCACCCGGCGAGGGCGGCGACCGTGGCCGCCAGCTCCGCCGCGTCGAGCCCGCCACCGTCCGGGCGGCGGGGGCCGAGGTGCACCTCCCGCACGCCGCTGTCGTTGACCAGCGCCCGCACATGCTCGTGCCGGACCCCGCCGCCCGCCAGGATCACGAGGCCGGCGCCGAAGCTCCGCTGCAGTGCGGCGAGTGTCACTGCCCCGGCGCTCGCAGTCGGGGCGCCGCCGGAGGTGAGCACCCGGTCCACGCCGAGCTCGGTGAGGGTGGCGCAGGCGGCGGCGATGTCGGGGGTGCGGTCAATGGCGCGATGAAACGTGACGCTCATCGGCCGCGCCCGGGCGAGCAACCGGCCGAGCAACCCGCGATCCACCTCGCCGGCGGGGGTGAGTGCGCCGAGCACCGCGCCGTCCACCCCCTCGCGATGCAGCGCGGCCAGGTCGGTGAGCATCGCCTCGAGATCGCCGTCGTCGGGGAAGAAGTCGCCGGGCCGGGGCCGAACCAGCACATGGAGCGGCACCTCCACCCGGCGCCGCACCGCCCGCACCAGGCCCAGGCTGGGCGTCACCCCGCCCTCGGCCAGCCCGGCGCAGAGCTCCAGCCGTCGGGCGCCCGCGGCCACCGCCGCGACCGCGCCGGCCACCGACTCGACGCAGGCTTCAACCAGGACGGCGGGGAGGGGCGGCATGCGGCTCGGGGGCGGGAGAGGACGGTCACGGCTGACGCGGGCGGCAAACGTACGCCGCCCGGTTGCAGGCGGCAACCGCACCGGTCCCCCTTGCCGCCCCCCCGCCGTACCGCCAAGATGAATCTCCCTTTCCGACTGCCCATGCGCCTTTCCCTGCTGTGCCTCCTCGCCGCCGCGCCCCTCGCCGGCCAGTCCACCGAGCCCCGCCCGATCGCGCTGCCGGACCTCTCCGCCCTCCGCGGCGTCAGCGACCCGCAGCTCTCCCCCGACGGGCAGTGGGTGGCCTACACCGTCCGGACCACCGACACCACCGACGACAAGTTCTCCAGCGACATCTGGATGACCAGCTGGGATGGCCGCACCACCCTGCGGCTCACCACCACGCCGAAGGAGAGCGAGCACACCCCGCGGTGGAGCCCCGACGGGCGCTGGCTCGCGTTCCTCTCCGGGCGGGGCGACGAGCACGACAGCGACCAGCTGTGGCTGCTGCCCCGGGCCGGCGGCGAGGCGGAGAAGGTGAGTGAGGTGCCGACCGGGGTCTCCGACTATGCCTGGTCGCCGGCGGGAGACCGGCTGGCACTGGTGATCGAGGATGGCGACTCGGTGGAGGTCACCGACGTCGCCCCGGCGCCGCTGCCGGACGAGGGCGTCGAGCCGGGTGCGCCGGCGATCGTGACGCGGGACAGCGCGGGGAAGGAGACCGAGAAGCCCCTGGTGATCGAGCGCTTCTGGTTCAAGGAGGACTACACCGGCTACGTGCGCCGGAAGCGCAGCCATCTGTACCTGTTTGCCCTGGCGGACCGGAAGCCGGAGCAGATCACCTTCGGCGCCTTCGATGAGGCGCTGCCCAGCTGGTCGCCGGACGGGCGCTACCTGGCGTTCGCCAGCAAGCGGGTGGGCACCGACCCGGACCGGGGCGACAACTACGATCTCTGGGTGATGCCGGCGGAGCGCGGTGCGCTGCCACGGGCGCTGACCAGCTTCGGCGGCCCCGATGCCAGCCCCGACTGGGAGAGCCCGGCGGCGTGGAGCCCCGACGCCCACACCCTGGCCTACCTGCAGGGCGGGCCGGATTCCCTCATCTACTACGCCGGCCCCACCCTCGCGACCACCAACTGGGCGGGCACCGCGCCCGCCTCGCTGCCGATCAAGGCCCTGGACCGCTGGGCGATGCACCCCGCCTGGTCGGCGGACGGGAAGCAGCTCTACTTCCTGCTGGAGGACGACCGCTCCTGGTATCTGGCGCGGGTCCCCGCCGCCGGCGGCGCGGTGGAACGCCTGGCCGGCGCCGGCGGCGTGGTCGAGGAGTTCAGTCTCGGCCGGGGCGACCGGGTGGCGTTCACGATGGCCACGCCGGGCCGGCCCACCGAGGTGTACGCGCTGGAGCCCGGGGGACCGCGGCAGCTGACGCACCAGAACGACTCCCTTCTCGCCACCCTGCGACTCGCCCCGGTGGAGGACATCACCACGAAGAGCGCCGACGGCACCGAGGTCCACGGCTTCCTGGTGAGGCCGCTCGACCACGGGACGGGCCGGACGTACGCCACGATCCTGACGATCCACGGCGGGCCGGTGTCCCAGTACCAGCGCGAGTTCGACTTCTACTGGCAACTGCTCGCCGCGAACGGCTACGCCGTGGTGGCGATGAACCCGCGCGGCAGCTCGGGGCGGGGGCAGAAGTACGCCCTCGCCATCTGGGCCGACTGGGGCAACAAGGACGGGCAGGACGTGCTGGCGGGGGTGGACTACGCGGTGAAGCAGGGTATCGCGGATCCGGACCGGCTCGGCGTGGGCGGCTGGAGCTACGGCGGCATCCTGACCGACCAGCTGCTGTGGCGCACCCAGCGCTTCAAGGCGGCGACCAGCGGCGCCAGCATCGCCAACGTGCTCGCGGGCTACGGCACCGACCAGTACGTGCGGGAGTACGAGGCGGAACTGGGCACGCCGTGGAAGAACACGCCGCTGTGGATCAAGTTGTCGGCGCCTTTCCTCCACGCCGACCGGATCACCACCCCAACGCTCTTCCTCTGCGGCGAAAAGGACTTCAACGTCCCGCTGCTCAACTCGGAGCAGATGTACCAGGCGCTCCGGAGCCTCGGCGTGCCGACCAAGCTGGTCATCTACCCGGGCCAGTATCATGGGCTGGGCAAGCCGAGCTACCAGCGGCACCGGTACCAGCAGTACCTGGACTGGTACCGGACCTACATTCCAGAACCGTGAACGCGAAGGGCCGGGGCGGGAGCGTCTGCTCCGGCCCCGGCCCGGCCCTGAGGGCGGCGGCGGTCGTGCCGCATGGTGCGAGCGCGGCCACGCGGGTGCGTGCGTCCGCTCGAGTGTCCGACGGGACGGGCGCGAGGCGCAGTCCCGTCACCTGGTGAGCTGTGAGGCGGTATCCATGGCGGGGCGCCGCGGGCGGGGTAGTTTCCCTGCCGGGCGGCCCGGGGCCCTCCTTCCCTGCGGTGGGCTGCTTCCACGATAGGTCGTGGTCCCGCGCTGTCAATTGGAAATTGCTGCCGCCCCGAACTGCATCACCCATCCCGGACTTCTCATGTCGCCTTCCGCCGTGTCCGTGCTCGGTCAGGTCGGCCTTCCCGCCCCGGCGGCGGAACTCGCGCGCCGGTCGTGGGATGCGATCATCGTCGGGGCCGGGCACAACGGCCTCACCTGCGCCTTCTACCTGGCCCGCGCGGGGAAGCGGGTGCTGGTGCTCGAGGCGCGGGAGCGGGTCGGTGGCGCCTGCACCCTGGAGGAGACCTGGCCGGGCTACCGGGTCTCCCCCTGCGCCTACGTGGTGGGGCTGCTCCACCCGCGGGTGATCGACGAGCTGCGGCTGGTCGCGCGGGGCTACGCCTGGACCCCGGCGTCGGGCGGCTACTTCGTGCCCTTCGACGACGGCAGCAGCATCCAGCTGTGGGACGACGAGTATCGCGCGGACGAGGAACTGCGCCGGTTCTCGCCCCGCGACGTGCAGGGCCGGCACGACATGCACGGGCTGATGAAGAAGGTGGTCTACGCCCTGCGCCCGCTGGACGATCGCGACACCTGGCTGCACCGGGCGCCGCGCCGCGAGGAGATCGAGCGGCGGCTGGGCCACGACCGCGATGCGATCGGCCTGCTGTACGACTGGTCGGTGGCGGAGCTGCTCGACCGCTACCTGGTGGACGAGCGGATGAAGCTGGCCTACATGGGCCAGGGCGTGGTGGGGACCAGCGCGAGCCCGTTCGACCCCGGCACCGCGTCCATCTATTTCCACCACTATTGCGGCCGGCTGGACCACGGGGAGCCCGGCGCCTGGGGCTACGTGCGGGGCGGAATGGGGATGGTGTCGTTCCTGATCCACGACGCCGCCGTCGAGGCGGGCGCGACCGTGGCCGCCGGCGTGCCGGTGGGGCGGATCGTCCCCGGGGCCGGCGTGGAACTGGCGGGCGGCGAACGGATCGCCGCCCCGGTGGTCATCAGCAACGCCGACCCGGTCGCCACCCTCCGGCTGCTCGGCCCCCACGCCGACGCCGCCTGGGCCGCGCGGGTGCAGTCCATCCCGATGAAGAGCGCCACGGTGAAGGTCAACGCCGCGCTGCGGGAATTGCCCGACTTCACCGCCCGGCCCGGCACCCGGATGCCGCACCACCTCGCCACGATCAACACCCCGCTCAGCCGCGAGGAGTGGCGCGCCGGGCAGGCCGCCGCCACCGCGGGCCGGCTCCCGGCCCGGGTCTGGACCGAGGTGTACCTGCAGACCGCCTACGACCCCTCGGTGGCCCCCGCCGACCGCCACGTGATGAGCGTCTTCTCCCAGTACGTGCCCCACACCTTCGCCAGCGGCAGCTGGGACGACCACCGCGAGGCGGCGGGCCGCCTGGTGCTCGAGTCGATCGGCCGCTTCTGCAGCAACCTCCCCGGAGCCGTCCTCGCGAGCGAGACGCTCGGCCCGCCCGACGTCGAGGCGCGGCTGGGCCTCACCGGCGGGCACATCTTCCAGGGGGAGTGCCTCCCGCCGTACATGTGGGAGCATCGGCTGGCGTACCAGACCCCGATGGACGGGGTGTACCTCTGTGGCGCCTGCACCCACCCCGGCGGGAGCGTCATCGGGATCAACGGCCGCAATGCGGCGTATGAAGTGCTGGGGCTGCTCGACTAGCCCGCCGCTCCCCTTCCTCGCGTCCCGTTCCCGGGCCGGCCGCCGCCCGGGACGACAGGAGTCGGTGCCCGATGCTGCTGCCGCTCGTCCTCGCCCTCGCCCTCACCGCCTGCGCTCCGGCTCCGGCACCCGCCGCCGCGGCCGGCGCCGATTCCACGGTGGTGATCCTGCTCGGCACCGGGAACCCCTACCCCGACCCGACAGCCCAGGGCCCGGCCACCGCGGTGGTGGTGGGTGACCGGATCTTCCTCTTCGACGCCGGGCCCGGCGTGATGCGGCAGATGGTGGCCGCCGGCCTCCCGGTCCGGGCCGGCCCCCTCACCCGCGTGTTCGTCACCCACCTGCACAGCGACCACACCCTGGGCCTGCCGGATGTCATCCTCACCTCCTGGGTGATGGGCCGGCACCTGCCGCTGCAGATCGTCGGCCCACCCGGAACGAAGGCGATGACCGACCACATCCTCGCCGCGTGGAGCGAGGACATCGACATCCGGACCCACGGGCTGGAGCGGGACTTCCCCGGCGGGGAGCGGGTGGCCGTCCACGAGCAGACCGCCGGCGGCGTGGTCTACGACTCGGCCGGCGTGAAGATCACCGCCATCCCGGTGCCCCACGGCACCTGGAAGGTCGCCTTCGGCTATCGGATCGACGGACCGGGGAAATCGGTGGTCATCTCGGGCGACACCCGGCCGAGCGAGGCGCTGGTCCGGGCGGCCACCGGCGTGGATGTGCTGATCCACGAGAGCTACCCGCTCTCCCGGCTGGTGCCGGAAGAGCGCCCCGATGGCAACCTCTGGCCCCAGTACATGAAGTCGTTCCACACCTCCGACGTGGAGCTGGGCGAGCTGGCCAGCCGGGCGCGGCCGGGGGTGCTGGTGCTGTACCACATCGTCCGGATGCGCGGGAAGGACGACGAACTCCTGGCCGGCGTGCGGCAGGGTGGCTTCACCGGACGGACCGTGATCGGCCATGACCTCGACCACTTCTAGGCTGCCATGACCCCCTTTCACCTGACCATGGCCCAGGCGCTCTCCCGGATGCCGGGCCCCTACGGCGATCACTACGCCGTCCTGCTGGAGCATGGCACGCTGGAGGTGGGGTTCTACGCCCCGAAGCGCACCGACCCCCAGACCCCCCACACCCGGGACGAGGTCTATGTGGTGGCCCGGGGAAGCGGCTGGTTCCGGAACGGGGAGGAGCGGATGGCGTTCGGGCCGGGGGATGTCCTGTTCGTGCCTGCCCGGCGGAGCCACCGGTTCGAGGAGTTCACCGACGACCTGGCGGTCTGGGTGTTCTTCTATGGCCCGGACGGGGGCGAGAGCGCCATGCGGTGAGCCGCCCCGGCCGGCGGGCGCCCGGCCCGGTGACGGGAGACCTTGTGCCGGGGAACGCCATGCCTAACTTTTTTCCATGCCTTCAACGCCCGCAGCAGCCAGCCCTGGCAGGATCGCCGGGGTGGGCGCAGGCCGCCCAGGATCGGCGGTGGCACGCCATGCACTCCCGAGCCCGTCGCCCCGCACCTTCCGTGGGGCGCCGAGCGGGCGTGGTCCAGTCATCTCGATCGCCCTGATCGCCGACAGCCCTGACACCGCTGTTCCCGGCCGGCGTCCGCCGGCCGGCCCCTGACTGCCAGTCCCACACCAACCCCCCGAGACCATGGCCACCCGCACCCGTTCCAAGGCGCCCGCCCGCCGCAAGGCGAAGCGCGCCGACATGCTGACCCGGTTCTCCGCCACCCGCCAGCCCAAGCGCTACGGCGGGGCCGCCGGCCGCAAGGGCAGCAAGAACCTCCAGGCCAAGCTGACCGAGGCGATCGTCCGCCAGGCGCGGGCCGCGTACAAGAAGGGGACGCTGATCAAGGCGCTGGCCAGGAAGTACCGGGTGAATGCCTCCACGATGTCGCTGGCGGTGCGTGGCTTGACGTTCCGCCACGTGCGGTAAACTTCCCTCCATGCTCGAGACCACCACGACCCGCGCCCTCTCCCTGGAGGGGGCGCGGACCCTCGCCGATGCCGCCATTGCCGTGGCGCGGGCCCGCCACGCCACCATCGCCACCGCGGTGGTGGACCCGGCGGGGGGCCTGCTCTTCTTCCAGATCATGGACGGCACCCAGCCGGGCAGCCAGGACATCGCGATCCTCAAGGCCCGCTCGGCGGCCCGGATGCGGCGCTCCACCAAGGTCCTGGAGGACAGCCTGGCCGGTGGCCGGCCCGGCTTCCTCTCGCTCCCCGACACGCTGCTGCTGGAGGGTGGGGTGCTGGTGAAGGTGGGCGGGGAGATCGTGGGCGCGCTCGGGATCAGCGGCATGACCTCGGTGCAGGACGGCGAGGTGGCGGCCGCGGCGCTCGCCGCCGTCGGGGCGACCGCCTGAATGGCCACCGCACTCGCCACCCTGGCCGGCGGCTGCTTCTGGTGCCTGGAGGCGGCGTTCCAGCAGCTCCGCGGGGTCAGCGCGGTCCAGTCGGGCTACGCCGGCGGCCACGTCGCCGACCCGAGCTACCGCCAGGTCTGCGAGGGCACCACCGGCCACGCGGAGGTGGTGCAGGTGACCTATGACCCGTCGGTCATCCGCTACCGGGACCTGCTGGCGGTGTTCTTCACCATCCACGACCCGACCAGCCTCAACCGCCAGGGCGCCGACGTCGGCACCCAGTACCGCTCCGCCATCTTCTACCACGATGCCGCCCAGGAGCAGGACGCCCGGGCGGTGATCGCGGAGCTGACGGCCCAGCGGCTGTACGACGACCCAATTGTCACCGAGGTGGCGCCGCTCCGGGCGTTCTACCCCGCCGACGCCTCGCACGACAACTACTACCGCCGCAACCCCAACCAGCCCTACTGCATGGCGGTGGTGGCGCCCAAGGTGGCCAAGGTACGGCAGAAGTTCTTCCAGCAGCTGCTCGCCGACTGACGCCGGCCGCAGCAACGACGCGGGGGGTGGCGCCGATGGCGCCACCCCCCGCGTGCGTCTGCTGCCGGCCGGATCAATAGCCGGGGTTCTGGGTGACCTTGGGCGCCACCTGAAGCTCCGACTGCGGGATCGGGAACAGCACCCGGACGGCGGGGATGCCGAGCACCGCCACTGCCTGGCCGGACCGGGCCAGGTCGGGGTAGCGGTCGCCCTCCTCGGCAAACTCCAGCCGTCGCTGGGTATCGATCCGGGCGAGGATCTCCGGCTGGGTGTTGATGTCGGTGCCCAGCGTGTCGGTGTCGAGCCCCGCGCGCGCCAGGATCGGATTGTAGTTGGCCACCGCGCTGTCCAGCTGCCCCGCGCGGGCGAACGCCTCGGCCTTGATCAGGAGCATCTCCGCGAAGCGCAGGATGTGGAAGTCCTCGGCCCCGTTGGGGGTCGGGAACTTGGAGCCGTAGGAGCCGCCGCCCTGGGTGCCCTCGACGTACCCCCCGCCCGACGGGTCGGGCTGGATGTTCCACAGCAGCCGGGTGTCGCTGCTCAGGGTGTCGTAGGCGTCAATCAGCGACTGTGTCGGGCCCAACTCGAAGCGGCCGGCCCCGGTGTCGAGCAGGTCGGAGAGCCAGTAGTAGCCCAGCGAATTGTACTGGTTCAGGTTGAATGTCAGCTTGAGGATGTTCTCCGGGGTCTGCACGGCGTCGTTGTCGAACAGGTCGCTGTAGTTGGGGGCGAGGGTGTAGCCCAGCGCCTCCACCTGCTGCGCCTTGGCCAGCGCGCCGGCATAATTCCCCTGGTACAGGTACACCCGGGCGTACAGCGCCTCGACCGCGCCCAGCGAGGCGTGGTTGTCGGGGCTGGTGCTGTTCTGCATCCGGGTCTCGGCCTCGGCCAGGTCGGCCAGGATCTGGGCGTAGGTCTCGGCCTCGGTGGAGCGGGCCAGGTCGCTGGCCGCGTTGGGGTCGGTGACCGGCGTGAGCCGGAGCGGTACCCCGCCGTAGTACTTCACCAGGTTGTGGTAGTTGAGCGCCCGGAGGAAGTACGCCTCGGCCAGGATCTGGTCCTGCTCGGCGGGGTCGTCCCACCCGGTGACCGCCGGCACCTTCTCGATCAGCACGTTGTCGCGCTTGATCGCCTCGTAGATGTGGTTCCAGATCCCGTTCACGTCGTCGTTGTCGGCGGGCAGGTCGTGCTGCGCCGCCTGCTGGTAGCTGACGAACGTGCCGGTGTGGTTGGCGTTGTCGCCGTACAGGTCCCCGAAGTGGACGAAGCTGCCGCCGTAGTAATACACGTCCTGCAGCGCGGCGTAGGCCCCCGCCAGCGCGGCGCGGGCACCGCCCGGCGTCTTGATGACCTGGTCGTTGGACAGCTCGTCCGGGGGATTGGTGTCGAGGGCGTTGCTGCAGGCGCCGAGCGCCAGGGTGGCCGCCAGGACGAGGACGGAGCGCGGAGAAATGCGGGCGCCTTTCGGGAACATCGGAGTCTGGGTCGTCATGGTCACCACCCCGCCTGGACACCGAAGGACCAGGTGCGGGCCACCGGGTAGGCGTAGAAGTCGGTCGCGAGTTCGGCGTTGGCGGTCGAGCCGTTGCTGTTGACCTCGGGGTTGTACCCGGAGTAGTCGGTGCTGGTGAAGAGGTTCTGCCCCCGCACGTACACCCGGGCCCGGCTCATGCGCATCGAGGCGGCCACGGCTTCCGGCAGCTGGTAGCCGAGCGAGAGGTCCTGCAGCCGGAGGTAGGAGCCGTTCTCGATGTAGCGCGAGGAGATCTCCCGCGCGTCGCTCACGCCGTCGAAGCTGGCGCGGGGCTGGTTGGTCCGGTCGCCCGGATTCTGCCATCGCTTGAGCACGTTGGCGAACTTGTTGTCGTAGTTGTACCCGCCGTCATCCGAGAACACCCGCATCCCGTTGAACACCTTCCCGCCGTGGCTGAACTGGAAGAACCCGGTCAGGTCGAACCGGCGCCAGTTGACGGTGGTGGTCAGGCCGCCGGTGTAGTCGGGCCAGGGGCTGCCGACGAAGGTCCGGTCGGCGGGGGTCAGCAGGCCGTCGTTGTTGCGGTCCTTGTAGAGCGCGTCGCCGGTGTTCGGGTCCACGCCCAGGAACTTGTAGGCGTGGAACTCGCCCAGCGGGTGCCCCACCGCCACCCGGTTGATCTCGTAGTAGCCGATCGAGAAGGGCTGGTTGCTGTACAGCGCGGTGACCCGGTTCCGGTTGAACGACAGGTTGAGCGAGGTCACCACCCGGAGGCCGTCCGCCCGGGTGGGCTGCACCGGGACGGCGGTGAGCACCAGCTCCACGCCCTTGTTGGTCATGGCCCCGATGTTGTCCATGAACGAGGTGAAACCGCTGCTGCCCGGGATCGGCCGGCGGAGCAGCAGGTCGCTCGTGTTCTTGCGGTACCAGTCGGCGGAGATCGCCGCCCGCCCGTTCCACAACTCCAGGTCGAAGCCGAGGTCGAGCTGGGTGGTCTTCTCCCACCTGAGCGCGTTGTTCCCGATGTTGCAGGGGTAGTAGCCCGGCTCGTCGCCGTAGTTGGAGGTGCAGTAGGTGCCCTGGTAGGGATAGTCGCCGAGCGGAAGGTTGCCCGTGCGACCCAGGCTGCCGCGCAGCTTGAGGAGGCTCACCGACCGGCTGTTGGCCAGGAAGCCCTCCCGGTTCATCACCCAGGCCACCGTGGCGCCGGGGAAGAGGCCGTAGCGGTTGTCCGGCCCGAACAGCGAGCCGCCGTCCGCGCGGAACGACAACCCGAGCAGGTACCTCCCGTCCAGGGTGTAGTTGGCCCGGCCGAAGAACGACTGCAGCCGCCGCTCGGCGAAGGTGCCGGAGAACTGGGTGGCGTTGGTGGCGTTGCTCACCTCGTGCACCTTGGGGTCGGTGAGCAGCTCGCCCCGCACGAAGTTGTTGTCCCGGTTCTCGGCTTCGTAACTGGACCCGCCCGTCAGGCTCAGCTCGTGCCGCCCCGCCCAGGCCCGGTCATAATTGAGAAAGGCGTCGAAGACGTAGCGCCGGCCGTTGGAGTACCCGCGCTTGGCCACGCCGCCGTACTTGGCGCCGTCGGAGCCCGGCACCAGCGGCGACTGGTACTGGGTCTCGGTCAGGCTGTAGAAATCCACGCCGAACCGGCCGGTGAGGCGGAGGCCCCCGCCCAGGTCGTAACGCGCCTCGCCATTGGCCAGGACGGTGTTGGTCAGCGCCTGGGTGGTGTTGTGCGCCGCCAGGTCCACCGTGTTCACGTAGGCCATGCCGTCGGCGATGCTGGTGTAGCGCCCGTCCGGCTGCCGCACCGGGAAGTAGGGTTCATGGGCGATCGCGTTGCCCACGATCCCCTCGAGGTTGTCATCGGCCTCGATGCGGTCGTTGCGCTCGCCGGTGAGCGCCAGGCCGGTGGAGACCGAGAGTTTCGGGGAGACCTGGAAGTCCAGGTTGGCCCTGCCGCCGATCCGGCGATAGCCCGAGGTGATCACGATGCCCTTCTGGTCGAACCAGTTGCCCGAGACCCGGTAGCGGATCCGGTCGGTGCCGCCGGCGGCCGCGATCTCGGCGCCGCTGATCGGGGCGCTCCGCATCACCTGGTCCTGCCAGTTGGTGTTGGCGCCGGTGGCGGGGAACCAGTCGTCGGGATCGTAGCCGTCGTTGGCCGCCGCTTCCCGCATGTAGGTCAGGTACTGCGGCCCGTTGAGCAGGTGCAGCTTCTTCGCCGGGCTCTGGGTGCCGTAGTAGGAGTTGAAGGTGACCTCCCCCTTCCCCTCCTGGCCCCGCTTGGTGGTGATCAGCACCACGCCGTTGGAGCCGCGCGAGCCGTAGATCGAGGCCCCCGCCGCGTCCTTCAGCACGTCAATGGTCGCGATGTCGTCGGGGGAGAGGCCGGTGATCGCGCGGAGGCCCTGCCCGCCCAGTCCGAGCTGGGACAGGTCCTCGGAGATCACCGGCACCCCGTCCACCACGTAGAGCGGCTGGTTGTTGCCGTTGATCGAGGCCGAGCCGCGCACCCGCACGCTGACGGCGTTGCCCGGGTTGCCGGCGTTCTGGATCACCTGCACCCCCGGCGCCCGGCCCTGCAGGGTGGCGTCGGGGCTGGCGTTGGCCTGCCCCTCGATGTCCTCCGCACTCACCGTGCTGACGGCGGTCGCGAGGTTGTCGCGCTTCACCGTGCCGTAGCCGATGGACACCAGCTCCTCCAGCTCGATCGGCTTGAGCACCAGCGCGAAATCCAGGGTGCGCTCGTCGCCCGCCGCCAGCGCCAGCCTTTGGAGCGCCGGGGCGTACCCGATCATCTGCACCCGCAGGGTGATCGTCCCGGCCGCGACATCGGCCAGCTCGTAGCCGCCGTTCGCCCGGGTCACCGCCCGCTTGCCGGTACCTACCACCGTCACCAGCGCGCCCTCGAGGGGGCGCTGGCTGCTCGAATCCGTGACCGTGCCGCGGACCGTCTGCGCCGTCGCCGGTGCCCAGCCGAGCACCAGGAGCAGGCCCGTGCCGGTCAGCGCACGTACCAAACGTTGCCAGCTTGCCATACCGGGATCTCCACCTGCGGGTGAACCGTCAGCGAGTGCGAGGGGCCCTGCATCACGGCCGGACGCATCGCGCGCCCGGGATGGGGGTGTCGTACCGGCGGCCCGGTGGGAGGAGCATGGGCAGCGCCACCAACAGAAACAGCCCCACCCCCCCGCCGGTGGGACGGTCCCTCGGGCCTCAGATTCTGAATACGGTAGGCGATATGATCCGCCGCCGAAATGACGCCGTCAAGATCCCTCTGACGGTGGCGACGCCGGGGCGCCGGGCGGAGCGCACGCCGTTGCGCCCCAGAACGGCGCCATGCCATGCCGGACCGGGTCCGACCGGATTCCGGCCTCTTGGCGGCGTCTCAGGTTGGTCATAGCTTGGGCAGACGGGAGCCCGCCCCCCCTCGGCAGACACCCACCCCCCGCCGGAAATGACTAACGACCCCTCGACCCAATCGGACCAGCGGCTGCGCGCCGCCGTCGAGTCGTCCCCCAGCGGAATCCTCATGTGCGATGCCGCCGGCCACCTGGTGCTGGTGAACCGGGAGGTGGAGCGGCTCTTCGGCTATTCCCGCGAGGAGCTCCTCGGCAAGCCGGTGGAGCTGCTGGTGCCGGCGCGGTTCCACGCCCACCACGCTCGCGATCGCACCGATTTCCTGGCCGACCCCAAGGTCCGCGCCATGGGGGCCGGCCGGGAGCTGCATGGCCGGCGGAAGGACGGCACCGAGGTCCCCCTCGAGGTGGGCCTCACCCCGGTGGTCACCCAGGAGGGGCTGTTCATCCTGGCCTCGCTGGTGGACATCACCGCCCGGGTGGAGGCGGAGCGCAGCCGGCGGGAGCTGGAGGAGCAGCTGCGGCAGTCGCAGAAGCTGGAGGCGGTGGGCACGCTCGCGGGCGGGATCGCCCACGACTTCCGCAACCTGCTCAACGGCATCATCGGCTACGCCGAGCTGCTGGCCCCGCCGCTCGCGGGCCGGCAGGAGGCGGGTGACCTCGCCCAGCTGCAGGCCTTCGCCGAGCGGGGCCGGCAGCTGGTGGAGCGGATCCTGACCTTCAGCCGCCGGTCGGATGGCAGCCGGCAGCCGCTCCGCCTGGGCGACCAGGTGGCGGAGGTGCTCAGCCTGCTCCGGGCCACGCTGCCGGCGAGCATCGAGATCCGGACCCTGGTCCGGCCCGACGCCCCCGCCGTGATGGCCGATCCGACCGCGGTGCACCAGGTGCTGATGAACCTCTGCACCAACGCGGCCCATGCCATGACCGAGGGCGGCACCCTGAGCATCGTCGTGGAGCCGCTGGAGGTGCGGGACAGCATGGCCCGCGCCAACCCCGACCTCCACGAGGGGCCGTACGCCCTCATCACCGTGCGCGACACCGGGACCGGCATCGACCCTGCGGTGGTGAGCCGGGTGTTCGATCCCTTCTTCACCACCAAGTCCCCCGGCTCGGGCACCGGGCTCGGCCTGGCGATGGTGCACGGCATCCTCAAGAGCCACCAGGGCGCGGTGCGCCTCAGCAGCACCGTGGGACAGGGCACCGAGGTCCGCTGCTTCTTTCCCGCCATCGAGGCGGCCCTGGCGGAGCCGGTGCACGTCGAACCCGAGCTCACGCCGGGCGGCGGGGAGCGGGTCCTGTTCGTGGATGATGAGCCCGCGCTGGCGCGGCTGGGGCAGCGGCGGCTGGAGGCGCTGGGGTATCACGCCACGGTCGCCACGACGGCGGGCCAGGCGCTGGCGCTGTTCCGGGCCGACCCCCAGGCCTTCGACCTGGTGATCACCGACTACTCGATGCCGGACCGCTCCGGGCTGGAGCTGGCGGGCGACCTGGTCCGCCTCCGGCACGACCTCCCGGTCATCCTCACCACGGGACACGTCGAGGAATTCGCCGCCGGCGACCTCGCCGAGGCCGGGGTGCGGGAGGTGCTGCTCAAGCCGGTGGTGCTCACCGAGCTGGCGGAGCGACTGGCGAGCGTCTTCGGGCGCTCCCCGGCGCGCTAGACCGCGCGGGCGCTGGACGGCCCGGGAGCCCGCGGGTACGTTGCCGCATCCCTTCGTCCCGCCGCCATCCCGGCGCCCGACCATGCGACTGCCCATCCGGCCGTTCCTCCTCGCCGCCCTGCTTGCGACCCCGCTCGCGGGGCAGGCCACTCCCGCCACCCCCCCGACCCCCGCCGAGCTTGCGGGGCGCCTCGATGCCCTGATCGAGCAGCTGCAGCACGAAGGCAGCGTCGCCGGCCTCTCCGTGGCCGTGGTGTACGACGGCCAGGTGGTGCTGGCGCGGGGCTACGGCGTCGCCAACCTCGCCACCGGCGAGCCGGTCACCGACACGACCCTCTTCGCCGTGGGCTCGGTGACCAAGCAGTTCTCCACCGTCGCCGCATTGCTCCTGGTCGAGGAGGGGAAGCTCTCCCTCGACGACCCGGTGGCGAAGTGGTACCCGCAGCTCACCCGGGCGAAGGACATCCGGGTGCGGGACCTCGTGGCCCACGTGTCCGGGTACCCCGACTACTACCCGCTCGACTTCGTGGACCGCCGCATGGCGAAGGCGGAGACCACCAACCAGATCATCCGCACCTACGCCACGCTCCCGCTCGACTTCGAGCCCGGCACCCGCTGGTCCTACAGCAACACCGGGTTCCTGGTGCTGGGTGGCATCCTGCAGAGGGTCACCGGCATGCCGCTGGGCCGGTTCCTCGAGCGACGCATCTTCCGCCCGCTCGGCATGCGGCACACCCGCTTCGAGCCGGACCCGATGGCGGCGGGCATCGCGCGCGGGTACGGCTTCTGGGCGCTGGGCCCGCTGGAGCCCTCGACGCCCGAGGCGGCCGGCTGGACCGGCGCGGCGGGCGGCATCTACGCCACCGCCGCCGACCTGGCGACGTGGGACCTGGCGCTCATGTCGGGCAAGGTGGTGAAACCGGCGAGCTGGCAGTTCCTCACCACGCCCCGGCGGCTCGCCGACGGGCGCAACTCCGGCTACAGCGGCGGGCTGAGCCTCAGCCACCGGAACGGGTGGCTGACGCTCTCGCACGGCGGCGCGGTGAGCGGCTTCATCGCCGGCAATACTTTCGTCCCGGGCAACCACTCCGCCATCGTGGTGCTCTCCAGCAGCGAGACCGGCGGCCCTGCCGGCGCGGTGGGCCGCGCCGCCTCGGCGCTGGTCTTCGGCCAGGCGGCGCCTCCGGCGGAAGCGGCGGAGGCCGACAGCGTGCCGCCGAGCGAGCCGCCGCCGCCCCCGGCGATCGGCGGGCCCACCGCCGAGGAGGCAGCGTGGGCGATGTTCCACGCGCTGCAGGCCGGCGCCGTGGACCGCGCCAACCTGACGGACGAGTACAGCTGGTTCCTCTCCCCGGCACGGCTGGCGGCGGCGTCCGAGCGCCTGGCCCAGCTGGGCGAGCCGTCCGAGGTGACGGTCCGGGTGCGGACCGAGCGCGGCGGAATGGAGGTGGCGGTGGTGGACCTCGCCTTCGAGACCCAGGGCGTCCGGGCGCTGATGTACCGCGAGCCCGACGGCAAGGTGGCGGAGTTCCTGGTGAGCCCGCAGTGAGCGGGCCGGTCTCCCGCCGCGACGCGCTCCGCGCCGGGGCGCTGGGCATGGCCGGCCTGGCCTGGGCCGGCCCGCCACTCCCGCCGGCTGCACGCGGCGCCGCCTCCCCCACCGGGCTGCGCCAGTCGGTGTGCCGCTGGCCCTTCGCCGGCGTGCCCGACGCCGAGTTCTTCCCCCTGGTCAAGCGGCTGGGCTTCGGGGCGGTGGACCTGCTCACCGAGAAGGAATGGCCCCTGGCGCAGGACGCGGGGCTCATCTGCTCGATGGGCTTTCCCACCGACCGGCGCGACTTCATCCGCACCGGGCTCAACGACCGGGCCCACCACCCGGTGCTGCTGGCCGAGCTGGAGCGCACCATCCCGGCCGCGAAGCGCTTCGCGGTGCCCAACGTCATCGCCATGATCGGCAACCGCGATGGCCGCTCCGACGAGGCGGGGCTGGACGCCTGCGTCGAGGGATTGAACCGGGTGAAGGCGCTGGCGGAGGAGGAGGGCGTGACGATCTGCCTGGAGCTGCTCAACAGCAAGGTGGATCACCACGACTTCATGGGCGACCACATGGCCTTCGGGCTGCAGCTCATGTACGCCGTCAACAGCCCCCGGGTGCGGCTGCTGTACGACATCTACCACATGCAGATCATGGATGGCGACGTGATCCGCACCATCCGCGACCATGGGCAGTGGATCGCGCACTACCACACCGCCGGCAACCCCGGCCGCCACGAGCTGGACCCCACCCAGGAGCTCAACTACGCCGGGATCGCCCGGGCGCTGGCCGACACCGGGTTCGACGGCTGGATCGCGCACGAGTTCATCCCGACGCGGGACCCCGCGGCGGGACTGGCGGAGGCCCGCCAGATCTGCGCCGGGGAATAGCGCGCCGCCGCGCTGGTGCATGACGGCCGGCGGCGGTCGTCCCTCCCAGCGGGGCGGCCCGTCCGGGCGCCCCGACTCCCGGCCCGGATGGTCCGCATGCCCCTCCCCCACGCCCGCCCCGTCCTCCTCCTCCTGCCCCTCCTCGCCGCACCACTCGCGGCGCAGCAACCCCGCCCCGACGGCCATTGGGAACTGGTGGTGCCACCGCCCGAGAGCCTGCCGCCGATGCCAGCGCTGCTCATCCCCGCGCTCGGTGCGCAGGGCGCCTCGACGGGCGGGCCCCCGGGAGGGATGGGCGGCGAGGGTGAGCGCGGCGGGCGGGAACCGGGGCGGGGGTGGGGTGGCGGCCGGGCCCGCGGGCGCGACGTCTCCGAACGCGACCTCCTCCGTCAGCGGCAGACGCTGCGCCTGGCCTTCGCTGCGCCGGTGCGGGTGACGATCGACCGCCACGGGAAGGCCCTGGTGCTGGTCGATTCGAGCGGGGTCGAGCAGCGCTGGCCCATCGGCGCGACGATCGAGACCACCGCCGCCGACTCCGACGGCGCCACCGGACGGGTGCGCACCCACGTCCACTGGGCCGACGACCAGCTGGTGGTGGAGCACCGGGTGGATGGCGGCGGGCGGGTGCGGGAGAGCTACGGCACCGGGCTCGACGGCAGCCGGATGGTCGTGTTCGTGAGCGTCACTACCTTCGGCCCACCCATGGAGTTCCGCCGGCAGTACCGCCGGATGGAGTAGCCCGCGGCGGTTGACGGGGCCACCGGCGGGTGGGAGATTGCGCTCGATCCCCGTCGCCCATCTCCCGTCTCCGATCTCCCGCCATGGCCCACCTCGCTGCCCGCACCGATCCCTACGACGTCTGCATCATCGGCTCCGGCGCCGGTGGCGGCATGGCGGCGTACATGCTCACGAAGGCCGGCGCCCGGGTGGCCCTGCTCGAGGCCGGCGGCATGTGGGACAACACCAAGGACTCGAAGATGCTCACCTGGCCGTACCAGTCGCCGCGGCGCGGCGCGAGTACGCCGGAGCGTCCCTTCGGCGAGTTCGACGCCTGCATCGGCGGCTGGAACGTCGCCGGCGAGCCCTACACCCGGGCGCCAGGCCAGCGCTTCGACTGGTGGCGGGCCCGGATGCTGGGCGGGCGCACCAACCACTGGGGGCGCATCTCGCTCCGCTTCGGCCCGCACGACTTCAAGGGCAAGTCCCGCGACGGCCTGGGCGAGGACTGGCCCATCGGCTACGACGACGTGAAGCCGTGGTACGACGAGGTGGACCGGCTGGTGGGGATCTTCGGCAGCGTCGAAGGGCTGGAGAATCATCCCGACGGCATCTTCATGCCGCCGCCGAAGCCCCGCTGCTGGGAGCTGATGATCAAGCGGGCGGCGGACCGCCAGGGCGTCACCTGCATCCCTTCGCGGCTCTCGATCATCACCCAGCCGCTCAACGGCCGGGCGGCCTGCCACTACTGCGGCCAGTGCAACCGGGGCTGCGGGGTCAACGCCAACTTCAGCTCCACCAACGTGCTGGTGCTGCCGGCGCTGGCGACCGGCAACCTGACGCTCATCACCGACGCCATGGCGCGCGAGGTCACCCTCGACGCGCGCGGCCGCGCCGACGGCGTGCTCTACATCGACAAGGCCACCCGCACCGAGAAGCGGATCGACGCGAAGATCGTGGTGGTCGCCGCGAGCGCCTGCGAGTCGGCCCGCATCCTGCTCAACTCCCGCTCCGCCCGGTTCCCGCAGGGGCTCGCCAACACCAGCGGCACCGTGGGCAAGTACCTCACCGACACCACCGGCACCGATGTCGCGGGGTTCATCCCCCGGATGGTGGACCACGTCCCCCACAACGAGGATGGGGTGGGCGGCGCGCACCTCTACATGCCCTGGTGGCTGGACAACAAGAAGCTCGACTTCCCCCGCGGGTACCACATCGAGATCTGGGGCGGGCTGGGGCAGCCCTCCTACGGCTTCATGGGCGGGATCCAGCGCTATCCCTCCGGCGGCGGCTACGGCCGCCAGCTCAAGGATGACTACCGCCGCTACTACGGCTCCACCGTCGGCTTCTCCGGCCGGGGCGAGCAGATCCCCAGCGAGGACTGCTACTGCGAGCTGGACCCGAACGTGGTGGACCAGTGGGGGATCCCCGTGCTGCGCTTCCACTGGAAGTGGAGCGACCACGAGATCAACCAGGTGCGGCACATGCAGCAGACCTTCCGCAGCCTGATCGCGGACATGGGCGGCGAGGTCTGGTCCGACATGCCGTCGAAGGAGGACGGCTACGGCATCTCCAGCGGCGGCTCCATCATCCACGAGCTGGGCTGCGTGCGCATGGGCGCCGACCCGGCGTCCTCGGTGCTCAACGGCAACTGCCAGGCGTGGGACGTGAAGAACCTGTTCGTCACCGACGGCGGGCCGTTCGTCTCCCAGGCGGACAAGAACCCCACCTGGACCATCCTGGCCCTCTCGATGCGGACCAGCGACTACATCACCCGGGCGATGAAGCGGGGGGAACTGTGAGCGACATGAACCGGCGCGACGCGCTGCAGGCCCTGGCCGGCATCCCGCTGCTCGCCGCGGGGCTGACCCCGCACGACGTGGCCCGCGCCGCCGGGGCGGCCCGCACCGCCCTGGCCGCCGGCGACTTCACCCCCGCCTTCTTCACCCCGCACGAGTACGCTACCGTGCGGATGCTGGCCGAGCTGGTGATCCCCCGCGACGGCCGCTCCGGCGGCGCGATCGACGCCGGGGTGCCGGAGTTCATGGACTTCATCCTGAGCGAGAACGAGGGCAGCCGGACCGCCATCCGCGGCGGCCTCGCCTGGCTCGACACCGAGGCGCGGGAGCGCAACGGGCAGGAGTTCATCGACCTCGCCGACGCCGGCCGGCGCGCCATCCTCGACGACATCGCCTGGCCGAAGACCGCGCGGCCGGAGATGAGCCAGGGCGTCGCCTTCTTCAACCGCTTCCGCGACCTGACCGCCAGCGGCTTCTTCTCCAGCGAGCTTGGCGTCAAGGACCTGCAGTACCAGGGCAACCAGTTCGTCATGGAATGGCAGGGCTGCCCCCCCGAGGCCCTGCAGAAGCTCGGCGTCTCCTACCAGTGACACGACGCCGGGGGAGCGGTCCTCCGCTCCCCCGGCGCCCTGCGGTACCCGTTCCGCTCCTTCCGCGTTACGGCTGGGCCTCCGCCACGTACACCTGCACCGTGGCCCCCGGAATCACCCACACCATGTCGTCCCGGCCATCGCCGTTCACGTCGCCCATCAGCGTGGTGGCCTGGCTCCAGTTGGTGAGCGCCGGGTGGACCTGCTCCGCCGGCGACATCTCGGGCCGGCCGTCGCTCTTGCCCCGGGCCGTCTGGACCTTGTTGCTGGTGGCGCCGAGCTGGTTCCAGACGATGTCGGAGAGGCCGTCGCCGTCGATGTCGCCGACGTAGGCGAGGAAGGTGCCGCTGCTCTCCAGCGGGATCGCCAGCCAGGGGTTGAGGAAGTTCCAGGTCCCGCTCCCGTTGGCGAGCCCGCCGTGGAGCGCCCGCGCGGTCCCGACGGTGTTGGACCAGAAGAGGTCGGTCCGGCCATCGCCGTTGAAGTCCCCCACCAGCCGTTGGTAGCCCTGCCAGCAGCAGGTGGTGTAGTGCTGCTGCCCGCTGAGCATGGTGAAGGTCCGGCCATCCGCGTTGAAGCGCGCCGAGTAGCTCCAGTTGCTGGTCACGCTGGCATTGGTGTTCCAGAACAGGTCCTGGCGACCGTCGTTGTTGAGGTCCCCGACGTAGGCGGTGTACGGCGCCCAGTTGCCGGTGATCGGGGCGACGACCACGCCGTGCGACATGTCCAGGGTCCCGTCGCCGTTGGAGCGGCTGACATAGACATGGTTCTGGCTGCCGAGGTAGTTGAAGACCAGGTCGTCCTTGCCGTCGCCGTCGGTGTCCGCAATCAGTGCCCGGGTGCTGACCCAGTTCAGCTCGGGGCGGGTCTGCGCCGCGCCGAAGGTCCAGCCGCTGCCGGTGGCGAGGGCGATGTAGCTCCGGTTCACTGCCCCGATGAAGCTCCACACCACGTCCGTCTTGCCGTCGCCATTGAAGTCCCCGGTGAGCAGGGTGTAGTTGCCCCAGCCCTCGGCCGCGGTGTCCGGATGGCTCGCCACCACCGGGGAAGCGAAGCTGCCGTTGGCCTGACCCAGCGCGAAGGCCAGCTGGTTGTTGTTGGCGTCGCGATGGTTCCACAGCAGGTCCATTCTGCCGTCGCCGTTCACGTCCACCAGCCGGGTCTCGAACGGCGTCGTCACCGGGGCGGCGATGGTCTGCACCGGGTCGAAGAGGAACTGGCCCGGCAGCGTGCTGTACTCCTGGCAGCTGCGGATGCTGTAGTTGGTCGCTTCCGTGACCTTCGCGATGCTGCCGTCGCTCACGTTCTTGAAGACGTACGAGAGCGGCGCCGCGGTGCTGAACGGGGCGCTCTGGGTGAAGTACGCCTTCCAGTCGCCGCTCTGGATCATCGCGATCGTCGCGGAGTCGTTGCCGCCGATGGAGGTGATCGCGATGCGCGACCGTGACAGGATCTCATGCTGCTGGGCCGAGAGGTTCAGCCCCGCCTGCCCGGTCACGAACTTGTACGACGCGTTCAGGGTGGCCCGGATGTCGCTCTCGCTCGCCGTCGAGGTGAGGGTGAACATCATGCTGCGGCCGTAGGTCACCTGGGAGATGTAGATGGGCGGGTTGTCCTGGCCCATGAACCCGGCATCGATCTGCGCCTGCAGCTTGGCCGGCGTGAAGCCGCTGGTGAACCACTGCGCCGGGGTCGGCGGGGCGGCCACCACCACGTCGAACATCCGCTGGTAGAACTGCACCGCCACCGTCGTCTCCGACGAGTTGCGGCTGGTGCTGCCCGTCGCCTTGGCCGAGAAGCCGAGGTACTTGCCGCTCAGGCCGGCCTGGAGGGCAAACTCCTTCTCCGAGTTGTAGGCCCGCATCTCGAAGGTGCTGGCGGTGGGCGCCTGCAGCCCGCCGGCGGTGTAGTTGCCGACGATGTTGCCGATGGCCTGGGCCACGTGTGCCTGGTCCACCGTGTCCACCGTGCGGAAATTGCTCCCACTCGGGAAGCTGAAGCCGGGGATCGAGACGTTGATCGGGGTCCGCTCCCGCACCGTGATCCCCTTGAGCGACCCCGCCTGCAGCACGTGGCTCTTGCCCTGGATCAGCGCACCCGGGAACAGGATGTCCTGGTCCGGGTTGTAGATCACGATCTGCTGCGGGTTCTTGCTCAGGGTGTAGGGCACGTCGGTGCAGGCGTAGGCCACGTTGCTGCGGGTGGTCACCACGCCGTTGGTGTCCACCGTGGTCACGCTGGCCACCGTGTCGCGCACCGACGTGGGGGTCCGGGTGCTGTCCACCGTCGAATCGGTCACCACCCCCGGCGGCGAGTACTGGTCCCAGCTCGGCAGCCCCGAGAGGAACTCCGCCGCCGTCTTCCCACCCCCGGGCCCGGTGCTGTCGCTGCTCCCGCCGCAGGCGAGGGCCGCCAGCACGAAGGTCGCGGCCACGAGCCGCGGCATCCATGGTCTGGTCATCGTTCGTCCTCCTGGTGATGCACCCCCGAGCCCGCCGGCCACCGCGGGCGCTGGGATTGGCCTGTCGTCGCGTGAGGGGTGTCCAGCAAGACAAGCGCGGATTCGGGGAGGATCCCCTCATCCGCGCTGTCATGAATCGGCCACCGGTCACACGCTGCTGCCCTGCATCCACCCGCGGCACGGTCCGGGGGCCCGCCAGCCGCACGGTCCCCCGGCCCGCCCGGCCCGTCCTACGGCTGGGCCTCCGCCACGTACACCTGGGTGGAGGCGCCCGGGATCACCCACACGATGTCGTCGCGGCCGTCGCCGGTCACGTCACCCACCATCGTGGCGGCCTGGCTCCAGTTGGTCTGCGCCGGGTGCACCTGCTCCGCCGGCGAGATCTCCGGCCGGCCATCACTCTTGCCGCGCCCGATCTGGATCTTGTTGGTCGTGGCGCCGAGCTGGTTCCAGATGACGTCGGAGTAGCCGTCGCCGTCAATGTCCCCGACGTAGGCGGTGAAGTTGCCGCCGCTCTCCAGCGGGACCACCACGTAAGGCACGAGGTAATTCCACCCCCCGCTCCCGTTGGCCAGGCCACCGTGCAGCGCGCGGCCTCCAGCGGCGGCGCTGGACCAGAACATGTCGGTCTTGCCATCGCCGTTGAAGTCGCCGGTGATCCGCTGGTAGCTCTGCCAGCAGCAGCCGGTCGGGTGCCCCGACGCCCCGGCCAGGACGTAGGTCAGGCCGTCGGCGTTGAACCGGCCGGTGTAGAGGTAGTTCGCGGTGTTCGGGCCCACGGTGTTGAAGATCAGGTCCCCGCGCCCGTCGGCGTTCAGGTCGCCCTTAAACACCGCGTACGACGTCCACCCACCGGGGGCCGGCTTGTACGCGGGGTGCGACATGTCGAACGTCCCGTCCCCGTTGGAGAGGTTCACGTAGGTGCTGTTGAGGGTGCTCTTCTCGTTGAAGACCAGGTCGTCCTTGTGGTCCCCGTTGGTGTCCATCACCAGCAGGTCGTAGCCGCCCCAGCCCCCCTCCGGGCGCAGCTGCGCCGGGCCGAAGGTCCACCCGCTGCCGGTCGAGAGCGCCACGTAGCTCTTGTTGATCGTGCCGCGATTGCTCCAGACGGCGTCGGTCATGCCGTCGCCGTTGAAGTCGCCCATCGCGAACTGGTAGTTGCCCCAGCCCTCGGGCGCGGTGTCGGGGTGGCTCACGACCACCGCCGCCGCGAACGTCCCATTGGCCTGGCCCAGCGAGTAGGCCAGCTGGTTGTTGGTCACGTCGCGGTGGTTCCACACCAGGTCCATCTTGCCGTCGCCGTTGACGTCCACCAGCCGGGTCTCGAACGGCGTCGTCACCGGCGTCGTGATGCTCTGCGTCGGGTCGAACACGAACTGGCCCGGCAGCGCGTTGAACTCCTGGCAGCTGCGGATGGAGTAGTTCGTGGCCTCGGTCACCTTCGCGATGCTGCCGTCGCTCACGTTCTTGAAGACGTACGAGAGCGGTGCCGCGGTGCTGAACGGGGCGCTCTGGGTGAAGTAGGCCTTCCAGTCGCCGCTCTGGATCATGGCGATCGTGGCGGAGTCGTTGCCGCCGATCGAGGTGATCGCGATGCGCGAGCGCGCCAGGATCTCGTGCTGCTGCGCGCTCAGGTTGAGCCCCGCCTGCCCGGTCACGAACTTGTAGGAGGCGTTCAGCGTCGCCCGGATCTCGCTCTCGCTGGCGGTGGACGTCAGCGTGAACATCATGCTCCGGCCATACGTGACCTGCGAGATGTAGATCGGCGGGTTGTCCTGGCCCATGAACCCGGCGTCGATCTGCGCCTGCAGCTTGGCCGGCGTGAAGCCGCTGGTGAACCACTGCGCCGGGGTCGGCGGGGCGGCCACCACCACGTCGAACATCCGCTGGTAGAACTGCACCGCCACCGTCGTCTCCGACGAGTTGCGGCTGGTGCTGCCGCTGGCCTTGGCGGAGAAGCCCAGGTACTTGCCCGAGAGCCCTGCCTGCAGGGCGAATTCCTTCTCCGAGTTGTAGGTCCGCATCTCGAAGGTGCTGGCGGTCGGCGCCTGCAGCCCGCCGGCGGTATAGTTGCCCACGATGCTGCCGATGGCCTGGGCCACGTGCGCCTGGTCCACCGTGTCCACCGCGCGGAAGTTGGAGCCGCTGGGGAAGCTGAACCCGGGAATGGACACGTTGATCGGCGTGCGCTCCCGCACCGTGATCCCCTTCAACGACCCCGCCTGCAGCACGTGGCTCTTGCCCTGGATCATCGCGCCCGGGAAGAGGATGTCCTGATCCGGGTTGTAGATCACGATCTGCTGCGGGTTCTTGCTCAGGGTGTAGGGCACATCGGTGCAGGCGTACACCACGTTCGAGCGGGTGGTGACTGCACCGGCAGTGTCCACCGTGGTGACGCTGCCCACCGTGTCGCGCGTGGCGGCCGGCGTCCGGGTGCTGTCCACCGTCGAATCCGTCACGATTCCCGGCGGGGAGTACTGATCCCAGCTCGGCAGGCCGGCGAGAAATTCGCCCGCCGTCTTGCCACCACCTGGGCCGGTCCCGTCGCTCCCGCCGCCACACGCGAGGGCCGCGAAGGCCAACGCGGCCGCCGCTGCGC
Organism: uncultured Gemmatimonadaceae bacterium; assembly: GCA_964647615.1. Taxonomy (GTDB): domain Bacteria; phylum Gemmatimonadota; class Gemmatimonadetes; order Gemmatimonadales; family GWC2-71-9; genus JADJOM01. The sequence continues at coordinate 39,222 of CAZYIV010000005.1, read as the reverse complement.
GGGCCACATACCTGGTCTGCATGGTCCTTCCTCCTGGGCTAGCACCCCGTCCCCGCCGGCCGACGCGGGCAATGGGAGAAGGCCTGAATGGCTTGAGGGGTGACAGGCAGGAAAGCGCCGACAGGGAGGAAATCCCCTCATGGGGGATTGTGTGACCTGGATCACACCAGCCAAGTCACATACTCACAACGGGTTGGGATTGATTGGCGGGCAGGAGGAGCCGCGGTCAGCTGGTCGTTTCCTCCGCTCCGCGATCGGGGGAATTTGCCACCCGCAGGCTGTCCGCCGACCTGCCCTGGGCATGAAACAGGTCCAGCACCCAGCCCCGGGCGTGAGCCCGTTCCAGGTCAGGGACCAGCGAGTCCTGCTGAATGACGCTCCAGGCCGGGACCAGCAGCGACTCCGCCGCCGCCAGCCGCCCCTGCGCCAGGAGTGACGCGCCCAGCTGGCTCCGGGTGATCGGCAGGCGGATGTGCGGCGGGGTGACGATCGCCTCCCAGATGCCGAGCGCCCGGCGGAAGAGCCCCTCGGCCTCGCGCGCGTCGCCCCGGGCCAGCCGCACCATCCCCAGCCCGGCCAGGGGGATCGCGAGGGTGACCTCGTGCGGGTCGGTGAGCGGGCGGTACATCGTGAGCGCCGCGCGGTAGTTCGTCTCCGCCTGCGGCAGCCGCCCCGCCAGTCGCTGCACCTCCGCCAGCGCCCGGAGGTCATAGGCGACGTCGCGGCTGGGCTGGCCGCCGGACGCGGACTGGTCGAGCTGCAGCGCGCGCACCGTGGCCGACTCCGCCTCCGCCAGGCGTCCCATCCGGCTCAGGTTGCGTCCCAGCCCCAGGTAGGCGGGGGCCAGTGCGGGGAAGGTGTCTCCGTACAGCCGGCTGGTGTGGGCAATCTCCTCGCCGTACAGCGACTCCGCGGCCGCCGGCCGCCGCAGGCGCTCCTGTACCAGCGCGAGGTTCCCGTAGGCCGGCCCGATCTCGCGATGCATCGGCCCGAGCGCCTGGAGCAGCCCGGCGAGCTGCTGGCGGCGCAGCGAGTCGGCGCCGACGATGTCGCCCTTCTCGAACAGGAAGCCGGCGTAGTCCCCGAGGGTGGACAGGTAGCGCGGGTGCGACGCGCCGACCCAGCGGCGCCAGGTGTGCAGCGCGAGCGGGAAGAGCGTGTCCGCCTCGAGGTAGTTGCCCAGCTTCTGGTCGCTCAACGCAACCTGCGCCTGGGCGGCGGCAATGCCGGTGTCGGCTACCGTCCCGCCCGGCCGGCGGCGCGCCAGGACGCCGAGCGCCACGAGGCGCGCGGAGTCAGGGAGCGAGCGCTGGTCGAGCACCTCCGCCAGGAGCATCTCGGCCCCGAGGGTCGCGGGAGCCTCCGGCCCGAGCGCCGCCCGGCGGGTGGCGACCACCTCGCGCGCGAGCCGGTCGGCCTGGGTCCAGAGCCCCAGGTTGAGATAGGCCCGCGCCATGGTCTGCTTGAGCGCCGAGCGCACCAGCGGCTGGTCGGCGAGTTCCCGGTTGATGCGCACCACGCCGGAATCGAGCAGCACCCGTGCGCTCAGCTCCGACCCGCCGCTGGTGCCCGGGTCGGCGCCGGCGAACAGGCTGGTCATGAAGCCGGAGACCTGCTCCGCTTCCGCGGCCGCGATCCGGGAACGGTCGCGCTCCGCCGCCAGCCGGGTCACGTACCAGACGGACACGGCAACGAGCGCGACCAGCGCCAGCGCCCCCGTCACCACCTCGCGGCGGTAGCGGCGCACGAACTTGCCCAGCCGGTAGCGGGCGCTGGTGGGCCGGGCCAGCACCGGCCGGCCGTCGAGGTGCCGCTCGAGGTCCTCGCGCAAAGCGGAAACCGAGGGGTAGCGCTCCGCCGGGGTCTTCCCCAGCGCGCGGAGCACGATGGTGTCGAGGTCCCCCGCCAGCGCGCCGGCCCAGGGGAGCGTCTGGGCGCCCGCCTCGCGCGGGCGGCGCGCCGCCACGCTGGGCCGGTCCGGTTCCTGGTCGGTGAGCACCCGCTCCAATTCCCCGGGGGACAGCCCGCGGAGCTGGAACGGTTCCCGCCCCGCCAGCAGGCGGTACAGGACCACGCCGAGCGAGTAGACATCGGTGGCCACGGTGGCGCGGGCACCGCGCACCTGCTCCGGGCTGGCATAGGCCGGCGTGAGCGCCCGGAGCATCGTGGTCTCCTCCTGCTCGCCGGACGAATCGACCAGGGTCGCGATGCCGAAGTCGAGCAGCTTGGCCTCGCCCGCCAACGTGACCAGGATGTTGGAGGGCTTCAGGTCGCGGTGGACCACCAGCGCCTGGTGGGCAAACTCCACCGCGCGGCACACCTGCATGAAGAGGCCGAGCCGCTCCCGGAGCCCGAGCCGCTGGGCATCCGCGAAGCGATCCACGGGCTCGCCGGCGATCCGCTCCATGACCAGGAACGGGGTCCCATCGGGCGTGGTGCCGCCATCCAGCAGGCGGGCGATGTTGGGATGATTGAGGTCGGCGAGGATCTGGCGCTCGGACCGGAACCGGGCCACCAGCGCCGGGTTGGCGAACCCGCCCTGCACGAACTTGATCGCGACCTCGGCGCGGTACTGCTGGTCCACCCGCTCGGCGAGGTAGACCCGGCCCATGCCGCCGCGGCCCAGCTCGCCGGTGAGGCGGTACGCGCCGATCACCTCGCCCACGCGGGAGGCCTCGGCGCTGTCCACCAGCGCCTCGACCGCCGCTGAGATGCGCCCCTGCAGGAAGTCGGTGGTGGCGCAGGCCTGGTCGGCGGCGAGGAGGGCCTCGACCTCGCGCCGCAGCTCGGCGTCGCCGGCGCAGGCCGAGGTCAGCCAGGCATCGCGGCCCGCCGGCTCCACGGCCAGGGCGGCCTCGAACAGCTCCTCAACCCGCTCCCAGCCCACCGCCATGCTTCCCCGCCTCGCCGAGTTCCCGGTAGAGCCAGGCCCGCGCGAGGCGCAGGTCCCGGTGGACCGTCGCGGGGGAGATCTCGAGCACCGCGGCGGCCTCGTCGTAGCTCAGGCCACCGAAGTACAGCAGGTCGATGATCTGGGCCTTCCGCGCATCAAGCGACGAAAGCCGTTCGAGGGCCTCATCCAGGTCCACCAGGTCGGCCGGCCGGTCCGGCGCGGCGGCCAGGTCCTCCTGCAGGCCCACGGCCACGACCCCGCCCCCGCGCTTCGAGCGGCCCCGCGCGCGCGCATGATCCACCAGCACCCGGCGCATCACCTGCGCCGCCACCGCGAAGAAATGCCGCCGTCCCTCCCACGCGACATCCGCGCCGACCAGCCGCAGGTACGCCTCGTGGACCAGGGCGGTGGTCTGCAGGGTGTGCCCCTGCGACTCGCCGCGCAGGTGATGCCGCGCCAGCCGCTTCAGCTCCTCATAGAGGATGGGCATGAGGCGGTCCATGGCGCGGGCATCGCCGCGCTTCCAGTCCATCAGCAGCTGGGAGACGTCTTCCGGCGGGGTGCCTTCCATCCCGGGTCCGCGTCGGGGGAACGTGACATGAGGGAACTCGGGCCAAGCTAGCGCTATCTACGAGTATATGCCATGCGCCGCGCGCCTGATTCATGACGGCGGGCTGGCGAGCGGTCCCCACGACTGGCAACTTGAGGTGGGGACCCCAGGGTCCATCTCCGAAGGAGTATCGCCCCCGTGCCTGCCCCTAACGCCGACTGGCGCCGCATCGAGGAGCTGTTTCACTCGGCGCTCGACCAGGAACCCGCCTCACGCGAGCTCTGGCTCCGCGAGGTCACGGGCAACGACGAGGCCGTCGTCTCCGAGGTGCTGGCGCTGCTGGCCGCCGACGCCCCCGTCGGGGAGGCCGGCCTGGTGAGCCAGATGGTGTCCGACGCGCTCGATGCCGCGACCGGCACCGGAGCGGACCGGTGGATCGGGCGGATGGTCGGGCCTTACCGGCTGGAGGCCGAGGTCGGCCATGGCGGGATGGGGACGGTGTTTCTCGCCACCCGCAGCGACGACGCCTACCGCGCGCAGGTGGCGATCAAGTTCGTGCGCGGCGGGATCGCCGGCCCCGAGCTGCTCCGCCGGCTCAAGGCCGAGCGCCAGATCCTCGCCGACCTGGCCCATCCCAGCATCGCCCGCCTGCTCGATGGCGGCACCGCCGACGACGGCACGCCCTACCTCGTCATGGAGTACATCGAGGGCGAGCCGGTGGACCGCTACTGCGCCTCGCGGCGGCTCGACCTCGGTGCCCGGGTGGAGCTGCTGCTCCGCATCTCCCGCGCGGTGCAGCACGCGCATCAGGCGCTCGTGGTCCACCGCGACCTCAAGCCCTCCAACATCCTGGTCAAGGCGGACGGCACGCCGAAGCTGGTGGACTTCGGCATCGCCAAGGTGCTCGATGCCGCCGGCGGCGAAGAGACGCTCACCGGCCTCGGCGTGATGACGCCGGCCTACGCCAGCCCGGAGCAGGTGCGCGGGCAGCGGATCACCGTGGCCACCGACATCTACTCCCTTGGCGTGGTCGCCTACCAACTGCTTACCGGCCGGCTGCCGATCCCGGTGGAGCCGGGGACACCGTTGATCGAGCTGGCGCGGCGGGTGGAGGAAGTCGAGCCGCCCCGGCCGAGCGCCGTGGCCACGGGCCCCGCCACCGCCTGGCAGGAGGAGCTCACCGGCGACCTCGATGCCATCCTGCTCAAGGCGCTCGCCAAGGAGCCGGAGCGGCGCTACGCCTCGGTGGAACAGTTCGCCGCCGACCTGGGGCGCTGGCGCGACCGGGAGCCGGTGCAGGCCCGCCCCGCCGGCGCCGGCTACCGCTTCCGCAAGTTCGTCGCCCGGAACCGGCTGCTGGTTGTCGCGGTGACGGTGGTGGTGCTCTCGCTGGCCACCGGCCTCGGCGTGGCGCTGTGGCAGCGGGTCCAGGCCGAACACGCCCGAGCGGAGACGGTCACCACGCTGGCCCGCGCCAACGCCACCCGCGACTTCCTGCTCGGCCTGTTCCGGGCCAGCAACCCCGTCACCAACGGCGGCAAGGACCTCACCGCCAGCGACCTGCTCGCCAAGGGCATCGCACAGGTGGACTCGCTCAGCGATCAGCCGGCGCTGCAGGCGGAGCTGCTGCACCAGCTCGGCCGGATCGAGGCCGCCCGCGGCGACTACCGGCAGTCGGTGGAGCTGCTGCGCCGGGCCATCGCGACCCACCAGCGGGCCGGCAGTCCCGACTCCGTCCTGTACGACATCTACTCCGCGCTCGGCAACTCGATGCACGACCTGGGCTGGCCCGACTCCTCGGCCGCAGTCTGGCAGCAGGCCGTGGACATCGGGGCCAGGTACCGGAAGGCGGACGATCCCGACCTCGCCGGCGTGATGGGCAACCTCGGCATCGCGTACTCCCGCATGGGGCTGCTGGCCAAGGCGGAGTCCACCTACAAGCGGCAGATCGCGATCGAGCGGCGCGCCTTCGATTCCACCGACCCCAACCGCGCCTACGCCCTCAACAACCTCGGCCTGCTCTACGCCAACAGCGGCCGGTTCGCCGAGGCGGAGCCGGTGCTGCGCGAGAACCTGGGGATCATGCAGGCGGCCTGGGGCGACACCATCGCCACCGTCGGCTTCGGGTACGACAACCTGGGCGTGATGCTGCGCGAGGCGGGGCGCTATGACGAGGCGGAGCCGATCCTGCGCCGCGGGCTCGCCATCCGGGAGAAGCTCCTCGGGCCCAAGCACCGCTTCACCGGCGAGTCCTATTCGGGGCTGGGCAAGCTCCTGGCCCAGCGCGGCCGCGGCAACGACTACGTCGAGGCCGACTCCATGCTGCACCGGGCGCTCGGCATCCTGCTCGGCACGCTCGACCCGGATCACCCGGCCGTCTCCTACGTCACCCAGGCGCTGGGCAACCTGGCCTACAACCGCGGGCAGCTGCCCGAGGCGGAACGCTGGTTCCGCCGCACCCTGGCGCAGCGACAGCGCGGCCGCGCCCGCGACAACCCGGCGGTGACGGTGCAGACGCTCACCGCCCTGGGGCACACGCTGCGGGACGAAGGCTCGCCCGAGGCGGCGAGGGTCTTCCGCCAGGCCGACTCGCTGGCGCGGGCCCGGCTCGACCCGATGGATCCCTTCCGCCGCCGGGCGGAGATCGGGCTGGCGCTGGTGCTGGCCGACAGCGGTGCGCGCCAGCGGGCGGATTCACTCTATGTCGAGGGGATGACCGCGCTCGCGTCGCGGATCGGCCCGCGGCACCCGTACGTCCTCCGCAACTGTCGCCGGGGCAGCGCCGCCGGACTGGCCGACACCGCGCTCTGCCGCGACGCCGGCAGCGGCGCGACCTGACCGGAGGCGCGCGGCGGGAGCCGCGCGGGAGCCGGGCGCTAGCTCTCGAGACCCTGCAGGAACTGCAGCACCACGATCTCGTCCCGGCGGAGTGCCGCGGTGGGCCGTTCCCGCGGGGCGGCGGGCGGCGGCGGCGGCGGCGCCACGACCTTCTCCCGATAGGCCTGCAGCACCCCGGGGTGCACGTAGTACTGCCGGCAGACCGCCCGGGTGTTGCCCAGCCGCGCGGCCACGGCGTCGATGGCCGCGAGGATCGCCCGCTCGGCGTCGCGTGCGGTCTCCACCACCCCGATCGCCCGCAGCTGCTGGGCGGCGAGCATCGTGCCGGCCCAGGTGCGGAAGTCCTTGGCCGTGATGCCGGGGCCCGCGATGTCCCGGAGATAGTCGTTCACGTCCCCCGAGGAGACCGCCTGGCGCCTGCCCTCCTCGTCCAGGTACTGGAACAGCTCCTGGCCCGGCAGGTCCTGGCAGCGCTGGATGATCCGTGCGATGCGCCGGTCGGTGAGCGTGATGGTATGCTGCACGCCGCTCTTGCCCCGAAAGCTGAACCGGACCTCGTGGCCCCGCACCCGCACGTGCCGGCCCCGCAGCGTGGTGAGCCCGAACGAGCGGTTGGCCCGCGCATACTCGTCGTTGCCCACCCTGACCAGGGTGCGGTCCAGCAGCCGCACCACCGTGGCCAGGATCTGGCGGCGCGAGAGGTCGCGGGCGGTGAGGTCCCGCTCCACCCGCTCCCGGATCAGCGGCAGGCGCTCGCTGAATTCCAGGATCCGGCGGAACTTGGAGTGATCCCGCGTGGCGCGGTACGCCGGGTGGTAGCGATACTGCTTGCGGCCCCGGGCGTCGCGCGCGGTCACCTGGATGTGCCCCGACGGGTCGGGGCAGATCCAGACGTCGGTCCAGGCCGGCGGGATCGCGAGCGCAAGGAGCCGCCGGCGCTCCAGCCGGTCGGTGATCAGCCGGCCGTCGGGGGCGGTGAACGACCACCCGCTGCCCGTGCGGCGGCGGCGGATCCCCAGGAAGGCGTCGGTGACGTAGACCAGCCCGGCGCGCCGGGCCGAATCCCGATGCTCGTGCTGACGCGCGGATGGCATGTGCCAGCAAGTTCATCGCCCCCGGGCGCTTTGCGCCAGCCCGACCGCCGCACAACCGTCCCGAGGTGACCGTGACGCTGCCCCGACGCGATTTTCTCCGCCAGGCCGCCGGCGGGCTCGCCGGCCTCGGCGCCGGTGCGCCGTGGGCCGTGACCCGCGTCGCCCGGCTCCCGTCCCCCCCGCAACACCCCCGCCCCACGCCCGCGCAGCTCCGGTGGCAGCGGGACGAGCGGGCGCTGTTCGTGCACTTCGGGGTGAACACCTTCTCCGACCGGGAGTGGGGCGACGGCACCGAGGACCCCGCCAGCTTCATGCCCGCCGCGCTCGATTGCCGCCAGTGGGCCCGCGCCGCGCGCGCCGCCGGCGCCCGCGCCATGATCCTCACCGCCAAGCACCACGACGGCTTCTGCCTCTGGCCCACCGCGACCACGGGGCACAGCGTCGCCGCGAGTCCCTTCCGCGGCGGTCACGGCGACGTGGTCCGGGAATTCGTCGACGCCTGCCGCGCTGAGGGACTGCGGCCGGGGCTGTACCTCTCGCCGTGGGACCGGAACGCGGCGGTGTACGGCGACTCCCCCCGGTACAACGACTTCTACATCGCCCAGCTGACCGAGCTGCTCACCCGCTACGGCCCGCTCGCGGAGATCTGGTTCGACGGCGCCAACGGGGAGGGGCCCAACGGCCGCCGCCAGCAGTACGACTGGCCCCGCACCTTCGGCACCGTGCGCCGGCAGCAGCCGGACGCGGTGATCTTCTCCGACGCCGGCCCCGACGTGCGCTGGATCGGCAACGAGACCGGCTCCGCCGGCGACCCCAACTGGTCCACCGTGGACCCGGCGGTGGTGCCGTACCCGGGCGCCGATGGCCCGGAGATCATCGCCATGCTGCAGCACGGCGACCCGCACGGCAGTGTCTGGCGCCCCGGCGAGACCGACGTCTCCCTCCGGCCCGGTTGGTTCCATCATCCGGCGGAGGACGGGAAGCAGAAGTCGGTGGACGAACTGGTGGCCATTCACTTCCAGTCGGTGGGCCGCAACTCGAAGCTGCTGCTGAACGTCCCGCCCACCCGCGAGGGCCTCTTCCACCAGGCGGACGTGGACCGGCTGCTCGCCTTCCGCGCCCGCGTGGACGCGCTCCTTGCCGAAGACCTCACCCACGGGCGCCGGGTCCGCCCCGCCCGCCCCGGCGGGAGCCCGGCGTGGGAAGTGGACCTGGGCCGCCCCCGGACGGTGTCCATCGCGTCCCTCGGCGAGGACATCAGCCGCGGGCAGTCGGTGGCCCGCTACCGGCTGCAGGGACGGACGGAGGGGGAAGCCTGGCGCACCCTCGCCAGCGGGCAGACCATCGGCTATCGGAAGCTCGACCGGTTCCCCCCCTCCCAGTGCAGCCGGGTCCGGCTCATCATAGAGGAGGAGATGTTCCCGTTTTCCCTGACCGAATTCCGCCTGTTTCACGACGTTTCAGGTTGACACCTCACGCCGAATCCTCCGTATTGGGGGCGTCCCCAACGGAGTCTGGTCATGTTGAAGCCCCTGTTCGCCCTGGCCGCCGCCGGCGCGATCGGCCTGGTCCTGTGGAAGCTGCTCGGCCTGCTGCTGCTGCCGCTCTTCGGGATCGCGTTCGGCCTGATGTTCGTGGTCATCAAGTTCGCGATCATCGGCGCGATGGTCTGGTTCGCCATCTGGCTCTTCCGCCGCATGACGCGGAGCACCGCCAGCACCACCTGACCCGTCTCTCCGGGCCCCCGAACGCATGACGCTCCGGCGGACCCTGCTGCTCGCCCACCTGATCATCGGCGCCATCCTGGCGCCGGTGATCATCGTGCTGGGAATCACCGGGGCGATCCTCGCCGTGCAGCCGGAACTCGAGGACGCCTCCAACGCCCTGCTGACCCACCTCGAGCCCGCCGGCACGCCACTCTCCCTCGCGGCGCTCACCACCCGGCTGCAGGCAGCGTACCCCGGCGCCGTCCTCACCTCGGTGCGCTTTCCCGAGCGGCCCGACCGCGCCCTGCGCCTGACGCTCTCCCGGCCCGACACCGCCGACGCCGACCTCGTGGTGGATCCCTATCGCGGGGTGGTGCTCGGCAAGGGCGAGGATGTGTGGGAACTGCGCGTGGTGCACGACTTCCACACCCGGCTGCTGATCCGCAGCTTCGGGTCGAGCATCACCGGCTGGGCGGCGGTGGGCCTGCTGTTCCTCTCGCTGAGCGGGCTGGTGCTCTGGTGGCCGGGCAAGATCCTCACCCTGGTCAGCTCCGGCTCGGGGCGGCGGATCGTGTTCCACCTGCACAGCGCGCTGGCGGCCTATTCGTGGCTTGCGCTGATGTGTTTCGGGCTGACCGGAATGGTGCTCCACTGGCAGGCGCCGGTGTACAGCCTCGCCGCCCGGGTCACGAGCGCCGCACCGATCCCGAACGGCTCGGGCCTCGCGGTAAGCAGCTGCGCCCCGGACCAGGCGGCGGGCTTCGACAGCCTGCTCGCCGCCGCGCAGGCCGACCAGCCCGGGGCCACGGCCACCTGGATCCAGGCGGGCCATGCCGGCGATCCGGTGCGCGTCGTGCTGCGCTACCCCGGCGACCGCACCCCCGCCGGCCGCACCACCGTCTATCTCGACCCCTGCACGACCGCCGTGCTGGCCGATGTCTCCACCCGCACCGCCCCGCTGGCCTACCGCATGGTGCGCCAGTGGAACCGGGAGCTCCACACCGGCGATCTCTGGGGCTGGCCCACCCGGACACTCGCCTTCCTCTTTGCGCTCACACTGCCGGTGGTCGCGGTGACCGGTCCATTGCTCTGGTGGCTCCGCCGGAAGTAGCGCCCCCGCCCCATCCCCCGCGGGCCGGGTGGTAGATTCCCCCCATGTCGCGCCCCGTTCCCGAACTGCTCGCGCCCGCCGGCACGCTCGATGCCGTGCGGGCCGCGCTCGCCAATGGCGCCAACGCGATCTACCTCGGCGCCGAGCGGTTCAACGCCAGGGACGACGGCGCGCAGCTCACCCTCGCCGAGGTGGGCGAGGCCTGCCGCCTGGCGCATGCGCGCGGGGCGCGCATCTACCTGACCTTCAACATCCTCTTCAAGCCCGCCGAGCTGGCGGAGGCGCTGCTCCACCTGGGGGAGTGCGTGGATCTCGGCATCGATGCCGCGATCGTCCAGGACCTGGGCGCCGTCCGGCTCATCCGCGCGCTCTATCCCGGGCTCGAGATCCACGGCTCCACCCAGATGACCGTGCACGACCCGGCGGGCGCACGGGTGCTCGAGGCGCTCGGCGTGGACCGGGTGGTGCTGGCGCGGGAGAATACCCTCGACGACCTTCGCGCCATCCGCGCGGCGGTGCCGGGCCTCGGGCTGGAGAGCTTCGTGCATGGGGCGCTGTGCATCGCCTACTCGGGGCAGTGCTTCATGTCGGGGATGATCTCGGAGCGGAGCGCCAACCGCGGCGCCTGCGCCCAGAGCTGCCGCAAGGACTACGTCCTCGCCGACGTGACGACCGGCCAGGAGCTGGACCGCGGCTACCTCATCTCCGCGCGCGACCTCGCCGCCGGCGAGCACCTCGAGGCCATCGCCGAGGTGGGGATCGGCTGCCTCAAGATCGAGGGACGCAAGAAGAAGCCGGAGTACGTCGCCACCGTCACCCGCACCTATCGTGACTTCCTCGACCGCTTGCGCGCGGGACACTGGGTCCCGCCCACCGAGGCGGAGGTGCAGCCGCTGGTGCAGATCTTCTCCCGCGGGTTCACCGGCGGGATGTACGGCGGCCGCGCCGGGCGCGACTACATCACCCGCGACCAGCCGGACAACCGCGGCATGGTGCTGGGCACGGTGGTGGGGCACGAGGGGCGGGAGCTGCTGCTGACGCTCACCCAGCCCATCGAGCCGGGCGACGGGCTCGGCTTCGAGCATCCGGAGGGTGCGGCGCGCGGCAACACCGGGTTCAGCGTGGGCCGGGTACGGGCGCTCCCCTCGCACGGCGGACGGCTCCGGGTCGCGATCCCCGCGGTCAGTGACGTGCCGCCCGGCTGGGTGGTGGTGCGCTCCTCGCAGGCGGGGCTGCTGGAGCGGGCCCGCACCTCCTTTGCGGATGTCGAACGCCACGTCCCCGTGCCACGCATCCCGCTGGACCTGGCGCTCGCGGGCACCGCGGGCACCCCGCTCGCGCTCACCGCGACCGACGGCGCCGAGTCAGTCACGGTCGAGAGCTCCATGGTGCTGGTCGCCGCGGGGAAGCGCCCGCTCGACGCCGCCCGGCTGCGCGAGCAGCTGGGCCGGCTGGGCGAGACGCCCTATGCCCTCGGCGCGCTCGACCTCTCCGCCTTTGCCGGCGGGCTGTTCCTGCCGGTGAGCGCGCTCAACGACCTGCGCCAGGCCGCGGTGGCTGACCTGCTCCAGCGGCGGGAGCATGCGGAGGCCGCGCGGCTCGCGGCCCGCCGTGCGGCGGTGGCCGGCGCGGTCGGTGTGGCGCCGGTGGACAGCGCGCCGCTTACCGACGATGCACCGCTGCTGGTGGCGGAGGTGTGGCGGCTGGACGACGCGCGGCTCGCCGCGGGGGCGGGAGCACGGGAGGTGTCCCTCGACCTCTTCCTGCGCCACCCGACGCCCCCGGTGAGCCGGGTGCGCGCCCTGGCGCAGGAGCTGCGGGCGGCCGGCGTCACCCTCCGGCTCCGCACCCCGACCATCGTGCGGCCGGAGGAACGGCGTACGGTGGACAAGTGGCTCGCACTCGGGCTGCCGGTCGTGAGCGGGCACCTGGGGCTGGTGGCGGAGCTGGGCGGAGCGGGGCGGGACGTCGTGGCGGACTACGCGGTGAACTGCTTCAACAGTCACACGGCGGCGGAACTCTTCCGGCTGGGGGCGCGGCGGGTGGTGCCATCCATCGAGCTGACGGGGGAGGAGCTGGCGCAGGTGGCCGCGCCGTGGGGCGGGCGGGGCTTCGAGCTGTTCGTCCACGGCCGGCCGGAGGGGATGACGCTGGAGCACTGCGTGCTGTCGGCGGCCTTCGAGCGGGAGCCCACCACCTGCCGCGACCTCTGCGTGCAGCGCCACGTGGACGTGCAGCTGACGGATCCGGCGGGCTATGCCTTCCCGGTGGCGACCGACTCCGCCTGCCGCAACCGGCTGCTGCACTCCCGCCCGGTGAGCGGCGCCGCGTACCTCCCGGCGCTCTGGCGCGCGGGGTTCCGGCACTACCGGCTGGTCTTCAACGTCCCCGGCGATCCGGTGGCCCCGGTCACGGCCGCCTGGGCCTCCGCGCTCGCGGCGCTCGGGGCCGGCCGGGCGCCGGACCTCGACGCCATCCGCGGCGCCACCGGCCGCGCCTTCACCCGCGGGCACTTCGCCCGCGCGGTCTGACCCGGGCGCGTCAGCGGCGCGCGCCCGCCGCGATCAGCTCGTCCTTCTCCCCGCGCAGGTCGTAGCTCGCGGCGCGCCCCGCATCGCCGTGGAACTCGAAGACCATGTCCGACCAGATCTCGTAGAGCTCGCCGTCCCTCACCGCCCCGAAACTGAACCAGCCCTGGCGGATCGGGAGCAGGAGGAAGGGCTCCGCCTCCGGCCAGGGGGCATCCACCCACTCTCCCCGCAGCGCGCCATCCACCTGGGTCACCGTGAACGAGGCCACCTTGGTGGTGTCGCCCCAGTTGCTGGTCTTCCACTGCAGGGTCCAGCTGCCGACGTAGCGCGCCGCCTCGTCCTTCGACACCGTCTGCTGGTATGAGGGTGTCACCGCCAGGTGCAGCGGCACCCGGTAGGTGCCCCACTGCATCACCAGCGTGGTGCCGTTGACCCGCACCTCCGGGAACGACCAGGTCAGCACCTCGAGGAAGGGCGACTGTTCCGGTGTCACGGTGAAGCGGAGCTGCTGGTCCGTGGAGTCGGGGTGCCGGGTGTGGAAGAGGTGCGAGCGCGGGTCGAAGACCGCGGTCCAGTCGCCGGGGCGGACCACCATCCACACCGAGTACTTCCCCTTGGCGAGCGGGTGCCCGTCCACGGTGACGTCCTTGTTCACCTCGAGCGTCGTGGCCCAGTTGGCGCCGGGGGTCCACACCTCGTCCCACTTCACCTCGCCCCCGAAGAGCGCGTCCCGCCCCCGGGCACGGGGCCGGGAGTACTCGACCGTCATCACGGTGCCGTCCACCGTCTGGCTCACGCTGGCGGCCTCGCTGGCCTTCACCTGCGCGCCGGCGGCGAAGGGCAGGACACTGCCCAGCGCGGCGAGCGCCGGGAGCACGCGGAGGAGGCGCATCAGGAGTCCCCGAACCGGGCGTCGATGGCCTCGCGGATCCCGTCGAGGGATTCGCCGGCCTGGTGCAGCCGCCAGGCGAGGCTGGCCTGCCCCTGGCAGATCTCGCAGAAACGGGACATTGCCTCGCCCTCGTAGCAGGAGAGGAGCGAGTAGAACGTCGGCGGGTCGGTGCAGTTGCAGTGGCACCGGATGCCGTCCACGATCTCGGGCATCTGCCGCACCTTGTCGAACAGCGGGATCAGGTCCGGCATGTCGGCCAGCTGCTCCGCCGTCCACACCTTCGCGCCGGTGATGCCGGGGCGGGGCGTCGGGTGCGGGCCGAAGTTGCGCCGCACCGGCGCGCCGCACCACGCACGCAGGGCGGGCAGCGCGGAGGCCGTCGCCCGGCCCTGCGGCAGCAGCACCAGGCCCAGCACTGAGGCGAGGAACCCGCGGCGGGAGGGGCGGGTGCCGGCCGGGACCGAGGGGATCATGTGTCGCGTCCGGTTGGGGTCAACTCTTCCTACGGGGGAAGCTAGGGTTCGGATGCACGGGGGTCCAGCCGAGCCCCCTCCCCGCCCGCGCCCCGGCCCCGTACCTTGGGGACCGACCCCCGACACCCGCCTCCTGTTCCTCCTCCCACGGACCCCGACCATGCGCCGCGCGCTGGCCCTGCTGGCCGTCCTCGCTTCTCCCCCGACCTTCCTGGCCGCGCAGGCGCTTCCCGTCGCCCCGCCGGCCCGGCTCGGCTTCGACCCGGAGCGGCTGCAGCGCATCAACGTGGTGATGCAGGCGGCGGTGGACAGCGGCAAGGTGGCCGGCGCGGTGGTGCTGGTGGCGCGCCACGGCCAGCAGGCCTACGCCGGCGCCTGGGGCTGGTCCGACCGCGAGGCGGGGCGGGCCATGACGGTCTCCACGCTCTTCCGTATCGCTTCCCAGACGAAGGCGGTCACCAGCGTCGCGATCATGATGCTGGTGGAAGACGGTGTGGTGCGCCTCTCCGACCCGGTGGCGAAGTGGATTCCGGGCTTCGCCGGGGCGCAGCAGGCCGTGCCGGGCGACAGCGGCCCGCGCCTGGTGCCGCTGCGCCGCGCGATCACCATCCGCCAGCTGCTCACCCACACCGCCGGCATCAGCTACGGCACCGAATCGCTGGTGCAGGACCAGTACGCCGCCGAGGGGCTGGGCCCCGCCGCGGGCTACGGCTGGTACTTCGCTGACAAGCAGGAACCGATCTGCGCCAGCATCGACCGCCTGAGCCACCTGCCCCTCGTGGAGCAACCCGGTGGCCGCTTCACCTACGGCTACAACACCGACATCCTCGGCTGCGTGGTGGAGCGGGTCTCCGGTCTCTCGCTGGCCGACTTCTTCCGGCAGCGGATCTTCGCCCCGCTGGGCATGCGGAGCACCTGGTTCTTCCCGCCCGCCACGGAGCGGAACCGCCTCGCGACGGTGTACGCCTGGAGCGACACCGGCCTGGTGCGGGCGCCCGAAGGGCCGCGCGGGCAGGGCGACTACCTGGATGGACCTCGCGTCAGCTACTCCGGCGGCGCCGGGCTGGTCTCCACCGCCGGCGACTACGCCCGCTTCCTGCAGATGCTGGCCAACGGCGGCTCGCTCGACGGGCACCGGATCCTCGGCCCGCGCACCGTGGCGCTGATGACCATGGACCACATCGACACGCTCTACGCCCGCAACGGCACCGGCTTCGGGCTCGGGTTCGAGATCCTGAAGGATCCGGGCCGCGCGGCAGAGTACGGCAGCCCCGGGCGCTTCGGCTGGGGCGGCGCCTACAGCAGCAACTACTGGGTGGACCCGAAGGAGGAGCTGGTCGTCGTCTTCATGGCCCAGCTGCTCCCCAATCCCGGCCTGGACCTCGCCGACCGGCTCCGCGCCATGGTGTACCAGGCCATTCGTCAGGCACCCCTCACGCCCGGACCGCATTGATGCTCCGCCGCCTGTCGCTCGCCCTGCTGCTCCTGGGCGCCGCCGCCCCGCTCGCCGCCCAGGGCGCGCCGCCCACCATCGAGGCCAAGGTCGCCGGCATGCGCCGGATCGACGGCTTCCTCCCTCTCTACTGGGATGAAGGCGGCGGGCGGCTCTACCTCGAGGTACCGCTGGCCGGGGAGGAACTGATCCTGGTGCCCGGCCTGGCGACCGGCATGGGTTCCAACGACATCGGGCTGGACCGGAGCGGCGTGGGTGGCGGCCGCATCGTGCGGTTCGACCGGGTGGGCAACAAGCTGCTCCTGCTGCAGCCCAACTACGACTACCGCGCCGATTCCCCCGATGCCGCCGAGCGGCGCGCGGTGGAGCAGTCGTTCGCGCAGTCGGTGCTGTGGGGCTTCAAGGTGGAGGCCGCGACCGGCGGCCGGGTGCTGGTCGACGCCACCGACTTCGTGCTGTCGGACATCAACCAGGTCGCCGCGACGCTCAAGCGCGCCGGGCAGGGCAGCTACAACCCCGACGCGAGCCGCAGCGCGCTGTACCTCGAGGACACCCGCGGCTTCCCCCGCAACACCGAGATCGCCGCCACGCTTACCTTCACCGGCGGCCCGCCCGGCGCCTGGACCCGGCAGGTCACCCCCACGCCGACCGCCATCACGCTGCGGCAGCACTTCTCGTTCGTGGCGCTGCCCGAGCCGGGCTACCACCCGCGCCGCAACGATCCCGGCTCGGGCTACTTCGGGATCGAGTACGCCGACTACGCCGCGCCCATCGGGCAGCCGGTGGCGCAGCGCTTCCTGGTGCGGCACCGGCTCGAGAAGCGCGACCCCGGCGCCCCCCTCAGCGACCCGGTGCAGCCGATCGTGTACTACCTCGACCCCGGCGTGCCGGAGCCCGCCCGCTCCGCGCTGCTCGACGGCGCGCGCTGGTGGAATAAGGCGTTCGAGGCGATCGGTTACCGCAACGCCTTCCGGGTCGAGCTGCTCCCCGAGGGCGCCGACCCGATGGACGTGCGCTACAACGTCATCCAGTGGGTGCACCGCGCCACCCGCGGCTGGAGCTACGGCGGCGCGGTCGTGGACCCGCGCACTGGTGAGATCATCAAGGGCGCGGTGCAGCTCGGCTCGCTCCGGGTGCGGCAGGACTACCTCATCGCCGAGGGGTTGCTGGCGCCGTATCCGAAGGGGGACGAGGACCCGGTCGGGCCGCTCAGCATGTCGCTGGCGCGGCTCCGGCAGCTGGCGGCGCACGAGGTGGGACACACGCTGGGGCTGGCGCACAACTACATCGCGAGCGCGGAGGGCCGCGCCTCGGTGATGGACTACCCCCACCCGCTGGTGCGGCTGGCGGAGGACGGCAGCCTCTCCCTGGACAGCGCCTACGCCGTGGGAGTCGGTGCCTGGGACAGCGTCGCGATCGCCTACGGCTACAGCGACACGCCCGCGGGCGCCGGCGCCGGCGCCGAGCAGCGGATGCTCGCCGGGATCCTGCGCGACGCGCGGGCCCGCGGCATCACCTTCCTCACCGACGGCGATGCCCGCCCCACCGGCAGCGTGCACCCGCAGGCGCACCTGTGGGACAACGGCACCGACGCGGCGGCGGAGCTGGACCGCACCCTCAAGGTGCGGCGCGCGGCACTCCACCACTTCGGCGCCGCCACCATCCGCGCCGGCCGACCCTGGGCCACGCTCGAGGAGGTGCTGGTCCCGGTGTACCTCCACCATCGCTACCAGGTGGAAGCGGCGGCCAAGCTGGTAGGAGGCAGTGCGTACACCTACGCCGCGCGGGGCGACGAGCAGGTGCCGCTCACCCCCGTGCCCGCCGCCGACCAGAAGCGCGCGCTCGCCGTGCTGCTGCGCACCATCACGCCGGCGGAGCTGGCGCTGCCGAAGGACGTCCTGGCGGAACTGCCGCCGCGGCCCTTCCTCTTCGACCCGCACCGGGAGCTGTTCAACCGCACCACCGGCCTCGCCTTCGATCCGCTCACCCCGGCGATGGCGGCGGCCGACCTCACGGTGTCACTGCTCTTCCAGCCGGAGCGCGCGGCGCGGCTGGTGAGCCAGCCGGCGCTGGTGCCCGGCGCCCCGGGTCTCGGGGACGTGGTCCAGGCGGTGGTGGGCGCGGCATTCGGGCCCACCCCGCGCGATGCCTACCAGGCGGAGATCGCCCGGGCCGTGCGCTACGTAGTGGCATCGCGGCTGATGCGCCTCGCCGCCGATGCGGCGCTGCCCCAGGCGCGTGCGGTCGCACTGGCGGAGCTCGACGGGCTCCGCCGCCGGCTGGAGGCGACCCGTCTCCGCGCCGCCGCCAGCAGCGCGGACAAGGCGCAGGCCTTTGCGCTCGCCGGCGATATCCGCCGCTTCCTCGACGACCCGACCAAGGGGCCCACCCTGCCGACCGCGCCCGACGCGCCCCCCGGCTCTCCCATCGGCGAGCCGTGACCGCCGCCCTGGAACCGAAGCTCGGCTGCCCCGGCCGGGGCACCGCCGCCGGCGCCGCGTTCGCGCGCCGGCTGCTCGGCCTGTTCGGCTGGAGCGTCGCGGGTGCCATGCCGGAACTGCCGCGCTTCGTGCTGATCGTGGCCCCGCACACCTCCAACTGGGACTTCCCGATCTGCATCCTGGCGATGTTCGCGATCCGGTTCCGGCTCAGCTGGCTGGGCAAGCACACGCTGTTCCGGTTCCCGGTCGCCGGGATCCTGCGCTGGCTCGGCGGCGAGCCGATCGAGCGCAGCAGCGCCCACGGCACGGTGGAGCAGGCCATCGCCCGCTTCCGGGAGCGGCCGCAGTGGGTGCTCGGCGTCTCGCCCGAGGGCACCCGCAAGCCGGTGGCGGAGTGGAAGACCGGCTTCTACCGCATCGCCACCGGCGCGGGTGTGCCGATCGTCCCGGTGGCGCTCGACTACGCCCGCAAGGTGGTGGACATCCTCCCGCCGGTGTGGCCCACCGCGGACACCGCCGCCGACCTGCAGCGCCTCCGCGGCCTCTTCCGGGCCGGCATGGCGCGCCACCCGGCCGGCTACGTGGAGGGCTGAGCCGGCGGCCCGGCCGGAATGGAACCGGGATCACCGCCGGGTTAGAATCCCCTGCGCATCGTGAGTGGGCGCCCGCTCGGGCGCCCGACCCCCAACCTCACCCGGATCTCCCATGTCCACCCGACCCCTCGGCATCGGCTTCATCGGCTCCGGCTTCAACGCCCGCTTCCACATGCAGGCCTTCCGCGCCGTGCGCGACTGCGCGGTGCACGGCGTCTGGAGCCCCAACAGGAAGAACGCCGAGAGTGCCGCCGCCTATGCCCGCCAGCTCGACCTCGGGCCCTGCCGCCCCTACCGCTCCATCGCGGAGATGGTGGTGGACCCCGCCATCGACGCCATCTGGCTCTGCGGGCCCAACCAGGCCCGGGTGGAGAACATCGAGGAGCTGACCGACCCCGTCATGCGCGGGCATGCCGACCTCGCCGGCGTGGCGTGCGAGAAGCCGCTCGCGCGGAACGTCGCGGAAGCGAAGAGCGTGATCGGGATGGTACGGAAGGCGGGGCTCAAGCACGGCTACCTGGAGAACCAGCTGTTCTCGCCGCAGGTGGAGACCGGCCGTGCGCTGCTCTGGGCCCGCGGCGCCGCCACCACCGGCCGGCCCTACCTGGCGCGGGCGGCGGAGGAGCACAGCGGGCCGCACATGCCCTGGTTCTGGCGCGGCAACCTGCAGGGCGGCGGGGTGCTCAACGACATGATGTGCCATTCGGCGCTGATGGTGCGGCACCTGCTCACCGAGCCGGGCCAGCCCCTCGCCACCGTGGCGCCGAAGCGGATCACCGCCCACATCGCCAGCCTCAAGTGGTCCCGCCCCGCCTACGCGAAGAAGCTCAAGACCACGATGGGCAAGGAGGTGGATTACGCGAAGCAACCGTCGGAGGACTTCGCCAGCCTCGCCATCGAGTTCGAGACCAGCGACGGCTACACCGTCATCGGCGAGGCGACCACCAGCTGGAGCTTCGTCGGCGCCGGGCTCCGGCTCTCGGCGGAGCTGCTCGGCCCGGAGTACTCGATGAGCTGGAACACCCTCGACAGCGGACTCAAGCTCTTCTTCAGCCGCGAGGTGAAGGGGAAGACCGGCGAGGACCTGGTCGAGAAGCAGAATGCGGAGATGGGGCTCATGCCGGTGGTGGCCAACGAGGCCGCTGCCTACGGCTACGAGGCCGAGAACCGGCACTTCGTCCGGGTGTTCCTGGGGAAGGAGGAGCCCCTCCTCACCTGGGACGACGGCCTGGATGTCGTCCGGGTCCTGATGACGGCCTACCAGAGTGCCGAGCAGGGCCGGACGCTGGATTTCCCCCCCAAGGGCCTGGATACCTTCATCCCGGCGGTCGCCAAGGGGACCTGGAAGCCCTGACCGGGGCGTCCGGCACCACCTTTGCCCTCCCTTGACCCGGGGCCCCCGAGGGGGGCCCCGGGTACCCCCTGAACCTGTGATCTTCGCCACGGGCGTTGCATTCCGCAGCCCCCGGGGCCGTGGGCCGTCGTGGCATCGCCGCCACGGGGGCCAGTCTGGAGTCGCTCATGGCGGGTGTGACAGCCGCGGGACGCCGAAGCGGAGAGGAGGCCGTGGTCAATATCCGGCCGACCCCGGGCGTGTGGACCGTGGCCACCGCCGCCTACGCCGTCCTTTACGTCCTGTTCGAACGCTCCGGTGCAGGCACCCCGGAGCTCCGCAGCCTGGTCAGCAACCTCGCCTTCCTCCCGCTCAACCTCCTCGTTGCCGTCCTGAACTTCGCCGCCGCCCGCAGTCCCGTCCTGGACCGCGGGGTGCGCCGCGCACTGCGCCTGCTGGGTGTGGGCGGGCTCGCGGTGCTGGCGGGGAACCTGATCTCGGTGGGGTATTTCTTCGCCATCGGCGAGAGCCCCAACGTCTCCTGGGCCGACCCGTTCTACCTCTCCGACTCGTTCTTCACGCTGGCGGCCCTGCTGGCCTTCCCGCTGGCGCGGAAGAGCAAGCTCGACAACTGGAAGTTCGTGGTGGACGCCGCGACGGTGCTGGTGGGCGGCGGGCTCGCGATCTGGTTCCTGGCCATCCGCCCCAGCCTCGAGGGCGCGCCGCAGCCGCCGCTGGACCGCGCGCTGTCGCTGGCGTACCCGCTCGCCGGGCTGCTGCTGCTGGTCTCGGTGGCGATGACGCTGCTCCGCCGCCCGCTCGACGGCAACCGCCGCGCCTTCGGCCTGCTGCTCTGCGGCATCGTGCTCGGCATCGTGGCCGACCTCTGCTTCGACCTGGTGATGACCGCCTATGGCGAGCGGGTGATGGCGTGGGTGGACGCGATCTACATGGTCGTCTACATCCTGCTGGTGGGCAGCGCGGAGATGTACTGGAGCCATCCGGTGCCGGCGGGCGCGGTGGTGCCGGCGGAACGGGGCCGCCGCCGCGCGCCGACCAGCCTGCTGCCCTACATCGCCGTCGGCGCCACCTACGGGCTGCTGCTCGGCGTCACGGTCACGCCGTGGACCGACCCGGTGAGTCCCATCGCCGCGGCCGCCGTCGCCATCACCGCGCTGGTGGTGATGCGGCAGCTGCTCACCGTGCGGGAGAACATGCAGCTGGTCGCGGAGGCCGCCGCCCGCCGCAACGAGGCGCGGTTCCGCGCCCTGGTGCAGCACGCCTCCGACGTGATCCTCGTCCTCCGGCCGGACCTCACCGTCCGCTTTGCTTCGCCCTCCGCCGCGCGCGTCCTCCAGGTGGACCCGGGCGAGCTGACCGGGCAGTCGCTCACCGACGTCCTGGACCCGGAGGACCGCGAGGCGGCGGAGAGCTTCCTCCGCACCGCGCTCCGCACCCCGGGCGTGACCCCGCCCGTCGAGTGGCGCTTCCGGCAGAGCCGCGCGGCGCTGCTGCATGTCGAGGTGATCGCCAGCAACCTCACCGCCGAGCCGGACGTGCGCGGGCTGGTGCTCAACCTGCGCGACGTGAGCGAGCGGAAGCAGCTGGAGCAGCAGCTCACCCACCTCGCCTTCCACGATCCGCTCACCGGGCTGGCCAACCGGGCGCTGTTCCGCGACCGGGTGAGCCACGCGCTCGCGCTGGCGCGCCGCCAGGGCAGCGCCATCACCGTGGTGTTCCTCGACCTCGACGACTTCAAGCAGGTCAACGACACCATGGGCCACGCCGAGGGCGACCGGCTGCTGGGTGCCGTGGCGGACCGGCTGCGCGCCTCCGCCCGCAGCGCCGACACGGTGGCCCGCTTCGGCGGCGACGAGTTCGCCATCCTGCTGGAGGACCCGGCGGGCGGCGCCGGGCCGGCGGCGCTGGTGGACCGGCTCACCCGCGCCATGAGCCGGCCGTTCCCGCTGGCCGGCAACGAGCTCTACGTCACCGCCAGCATCGGCATCGCCACCGCCCAGGCCGACGACAGCGCCGACGACTTGCTCCGCAACGCCGACATGGCGATGTACACCGCCAAGCGCCGCGGCAAGGGCCGGCACGAGACCTACCAGTCGCACATGTACGCCGACCTGCGGCACCGCATGGAGCTGGAGCTGGCGCTCCGCTCCGCGCTGGAGAAGCAGGAGCTGCACCTCGTCTACCAGCCGATCGTGGACCTGCAGACCCGCGCCCTCCGCGGCGTCGAGGCGCTGGTCCGCTGGGACAACCCCCGCTACGGCGCCATGCTGCCGCAGCAGTTCATCCCGCTGGCGGAGGAGACCGGCCTGATCGTGGACCTGGGCGGCTGGGTGCTGCGCGAGGCCTGCCGCCAGCTGAGCCAGTGGCGGGCGCTGCATCCGGGCGTGCCGCTCTCGCTGTCGGTGAATGTCTCCAGCCGCCAGCTGCACGAGCTGGACATCGTGCAGGAGACGGTCCGTGCGCTGGAGGACTCCGGCGTGGACCCCGGCTCGGTGGTGCTCGAGATCACCGAGAGCGTGCTGATGCAGCAGACCGGCTCGGCCCAGGCCCGGCTGGCGCAGCTCAAGGCGCTCGGCGTCGGCATCGCGATCGACGACTTCGGCACCGGCTACTCCTCGCTCAGCTACCTGCAGCGCTTCCCCATCGACATCCTCAAGCTGGCCAAGCCGTTCGTGGAGGAAGTCGCGGTGGGCGAGGACCGCGCCGCGCTGGCGCGCGCCATCCTCGGCCTGGGCCAGGCGCTCCGCCTCCGCACCGTCGCCGAGGGAGTCGAGAGCGCGGAGCAGTGCTCGGCGCTCGCCGCCATGGGCTGCGACCTGGGGCAGGGGTACCACTTCTCCGCCCCGCTGCCGCCCCACGAGGTAAGCCGCCTCCTCGCCAGCCTCCCCGCCGCCACCGCGAGCGCCTGACCCCGTCAGGCGGTCCGCCGCCGTCCCGAGAATCACACCGAAGCCGGCACGTCACTCCCATGGAGGCGCCGCGGCGATCCCGCCCGGCCCGTCACCCGACCATCGGAGCCAGCCATGCCGACCGAGCCACCGCCGCAGCGCGGCGTGCGTCATCCGTTCCACCTCGCTGTCCTCGCCCTCGCCGGCCTGGCGGCCGGGATCGGCTGCAGCGGCGGCTACGGCAACCCGCATGCGTTCCAGATCATCTCCGTCAGCGTCACGATGGCCGGCACCGGCGGGGGCCAGGTGGTCGCCTCGGATGCGGCGGTGCACATCGACTGCACCCGGTCCGGCGGCAGCAACAGCGGCAACTGCTCCACCAATTTCGACGATGCGGGCGGCGGTGGGCTGTTCGACCTGATCCCGCTCCCGGAGCCGGGCAGCGTCTTCGGCGGATGGTCCACCACGGGGCGGGGCTGCACCACCGTCACCGACAGCCTCTGTAACATGGCGTTCTCGGGGAGCGAGGGCGACGTGAGCTTCAGCGTGACCGCGGTGTTCAACACCTCCACCCAGCTCGGGCCCAACCAGCTCGCGAACCCCGGCTTCGAGTCCGCCGTCGCGGTGGGCACCCAGCCGACCACCAGCGGGCTCTGGCGCGGCGACTCGGCCTACAGCGTGGGCACCGACCAGGGCATCACTCCGCATGGCGGCAGCGCCATGCTGCGGTTCATCCGCTCCGGACTCCTCCCCGGCGCCGGCGTCGTCTCCAGCCAGCAGTGGCAGCTGGTGGACGTCTCCGGCCTCGCGAGCGCCATCGACCTGGGCCAGGTCCAGGTGGCCGGCAGCGCCTGGTTCAACCGCATCGCGGGAGACGCGGAGACCGACACCCGCTTCGACCTCCGGGTGCTGGCCTTCTCCGGCACGCCCGCCGGCTTCCCGGCGGACTACCCGACGCCGCTCGGCGTCTTCGGGGACACCGTCTACACCACCGGGAACAGCTGGCAGCAGGCGACGGCCGGCGGCGTGCTGCCGGCGGGCACCCGCTACCTGGCGGTCGAGATCTACGCCTTCGAGAACATCTTCGACGACGCCACCGATCCGGAGTTCGACGGCCACTACGCCGACGACCTCTCCCTGGTCCTGTCCCTCGCCCCCTGAGGCAGCGGCCACCCCCCGCCGGCGGGCGGGGGGATGGCTGGCGGGGAGGGCGGGGCGCCGGTAGCTTCGGCGTGCCCGCCCTCGCGCGCGTTCCCCCTCACCCCGCCCCCGCCGTGACCAAGCCCGAGTCGTTCTCCTCCCGCTGGATCATGATGCTCACCATGCTCGGCATGGCGGTGGGCACCGGCAACATCTGGCGCTTCCCCCGCATCGTCGCCGAGCACGGCGGGGGCGCATTCCTCGTCAGCTGGGTGGTCTTCCTGCTGCTCTGGTCCATTCCGCTCATCCTGGTGGAGTTCGGTGCGGGACGGATGACCCGCACCGGGCCGGTGGGCGCCTTCCTGCGGATGATGGGGCCGAAGTTCGCCTGGATGGGCGGGTGGATCGCGCTCGTGGCGGTCGCGATCATGTGCTACTACTCGGTGGTGGCCGGCTGGACCCTGCGCTACGCCGTCGCCGCCGCCACCGGCGAGATCCCCGGCAACAGCGTGCTGGGCTTCTGGCAGGCGTTTACCGGCGGCTGGGGCCCGGTGCTCTGCCACGCCATCGCCATGGGGCTCGGCGCGTGGGTGGTGGCCCGCGGGGTCGGCGCCATCGAGCAGGTGAGCAAGGTGATGATGCCGGCGCTCATCGTGCTGGTCGTCATCCTCACCATCCGCGCCGTCACCCTGCCCGATGCGGGCGCCGGGCTGGCGTACATGTTCCACGTCAACACCGCCGACCTCGCCAAGGCCGACACCTGGCTGCAGGCGCTCACCCAGAACGCCTGGGACACGGGGGCCGGCTGGGGCCTGGTGCTGGTGTACGCCGCGTACATGCGCCAGGACGAGGACACCACCCTCAACGCCTTCATCCTGCCGGCGGCCAACAACGCCGTCTCGCTGTGCGCCGGGATGATGGTGCTCTCCACCGTCTTCTCGGTGCTCCCCGGGCTGGTGCAGGGTTTCGCGACCGACCCCAAGGCGCTGGCCGACTTCCCCGCGCTGGCGCAGGCACTGCAGGGCGGCGAGCCGCTCAGCGCCGACCTGGTGCGCCGCACCATCTTCAGCGCCGGCAACGAGGGGCTCACCTTCAACTGGATGCCGCTGCTCTTCGCCAAGCTGCCCTTCGGCCGCCTGCTGATGGTGCTGTTCTTCGTGGCGCTGGCCTTCGCCGCGTTCACCAGCCTGGTCTCGATGATCGAGCTGGGCAGCCGGGTGCTCCGGGACATGGGTGTCTCCCGGGGGCGGGCCGCCGCCCTCGTGGGCGTCGGCGGCTTCCTGCTCGGGGTGCCCTCGGCGCGCTCGCTCGACGTGCTGCACAACCAGGACTGGGTCTGGGGCGTGGCGCTGATGGTGAGCGGACTGTTCTACGCCCTCGCGGTGCTGCGGCACGGGGTCGAGGACTTCCGCAACACGCACCTCAACCACCCCGACAGCGACCTGCACATCGGCAAGTGGTGGGAGCTGGTGATCGGGGTGCTGGTACCGCTGGAGGCGGTGGTGCTGCTCGGCTGGTGGCTCTACCAGGCCCGCGGGTGGGATCCGAAGGGCTGGCTCGATCCCTTCGGGGTGGAGAACGTGGGGACCATCCTGCTGCAGTGGGGCGTGCTGCTGTTCGTGATGCTCGCCGCCAATCGCTGGCTGGCCTCCCGCACTCGGCCGGTGCCGCCGTCGCCGGACGACCACATCCCCGCCGCGGTGCCCTGACCCCGGGGCCGCGGGCGCGGCCCCGGGTGGGCAGAGACTACTCCAGCGGGATCTGCGAGCCGTACTGCGCCAGCCACTGCGCGAACGACTGCAACGCCGGGTTGAGCGCACGGGAGAACTCCACGCTGCGCGCGCCGCAGAACTCGGCGTTGAAGTCGTGCTTGAACTGGAACATGTTGCCCAGGTCGTCGGCGCCGGGGAAGCCGAACCCGCGGTACACGTCGAACGGGACCGGGTAGTACTGCACCGGCTTCCCCAGGGCGCGGCTCAGCCCCGCCGCCATCTCGGCGCCGGTCAGGTGCTCCCCCGCGATCCCGATGGACTTCCCCACGAACTCCTGCCCCCGCCGGAACACCCCGTAGGCGCAGCGCCCGATATCCTCCACCGCGATCCCCGGCAGCTTCTTGTCTCCCATCGGCAGCGCCAGCACCAGCGTCCCGTCGGGGCCCGGCTTCGGCCCGGCGCCGAAGTGGATGAAGTTGTCCCAGTAGAAGCTGGTGTTGAGCATCGTGGTGGGGACACCGGCCTCGGTGAAGCGGGCGTTGGACTCGCCCTTGGCGTCGAAGTGCGGCACCTTGTACTTGCCCATGAGCGTGGGCATCCGGGTGTCGCTGAGTGGCACCCAGCGGCGGGTGTCCTCCAGCGTGGACCAGATCACGTGCTTCACCCCCGCCTGTTTCGCGGCCCGCGCCATCGCCGCCGCCTCGGCGGCCTCGCGCTCGGGGGACATGTGGGCCCAGAAGAAGGTGACGCAGAACGCGCCGTGCGCACCGGCAAAGGCGCGCTGCAGGCTCGCTTCGTCGTCCACGTCGCCGGCGACCACCTCGGCGCCGAGCTTCGCCAGCGCCTTCGCGGCCTCGGAGTCGGGATTGCGGGTGACGGCGCGGGCGCGGAAGGGGCTGGACTGGTCGGCCTGGATGGCCCGGACCAGCCCGCCGCCCTGGGCGCCGGTGGCTCCGAAGACGGTGATGATCGGCTTGGCAGACATCGTGCAGGACTCCGCGAGGGGGGAGGGGCGCGGCCCTCGTGGCCGCGCGTGCGCTGGCCGATAGTCTGGTCAGGTGGTCCCCGGCGCACAACTCCCCCGCCGCCGGGCCGGTCCCGGGGCCCCTCTTGGGCGGGCGGGGGCTCCGGGCGTAGATTACAGGTCGTTCCGTCCCAGTCACTTGCGAGGATTCGCGATGTCCATCCCGACGCCCGTCGCCCCTGAGGCGACCGTCGCCGAGGCGCCCCCGTCGCCCACCGAGCGGTTCACCCCGGACTGGCAGGCGATGCTCGCGCCGTACCGCATGCCGTCGCACTGGAGCAGCGCCTGGCAGCTGGGCAGCACCGCGGCCCTGCTGGTCATCTTCTGGATCGCGGCGCTGTGGAGCCTCGAGATCGGCTACTGGCTCACCCTCATCATGGCCCTTCCCGCGGCGATGATGGTGGTCCGGATGTTCATGCTGCAGCACGACTGCGGGCACGGCTCCTTCTTCCGCTCGCAGAAGGTGAACGACCTCGTCGGCTCCATCATCGGGGTCATCACCCTGGTCCCCTACACCTACTGGCGGAAGACCCACGCCATCCACCACGCCACCTCCGGCAACCTGGATGGGCGGGACTTCGGTGACATCGATACCCTCACCGTCCGCGAGTACCTGAGCCGGCCCCGCTGGAAGCGGTTGCTGTACCGGCTCTACCGCCACCCGCTGGTGCTGCTGCTGGTGGGCCCGGCCTGGCAGTTCATCCTCAAGCACCGGCTGCCGCTCGACATTCCCCGCTCCTGGAAGCGGGAGTGGACCAGCGTCCACCTCACCAACATCGGCCTGGCCGCGGCGGTGGCGCTCATGTGGTGGGTGGTGGGGCTCAAGGAATTCCTGCTGGTGCAGCTGCCGATCACGCTCTTTGCCGGCGCGATCGGGGTGTACCTGTTCTACGTCCAGCACCAGTACGAGGACACCTACTGGCGCTACAAGGAGGCGTGGAACTACTTCGCCGCCGGGCTCGAGGGCGCCAGCCACCTGGTCATGCCCCGGCTGCTGCAGTGGTGCACCGCCAACATCGGCCTGCACCACATCCACCACGTCCAGGCCCGGATCCCGAACTACCGGCTGCAGCAGGCGTTCGACGAGAACCCGGCGCTGCGGAAGGTCACCCGCCTCACCCTGCCCCAGAGCGTGAAGACCCTGTGGCTCACCCTGTGGGACGAGGACGAGAAGCGCCTGGTCAGCTTCCGGGAGCTCCGGCGCATCAAGGACCGCTTCGCCGCCGAGATCGGCGCCGGCGCGGCGATCCTGGCGACCAAGCAGGAGGCGGTGCCGCGGACCTGGCGGTAGAGGACGGTAAGACGGACCGACGGTCGGACGGAAAGACGGACGGACGGTAGGACGCTAGGCGAGGCAATCGAGGGGGTGGGGTCCAGGCGGACCTCACCCCCTCGCTGTGCCTACCGTCCTAGCCGTCCCTACCGTCCGCCCTACCGTCCGCCC
>CAZYIV010000005.1:6107-10985 GCA_964647615.1 uncultured Gemmatimonadaceae bacterium | reverse complement strand
CCCTACCGTCCGCCCTACCGTCCGCCCGTCCGACCGCCCTACCTCGGGAACGCCTCCGGCAGCCCCCCATCCACCGTCAGGATATCCCCCGTCGTGAAGCGGAACTTGGGGCTCGACAGCAGCACCGCCATGTCGCCCACGACCTCCGCGGGGATCAGCGCCGCGCCCATCAGGTTGCGCTTCCGGTACACCTCGAGCTGCTCCTCCACCGTGAGCCCGCGGCTGGCGGCGCGCTCCTGCACGAACTTGAGGAACAGCGGCGTCTCGATCTGGTCGGCGTTGATGGCGTTCACCCGGATTCCGTCCGGGCCCAGCTCCACCGCCGCCACCCGCAGCGCCTGCAGCATCGCCGCCTTGCTGCCGCCGTAGGCCACCGCCTCCTTGCCCGGCACCACCGCCGCCTTGCTCACCGACGCCACGATGGACCCGCCCAGCCCCTGGCGCTTCATGATCCGCGCGCCGCGCGCGATCGCCTGCACCGCGCCGATGTAGTGCACCTCCAGCTGCCGCTGCAGGTCCTCGCGGCCGATCTCCACCAGCGGCGCGAAGCGGGGCGGGGCGCCCGCGGTGTAGAACAGGCAGTCGAGCCCGCCGAACTCGAACACCGCGCGCTGGAACAGCCCGTCGAGGCTGGCGTCGTCCCGCACGTCCACCGCCCCGCCGATCACCCGCTGCGGGTACTTCGCTGCCAGCTCGCAGGCCACCTTGCCCGCCACCGTGCCGTCCAGGTCGCCGATGACGACGTGGGCCCCCTCCGCCAGGTACTTCTCCACCGCCGCCTTGCCGATCCCGCTGCCGCCGCCGATCACCACCACCACGTGCCGCGGCAGCAGCTTGGTCGCCCGTTCCTTCGCGATGGTCTCCTCCACCTTGCGGCGCTCCAGCGGCCAGTGCTCGAACTCGAACACATCCGCCTCCGGCAGGAAGCTGAACCGCTCCACCGCCTCCGCGTTCACCAGGCTCTCCAGCCCGGCACGGTAGCAGAGGTTGGCAGTGACCGCATTCTTCTTGTCGGTGAACGCGGTGACCATCCCGACGCCCGGCACCAGCACCACCTTGGCCCAGTCATCGAGCGGGCGCTGGTCCTTCTCGGCGTGCCGCCCATGGTATGCCTCGTACTCCGCCCGCGCCGCCGCCACCTGTTCCTTCACCCGCGCCGCGATCGCCTCGGGCGCGGCGGCCGGGTCCACCTCCAGCCAGAGCGGCAGCCGCCCCGCGCGCAGCAGGTGCTCCGGTGTGCTCATCCCCCGCCGCACCAGCTCCGGGGTGCGCTCGTGCGAGAGCGTTTCCAGCAGGTCTTCGCCGCCGTCAAAGTGCAGGATCACCCGCTCCGCGGTGCCCAGCGCGCCACGCACCGCAGGCAGCACCGCCTCCGCCGCGCGCTGCCGCACCGCGGCCGGCGGCACCGCCCGGGACACGGGGCCCAGCACCGGGCGCGCCTTGCGGCAGGTGGCGAGGTAGTCCTCGATCCGCGCGATCGCCGTCTGCATCCGGGCGTAGCACTGCGCCGGGTCCTCGCCGAAGATCACCAGGCCGTGGTGCGCCAGCGTCATGCCGATGGCACTGGCGGGGATCTGCCCCGCCATCTGGCCCACCGCGCGCGCCAGCGGGAAGCCCGGGCGGCTGTAGGGCACGTACACGATCTGTCCGTCGAAGATCTCCCGCACCAGCCGCTCCGCCGTGCCGTCCGGCACGTTGGTCAGGCTCATCGTCGCAATGTCGTGGGTATGCGCGATCACCCGGCGGGGCAGCAGCGAGTGCAGCGGCGTCTCGACGCTCGGCGCCGGCCCGTCGGCCAGCATGCAGCCGGCCATGAACCGCATCATGTCGGCATCGCTCATCCGCTCGGTGCTGCCCAGCGGCGCCAGCCGGGGCAACGACAGCCTGGTGAAGCCGGCCCGGGTGATCGTCCGCAGGTCGGTGCCGCTCCCCTTCACCAGCAGCGCGTCCACCTCGCCGCCGTCGGCGCCGGGCACCCGCACCTTGATGGAGGTGTTGCCGCCCCCCGGCTGCACCAGCCGGGTCTCCTGGCCGAGGAGGTTGGAGAGGTGAACCAGCGCGTCGAGCGGGTCGCCGCTGGTGGGGGCGCCGGCAGCCCAGCGCTCGGCCGCGGACGGAGTCGGGGCAGGGGTCGTCATGCGCAGGAATCTCGCCAGCCGCGGGCCCGGACGCGAGCGGCCCCGTGCTGGCCCTCCCCTCCGCCTCGCCATACCTTACCCAGCCCTGCCCTCGGGCGTCCCGGGGCCCCGCCCCGCCGCCTCCCCTCACTTCCGTCCGGGACCATGACCGAACCGCTGAACTTCAAGCTCGACATGATCCAGACCACCGCGCTCGCCGCGGTGCTGCTCTTCATCGGCTACGGCGTCCGCCGCCGGGTGCCGGTGCTCGACCGCTTCAACATCCCCGCCCCGGTCGTGGGCGGGTTTCTCTTCGCCTCGCTGGCCCTCGCCGCGCGGCTCGGCGGGCTGGTGACCTTCGAGTTCGACACCACCCTCCAGGTCCCCTTCATGGTGGCCTTCTTCACCTGCATCGGCCTCGGCGCGAGCCTCAGCCTGCTCAAGGTCGGCGGCCCGCAGGTGCTGCTCTTCTGGCTGCTGGCCAGCCTCCTCGCCGCGGTGCAGGACGCCGTCGGCGTCGGCCTGGCGTACGCCATGGGGCAGAACCCCTTCCTCGGCCTGCTGGCGGGCTCCATCACCATGACCGGCGGCCACGGCACCGGCGCCGCCTTCGGCAAGCTGCTGGAGGACCAGTACCACTTCACCGGCGGCGTCACGGTGGCGCTCGCCGCCGCCACCTTCGGCCTGGTGGCCGGCGGGCTGATCGGCGGGCCGGTGGGCACCCGGCTCATCAGCGGCCGCGGGCTCAAGTCCACCGCCGCCGAGGGGCTCGGCGCGCCGGAAGGGCTGGAGCACGGCGGGCTGGACGACGAGATCGACACCGAGCCCGCCGGCGAGGCGCCCACCGCCTACCGGCTGCTGCAGACGCTCACCGTCATCCTGGTCTGCATGTGGCTGGGCGGCGTCCTCGCGAAGTGGCTCAACCAGTACCTCACCATCGCGACCTACATCGGCGCGATGATCGTCGCGGCGGTGCTGCGGAACGTCTCGGACGGCACCGGCGCGCTCAAGATCCACCAGCGGGTGGTGGACGACCTCGGCACCATCGCGCTGTCGCTGTTCCTCTCGATGGCGCTGATGTCGCTCCGGCTGTGGGAGCTGCTGGACCTGGCGATCCCGATGCTGGTGATCCTGACGGTACAGGTGGCGCTGATGGCCGCCTTCGCCTGGTGGGTCACCTTCCGGGTGATGGGGCGGGACTACGACGCGGCGGTCATGGCAGGAGGGCACTGCGGCTTCGGGCTCGGCGCGACGCCCAACGCGATCGCCAACATGACGTCGCTGGTGGAGCGCTTCGGCCCGGCGCCGCGGGCCTTCCTGGTGCTGCCGATGGTGGGCGCGTTCTTCATCGACTTCACCAACGCGCTCATCATCACGACCTGGATCAACCTGGTCAAGCCGTAGCGCTGTCGTCGCCGCCCTGGTCGGGGAAGAGCTCGGCGGCGCAGCGGGGGCAGAGCGAGTGCGACACGCGGAGGCCGGCGATGTGGTTCAGGAACGCCTCCAGCGGCTCCCACTCCCCTTCGGCACCGCGCACCTTCTTGCACTGGGCGCAGATCGGGAGGATCCGGTGGTCGGTGCCGGCGGGCGGCGCGTGCTGCACCTCCTCCCGCCCCGGGGTGGGGCGGTAGGCCGCCATCACCTGCCGCACCCGGCCGTCGGGTGCCTGCTGCGGCACCACGTCCACCTGCAGCCAGCGGGTCCGGCCCCGCGTCGCCGGCACCCCGATCCAGGCGCCATGGATCGGCTCGCCCGACTGCAGCACCTGCCGCACCGGGTGCTCGGCGTTCCCGAACGGCGCGCCGGTGGGGCCCACCACCAGCCAGTAGGGATTGAAGGCAGTACGGCCCTGCAGCTGGTCGTCGCTGGCGTGGAACAGCTCCCGTGCGGCGCGGTTGGCGGAGAGGATCGTCGCGTCCTTGCCGTGCAGCACCACCGCCACCGGCAGCTGGTCCACGATCTCGCGGTAGCGGCGCTCGCTCAGCCGGAGCCGCTCCTCGCTGAGGCGGCGGGTGGTGACGTCGCGAGAGATGGAATGGATCTCGGTGACCGCGTGGGTCACCGGGTCCTGCAGGGCGCGCAGGGAGCACTCGAACCAGTGGTACCGCCCATCCTTGCCCCGGAGCCGGTGGGTGATGAGCATCGGCCCGCCGCTCTGGTGCAGCGCCTCGTGGGCCTCGCGCGCCAGGTCCAGCTCCTCCGGGTGGAACAGCTCGAAGACCGGGCGGCCCACCAGTTCCGCCGGGTCGTAGCCGAGCAGCCGGGCCGCCGCCGGTGACGCATAGCGGTACACTCCGTCAGGCGCGTGGCGCGACAGCAGGTCCCCCGCCTCCTCGACCAGGAGCCGGAGCCCGGCCTGGTTGTCCAACTTGAGGGATGCGCGACGCGGTGGCATCACCCGGCCTTGGCGGACGTGGAATCGGCAGTTCAGGGGGTTCATTAACATTGTACGGCCGCCTGACGAAACGTGCAACAGAGATGCACCGTCACACTTTGGCCCGCTCCATCCGCCCGGAAACGATCCACTCCGCTGGCCCTCGGCGATCATGATGATCCCTTTTCCCGACCGCTGGTCCCGCCGCGATTTCCTCACCGCCACCGGTGCGGCACTGGCCGCCCCGGCCCTCGGCCGCATCCGCTTCCTGCCGGCCACCGGCCCCGACCTGGCCTGGTGGCGGGAGGCCCGCTTCGGCCTGTTCATCCACTGGGGGCTCTACGCCATCCTCGGCGGGGAGTACGGCGGCCGCACCGACTACGGTGA
>CAZYIV010000005.1:0-6007 GCA_964647615.1 uncultured Gemmatimonadaceae bacterium | reverse complement strand
GACTGGGAGGCGGAGGCGCGGCCCTCCGATGGGGCGCGGTTCACGCGCTACCTCGAGTACCTGCACGGCCAGGTCACCGAGCTGCTCACGCGCTACGGCGACATCGGGGTGATGTGGTTCGACGGCCAGTGGGAGTCGAGCTGGACCCGCGACATGGGCCGCGACCTCTACGACCTCTGCCGCCGGCTGCAGCCGCCGGTCATCGTCAACAACCGGGTGAACGGCTGGTCGCCGGTGCCGGTGCCGCCGGAGCAGCAGCTGGGTGACTTCCGCACCCCGGAACAGGAGATCCCCGCCACCGGCTGGCCCGGGGTGGACTGGGAGTCCTGCATCACGATGAACCGGAACTGGGGCTACAACAGCCACGACCAGGACTGGAAGTCGGTGCCGCAGCTGGTGGGGCTGCTGGTGGAGACGGCGTCGAAGGGCGGCAACCTCCTGCTCAACGTGGGCCCGCAGCCCGACGGCGCCTTCCCCGAGGCGAGCGTGGAGCGGCTGCGCGGGCTGGGCCGCTGGATGGCGGTGAACCAGGAGGCGATCCGCGGCACCAGCGCCTCGCCGTTCGCCCATTCCAGCTTCCGCGCCACCCGGAAGGACAACCGGCTCTACCTCTTCATCTCCGACTGGACCGGCGGCGTGGAGCTGCCGGGCCTCCGGACCCCGGTGCGCCGGGCGGCGCTGCTCGCCGACCCCGCGCGCGCCCCGCTCGCCCTGCGGCCGGCGGGCAACGGCATGCACCTCTCCCTCCCGGCGAGCCCGCCGGAGGGGCCATGGCCGGTCATCGTGCTGGAGTTCGACACCCCGCCCGTCGTGGCGGACTGACCCCGGAGGCAGGATGCGGAAGGCGTTCGTGGCGATGCTGGTCCCGGCACTCGCGGTGGCGCCGCTCGGGGCGCAGGCCCGGCTGGCGCCGGGCGGCCCGCGGTTCGAGGTGACCTTCCCCGCGGAGCGGAGCGTCACCAGCCTGCAGGGCCGGCTGCTCGTCATGCTGAGCACCGACTCCAGCGCGGAGCCGCGCTTCCAGGTCGGGGACCAGGAGAACACCCAGCTCATCTACGGCGTGGATGTGCTCGACTGGGCGCCCGGCAAGCTCAAGGTCCTCGACGCCTCCGCGCCCGGTTACCCGGTCGCGAAGCTCACCGACATCCCCGCCGGCCGCTACCGGGTGCAGGCACTGCTCAACCGCTACGAGACCTTCCGCCGCGCCGACGGCCACGTGGTGCGCCTCCCCCCCGACCGGGGCGAGGGCCAGTCGTGGGCCGCCAAGCCGGGCAACCTCTACAGCGTGCCCCGCTGGATCACCCTCGACCCGAAGCGCAACGACCGCATCAGCCTCCGGCTCGACCAGGAGATCCCCGCCATCCCCCTCCCCGCCGACACGAAGTACCAGCGGCACGAGCGGATCCAGTCGAAGCTGCTCTCCGACTTCTGGGGCCGGCCGATGTTCCTCGGCGCGCACGTCATCCTTCCCGAGGGATTCGACGAGCACCCCGACGCGCGCTACCCGCTGGTGATCGATCACGGCCACTTCCCCGACAGCTTCTGGCCCTGGCGCGAGGTCCCGCCCGACAGCACCCTCGCCCCCGACTTCAGCGCCCGCTTCGGGATCAGCGGTTACAACCGCATCCAGCAGGAGAAGGCGTGGGAGTTCTACAAGGAATGGACCGGCCCCGGCTTCCCCCGGGTGCTGCTGATCCAGATCCAGCACCCCACGCCGTACTACGACGACTCCTACGCCGTGAACTCCGCCGCCAACGGCCCCTACGGCGACGCGATCATGAAGGAGCTGGTGCCCTACCTGGAGCAGAAGTACCGCGGCATCGGCGCGGGGTGGGCCCGCTTCACCTACGGCGGCTCCACCGGCGGCTGGGAAGCGATGGCCGTCCAGATGTTCTATCCCGACGACTTCAACGGCGCCTGGGCCGCCTGCCCCGACCCGATCGACTTCCGCCAGTACACCACCATCAACATCTACGAAGACCAGAACGCCTACCGGAGCGGCGGCCCGTGGAAGTGGGTGGAACGCCCCGGCCATCGTGACTCGCTGGGCCACATCCAGACCACCGTCCGGCAGATGAACCAGCTCGAGGGCGTCCTCGCCAGTCACGGCCGTTCCGGCGGCCAGTGGGACATCTGGCAGGCGGTCTACTCCCCCATCGGCCCCGACGGCTACCCTGCGCCCATCTGGGACAAGCAGACCGGCGTCATCGACCCGGCCGTCGCCGCCTTCTGGCGCGAGCATTTCGACCTCGGCCACATCCTCAGCCGTGACTGGCCCACCCTCGGCCCGAAGATCGCCGGCAAGCTCCACATCTATGTCGGCGAGGCGGACAACTACTTCCTCAACAACGCCGTGTACCTGGTGGACAACCGCCTCCGCGAGCTGGCGCATCCCGCGCCGGATATCGAGGTAGATTACCAGCCGCGGGCCGAACACTGCTGGAACGGCGACCACACCCGCTCCAACGCCTACAGCCGGCTGCGCTACGCCCAGATGTTCATCCCCCGGATCATGGACCAGATCCGCAAGCGGCATCCGGAGGGGGCGGATACGGTGAGTTGGAGGTACTGAGGCGGTAGGTGAAGCAGCGGTAGGACGGTCGGACGGTCGGAGCGTCGCGAAGCGGAATGCCGCCGCAAGCCCCAACCCCACCGGAGCGGCGGGGGGTGGTATGGGTCGGGGCGGCGCGGCGGCTTCCGCGAGCGACGCGGCAGTGAGACATATTGAACTGCGAGGACGGCTGGTGGATCCAACGGCACTTATCCAGCAACTCGAAGCCACCGGTGACTACCGGGTGCTCCGCCGCTTCGCGCCGGAGGCCAGCTACGGCTCCGCCCCGGCGTCCGAGATCCGGAAGGGCCTCGTGGTGGATGTCGAAACCACCGGCCTCGATCCCGCCGCCGACGCCATCATCGAGCTCGCCGCGGTACCGTTCCGTTTCAGCACCACCTCCGGCATCGTCACCGAGGTGCTGGAGCCGCAGTCGTGGCTCGAGGACCCGGGCCGTCCCATCCCCCCGGAAGTCGTCGAGCTCACCGGCATCTCCCAGGAGATGGTCGCCGGCAAGCGCATCGACGAGGCCGCCGCGTCGGCGCTCGCCGCCGAGGCCGATCTCGTCATCGCCCACAACGCGGCGTTCGACCGCAAGTTCCTGAGCCGCCGGGTGCCGGCGTTCGCCGACCAGTTCTGGGCCTGCTCCCAGCGCGAGGTGCCGTGGCGCCGGCTGGTCGGCACCTCCGCCGCGCTGGAGTACCTGCTCATCAAGGCCTGCGGCATGTACTTCAAGGGCCACCGCGCCGCGGTGGACTGCCAGGCGGTGGTGCACCTGCTGGCCACGCCGCTCGCCGGCGGCACCCTTCCGCTCAGCCTCCTGCTCGCGAGTGCCCGCCGCACCAGCGCCCGCGTCTGGGCGCTCGACGCCCCCTACGACGCCAAGGACCTGCTCAAGGCCCGCGGCTACAGCTGGAGCGGCGGCGGGAACGGCAAGCCCAAGGCGTGGTACAAGGAGATCGGCAAGGACGAGCTGGAGGCGGAGCAGGCGTGGCTCAACGAGAAGGTGTACACCGCCCGGCCCGGCAACCCGAAGATCGAGACGCTCACCGCCAAGCAGCGCTACGCCGACTGACCATTCCCTGATGCACGCCGATCCCCTCGATCACGTCTTCGAGCTGCTCGCCGACGGCCGCGAGGACGATGCCCTCGCCGACCTGAGCACCCTCATCCGCGAGGAACCGTGGAACGGGCCGCTCTACGCCATCCGCGCCCTGCTCTACGTGGACCGCCAGCGGCTGGCCGAGGCGCGTTCCGACGCCACCCAGGCGGTCGAGCTGACCGAGGGGGAGCACCCCTTCGCGCACTACGCCGCGGCGGCGGTGGCCCTGGCCGAGGAGCGCTGGGACGACGCCATCGGCTCGGCGCAGCAGGCGCAGTCGCAGCATGAGGACTACCTCGAGGCGACGCTGCTCGAGGCCCGCGCCAACGCCGCCGCGGGCCGCTGGCCCGAGGCGGTCCAGCTGACCGCGAAGGTGCTGCAGGCGGATCCGGCCCACGAGGAGGCGGCACTCCTCGGCACCCTCGCCATCGGCGCCATCCGCGGCGGCGGGCTGGACCAGGCCGCCTGGCGCGACCTGGCCGAGCGGTTTCCCCTCAACCCCGTGGCCCGCTCGGGGGCGGGGTGGATCCGGCTCAATGCCGGCGACTACCGCGAGGCGCGGGTCGAGTTCGAGCAGGCGCTCGCGATGGACCCGTCGCTCCCCTGGGCCCGCGAGGGCATGCTGCTCGCCCTCAAGGCCCGGAGCCCGGTGTACCTCGGCCTGCTCCGCGCCTTCGGCTGGCTGGGCCGCTTCCCCGCCCGCACCCGCCGGCTCTTCCTCATCCTCGGCTTCTTCGGGTTCAACTACCTGCGCGGCGTGGCGGAGCGGAACCCCGCCACCCAGTGGGTCATCTACCCGCTGCTGGTCTGCTACGTCGGCTTCCTGGTCCTCTCCTGGCTGGCCGACCCGCTGCTCAACCTGACCCTGCTCGCCAGCACCGAGGGGCGCCGCCTGGTCAAGGACGACGACCGCACCGCCGCGCTCCTCATCGGCGGCTGCCTCGGGCTCGGCACCATCTTCTGCATCGCCGCCGCGCTCACCGGCTGGACCGACGGTTACTTCGTGGGGCTCGGGGTGGGCTTCACCAGCTTCGCGATCGCCGCCGCCTGGCACCGCCACGGCAAGCGTCGTACGCTCCTCGCGCGGCTCGCCGCCGCGGGCTTCGGCTGCGCGCTCCTCTCCGGCGTGCTGCCGTCGCCGTGGGGCGAGGTGGCGCTGCTCGGCTGCGTGCTGTTCATTGCCGCCACCACCTGGATCAGCAGCCTCGGGGGAGACCCCGCACCGTCGCCGTCCGCCTGAGTCCCGGAGTCCCAGCCGCCATGCATCCCGATACGCGCATCCTCCACGCGGGGTACCCGAACACCCGTGCCCCGGGCCCGTACCTCCCCGGTCCCGCCTTCGCCGCCACCTACGTGGCGCCCGGCGAGCCGGCCGACAACAACTTCACCTACGGCCGGTTTCACAACCCGACCTGGAGCGCCTGGGAAGCGGCGCTGGCCGAGCTGGAGGGCGCGGAGGCGATCGCGTTCGCATCGGGGATGGCGGCGGTGTCGGCGGTGTTCGGGGCGCTGCTCCGTCCCGGCGACGTGCTGGTGCTGCCTACCGACTGCTACTACACCACCCGCGTCATCGCGCGGGACTGGCTGGCGCAGCTCGGCATCGAGGTGCGCATGGCGCCCACCCGGGACGATGCGCTCGGCGCGCACCTGCAGGGTGCGAAGCTCCTCTGGCTGGAGACCCCCTCCAACCCCGAGCTGGAGGTGTGCGACATCGCCGCGCTCTCCGCGAGGGCCCATGCCGCCGGATGCCTCGTCGCGGTCGACAACACCACCGCGACGCCCTACCTGCAGCAGCCGCTCGGGCTCGGCGCCGACCTCAGCATGGCCTCCGACACCAAGGCGATGTCGGGCCACGCCGACGTCACCCTGGGGCACATCGCCACCGCCGACGCGGCGCTGGCGCTGAAGCTCCGCACCTGGCGCACCCAGCACGGCGCCATCCCCGGGCCGATGGAGACCTGGCTGGCGCACCGCTCCCTCGCGACCCTGCCGCTCCGCCAGGCGCGCCAGTGCGCCACGGCGCAGGCGCTCGCCGAGCTGCTTGCCGCGCGGAAGGACGTCGTGCGGGTCTGCTATCCCGGCCTCCCCGGCCATCCGGGGCATGCCGTCGCGAGGAAGCAGATGCGCGCCTTTGGCTCGGTGCTGAGCTTCGACCTGGAGACGAAGGAGCGCGCGGAGGCATTCCTCTCCCGCCTCACCCTCGTCCGCGAGGCCACCAGCTTCGGCAGCGTGCATTCCAGCGCCGAGCGCCGCGCCCGCTGGGGCGGGGACGCGGTGAGTCCGGGGTTCATCCGGTTTTCGGTGGGGACGGAGCATGCGGAGGATCTGCTGGGGGACGTGGAGCGGGCGGTAGG
>CAZYIV010000004.1:0-73174 GCA_964647615.1 uncultured Gemmatimonadaceae bacterium | reverse complement strand
CGCACCCGGACCTCGGCGTCATGACCGGCGAGGAATCGGAGTGGCATCGCCGGTGCTACCACGGGCGGTGCCGAGTCAGGGGGCGGGGCATGGTACTCCGCCAGCCCGACGCGATTGACCATGGCCGGCAGGGTGGCAGGGTCCACCAGGCCATTCGCGCTCAGCAGGTAGACCCCCGGGCGCGCCACAAACCCGCCCTGCTCCGCCCGCCGCGGGGCGCGGTCGGCGTCGGGCAGCGGCTGTACGCTGAAGGCGTCACCCAGGTCCGGCAGGACGATGGTCATCGGGTGCTCGCGGACCAGCATGCGGGTGACCACCTTGTCAGCCCGGGGCAGCTCGAACGGATCGCGCACCGGCACCGCGTCGGGATAGAGCTCCAGCCGCCACACGCCCGGCCGCACCCGGTCCAGGAAGTACGCCCCGGTCCCGTCATACCGGACCACGGCCGAACTGCCCGCCCCGGCCACCCGCGTGAGGCTGGCGGGGTCGGGTGGACGGCTGCCGGTGGTGCCGGTGTACAGGAACGCATCCCGGGCGACCAGCTCGCCGAGATTCTCCTCCGGGGAGACCCGGAAGTCGCCGAACCGGGTGTTGCCGGGGTACGGCCCGTAGTCCCCTCCCCGCGGCAGCCGGCGCATCGCCTCGGCGGCGATGACGCTGCTCAGCGCCTTGCGCGGGGTGTAGGCCAGGCTCAGGTAGTGGGTCTGCCAGGCCAGGTTGCGGGAGGCCGTCTGCTGCATGTCGTAGGCGAACATCGCCGCGAACTGGGTCCCCACCGAGCGGAAGGTGCGCGCCATCGCGGGATACAGCGTGCCGGTCAGCAGGTCCGGGGTGTCGAACTCGTACACGATCCGCGGCATCCGGGCGAGGTCGGGCCGGCGCATCTCGGGGTAGTCGTCCACCGCGCGGAGGAAGTTGCCCTGCAGCTCGTGCCCGCTGTTGAGGCCCGACGGGTACCAGCCGAAGGTCAGGCCCTGCACCTTCGACCGGCGGATCGCCTCGCCGATGCGGACGTCCTGGGTCAGGTTGTAGAACACCAGCTTGCGGCACCCGGTGCTGCGCACCGCGTCGGTCAGGGCGTTCAGGTAGCGGATGGAGCCGGGCAGGTCCTCGGGGTGATGCCACGGCTCGTTGACCAGCTCGATGAACAGGATCGCCGGCTCGTCCTTGAGCGCCACCCCGGTGTACGGGTTCACGTGATCCAGGATCTGCCGCAGGTAGTTCACCTGCGCCGCGATCGCGGCGGGATCGGTGCCCATCTTCCCCCGGCCGAAGCGGCGCCCGAACCCTGGCTGGGTGGTGTCCTGCAGTGCGTCGGGCCAGTTGGAGCCATAGAGCTGGATGGGGCTGAACAGCATGTACACGCCCCGCTCCCGCGCCCGGGCGATCAGCCAGTCCAGCAGGTCGAGGTGATCGTTGGCGAGGAGGTTGCCGGCGCTGTCCGCCGCCTCCCAGTCGCCCCAGAAGGTGAGCCGGATCCCGTCCCAGCCCATCCGGGCGAACTGCGCCATGTCCTCGGTGATCATCGCCTTGCGGTCGGCGTGCAGGTATCCCGAGGCGCGGTAGTCCGAGGCGGTGGGCAGCACATAGTTGGCCCCGAAGAGCGCAACCTCGCGGCCATCGTCCTTCCAGCGCATCACGCCGTCACGGCCCAGCACCACGTCGCGGGTGGCCTGCGCCGCCGCGGGCACCGCGCCACACAGCACGAGAAACGCCGTCGCCGCGACGAGCCGCCGGAGGTTCAACGCGAGGCCCCCGCCACCGCCCGGAGGGAGGCCTCCGCCTGGGCCAACCCCGGCGAGGTGGCCGTCACGGTGATCGGCCCGGAGACTGTGGCGCGGATGATCGCGAGCCCGCGGCCCTGGTACGCCGCCCGGTGCCCGGTGCGGTAGGGCGCCAGGTCGCGCAGGTCGGCGTTGTCGAGCGCGACCAGGGTAGCGCCGGCGACCGTCACCGAGACCTCCGGACTCACCGTCGGCACCACGGTGCCGGCGCTATCCACCACCTCGAAGCGCACCAGCGCCACGTCGCCCGCCCCGGTCGTCACGCTGTCACGATCGGGCACCAGCCGGAGTGCCACGGCGGGCCCGGCGGTGCGCACCTCATCCTCGCAGACGATCGCGCCGTCCCGCCGCTTGCCCACCGCCCGCAGCACGCCCGGTTCGTAGGGCACGTCCCACCGGAAGTGCAGGTCCGCGGTGGTCGGATGAATCACCGGCTCGGCGTAGCTGTTCCACCCGCCCGAGGTGCCCTGGGCCGGGAATTCCTTGCGCTGCTCGCCGAGCGAGCGGCCGTTGAGGAACAGCTCCACGGTGTTGCAGCTGCTGTACGCCAGCACCGGCACCGACTGCCCCTCGCGGCCGGGCCAGGTCCAGTGTGGGAGGAGGTGCAGCACCGGCTGGTCGGTCCACAGGCTCTGGTACAGGTAGTACCCGTCCTTGGGCCGGTTGGTGATGTCCAGCGCCCCGGACCCGAAGCCCTTGAACGGCCAGGTGGCCTCGCCCAGGTAGTCGATGCCGGTCCACATGAAGTTGCCGGAGAAGTAGTCGTGCAGCGTGATCCACTTCCACAGCCGCTCGGCCTGGATCATCCCCGAGGTGTAATTGGCCCGGGCCACTGCCGGGTCGTCGCCCAGGCTGTAGGCTTCGTCGAAGGACTGGAAGATCGTCCCGCTCTCGGTGCCGATCATCTTCCACGCCGGATGCGCCGCCCGGTCCTCCTCGGCGAACAGCTCCCGCCGCTCGTGCCACCGGTCCACGTAGTTGTAGCCCACGACGTCCAGCGCGTTCAGGAAGGCGAGGGTCGCCGGGGGGCCGTCGGCGGCGATGTTGTCGTTGCCGGTGGTCACCAGGCGGGTGGGGTCCTCGCGGTGGAAGACCTGGAGCAGCCGCTGCAGCACCCCCACGCCATCGGGGGTGGTCTGCTCCCCGATCTCGTTGCCGGCGCTCCACAGCACCACCGAGGGGTGGCCCCGGTCCCGGCGCACCATGTCGGTCACGTCCCGGTCGGCCCACTCGTCGAAGTAGTTGTGGTAGCCCGCCGGCACCTTGCCGAGGGTCCACTCGTCGAAGGCCTCGTCCATCACCATGAGGCCCAGGCGGTCGCACAGGTCGAGGAACTCGGGCGCGGGGGGATTGTG
Source organism: uncultured Gemmatimonadaceae bacterium (assembly GCA_964647615.1). Lineage (GTDB taxonomy): Bacteria > Gemmatimonadota > Gemmatimonadetes > Gemmatimonadales > GWC2-71-9 > JADJOM01. Next base: position 70,035 of record CAZYIV010000004.1, on the reverse strand, counting down.
CGAGGTGCGGATGGCATTGACGCCCATCGCCTGGAGTGCCTGCAGCCGGACCTCCCACACCCGCTCCGGCACCGCCGCGCCGAGCGCGCCGGCCTCGTGGTGCAGGTTCACCCCGCGGAGCTTGACCCGCTCGCCGTTGAGCAGGAAGCCGCGATCGGCGTCGAAGGCGGCGGTGCGCACTCCGAAGGTCGTCTCGGTCGCATCGGTGACGCGGCGCCCCTCGACCACCTCGGAGCGCAGGGTGTAGAGCGCCGGGTCCGCCGGGGACCAGAGCCGGGGGCGGGTCAGTTCCACCGCCCGCTCCAGGGTGGTGTCGCTGCCGGGCGCGAGCGAGAACGGCTGCTCCACCCGCCCCACCTCGGCGCCTTGGGGATCGAGCAGCAGCCACCGGAGTGTGGCCTCGCGGGCACGCACCCCGTCATTCCGCACACCGCCGCGGACCACCACCACCCCGCGGGTGGTGTCGGCGCTCGGCGTGGCGACCCAGGTCCCCCAGCGTTCCAGGTGCAGCGGGTCGGTGATCGTGAGCCAGGTGTGGCGGTAGATGCCGCTGCCGGTGTACCACCGGGAGCTGGGCTGGGCCGAATTGTCCACCCGCACCGCGAGCACGTTGTCGCCCGGCTTGAGGTGCGGCGTGAGGTCGTAGGCGAGGCTGATGTAGCCGTACGGCCGCTGGCCGAGGTGCACGCCGTTGAGCCACACGTCGCTGTTCATGTAGATCCCGTCGAACTCGACCGAGACCTGCTGGCCCTTCGCAGTGCGCGGCAGCCGGAACACCTTCCGGTACCAGCCGATACCGGTCGGGAAGAACCCGATCCGGCCGCCCCCCGGTGCATCTTCCGCGGGTGTGCCCTCGATGCTCCAGTCGTGTGGCAGGTCGAGGGTGCGCCAGTTTCGGGCGTCGAAGCCGGGCACCTCGGCGCCCGCCGGGTCGCCGAGGGTGAACTGCCACCCGGCGTCGAGGCTGAGCCGCTGGCGCTGCGCCGCGGCGGGAGCCGCCGCCAGCGTGCCCAGCACGACCAGCGCCGCCAGAGGGCGGATGGTGGCCGGCATGACTACTTGCCCCGGGGCTTGAGCAGCACCACGCCGTAGGGCGCCAGGCGCAGGCTGTTGCCCCGGAGGGTCCGGCCGGTGAGCAGGTTCCGGGATCCGGCGACGTCGGTCCCCGGCAGGGAAACCATCATCCCGCGATCGCGGCTGTTCACCAGCACCACCAGATCCCCGCGCCGGAAGGCGATCACGTCGGCGGGGGCGCTGGTCTCCACGTCGGCGAGGTCGGCGCCGAGCAGGTCGGGTTCGGTGCGGCAGAGCTGCATCACCTTCCGGTAGAAGGCCCGCGCCGCCTCGGCGTGGGGCTGGTTCCACTGGATCAGCTCCCGCTCGAACAGCGGCAATTGCTGCCCGCTCTCGACCTCCTGCCCGTTGTAGAGCAGCGGCCGCCCCGGCAGGAAGGCCATCGCCGCGAAGCCCGCCCGGGCCCCGGGGCCCCCGCCGAAGATCTTGACGGGCGGCGCATCCCACGCGGTTTCGTCGTGATTGGTGCTGAAGCGCATCTTCATCCCGCCCGGGGGCATCACCACCAGGTCGGCGATCTCGCCGGGGATGAAGCCGGCGGCACTGTCGCCCCGCCACACCGCCTTCACCCGCTTGTAGGAGTCCCACGCGTAGACCAGGTCGAAGCCGCGGCGGTTGAGCTCGGTGTCGCCCCATTCGGCGAGCAGCAGCAGCCGCCGCGGCACGCTGGCCCGGAGCTGGGGGATCGCCTCGCTCCAGAAGTCGTAGGGCACGAACCCCGCGACGTCCACCCGGAAGCCGTCCAGCCCGAACTCGGTCAGCCACCAGCGCATGGTGGCGATCATCTCCTGCCGCACCGCCGGGTTGCCGTAGTCGAGCTGGGCCACGTCGGTCCAGTCGGTGAGCTTGCCGTCGGTGTCACGCGGGGTGGCGAGCCCACCGTCGGCGGTGTGGAAGTACCAGTCGGGGTGCTGGGTCACCCAGGGGTGGTCCACCGCGGTGTGGTCGGGGACCCAGTCGAGTATGACCTTCAGGCCGCGGGTGTGGGCGGCGTCCACCAGCCGCTTGAAGTCCGCGGCGGTGCCGTAGCTCGGGTTGATGGCCCGGTAGTCCTGGGCGGCGTAGGGCGACCCCAGGACGCCCTTCCGTTCCTTCACCCCGATCGGATGCACCGGCATCAGCCAGACCACGTTGGCGCCGGTGGCCTCGATCCGGGCCAGCCCCTCCCGGACGCCCTCGAGATCCCCCCGGGTGGAGAAATCCTGGATGAAGACCTCGTAGAGCGCGCTCCGCGCCACCCAGGAGGCGTCCTGGGCGGCGAGCGGGTGCGGTGCGGCGAGGGTGCCGGCCTCGAGGGCGATCCCGGTGACCACGGCCGCGAGCTGGGTCCGCATCGGTGGTGCTCCTTCGGTAGGTGGGTCGGCCCGGCGCGGGGGGCGGGGGCGCCGCCCCCGCGGCGGGCTACATCCGCGTGGCCGAGTCAATCGCGATGGCCGTCATCGGCGGGAGCTGGAGCGGCAGCTGCCCGGTGGAATCCACCACCAGCGTGGTCCCCACGCAGCTCCCCGCCCCGGGGCCGCCGGAAATGCGGTCGCAGTAGGTGCCGGGCACCAGCCCGGTCGGGAGGGTCACGTTGAGGCTGTCGGGCTCGCGGTTGATCGCCACGAAGCCCACGCTCCCGCGCGCAAAGGCGATGGCATTGGCCCCGTTGTCCCACCAGTGGGTCACCGGGGTGCCGGCGACGAGCTTCCGGAAGCGGACCATGGTGAGGATGGCCGGGTCGCGATGCTCGCAGACGAACTGCCCCACCACCGCCGTCTCCAGGCTGGTGGCGCAGGTGACCGGCAGGGTCCAGCCGTTGCCGTCGGAGGGGGGGCCCATGCTGTTCCCGCCCGGGCAGCTGAAGGCAAAGCTGGAGAGGATCAGCGGGTAGCCATACGGCTGGGCCAGCAGCCAGACGTTGGCCAGCCGGAAGCGGTCGCCGTCGCGGTAGCTCAGCCCGCAGTTGTGCTGGGTGTCGTGGTTCTCCAGGAACACCACCGCCTTGTTGCTCGGCATGAGACCCCAGGCGGTCTCGGAGAACCGGGCACCCGGGGGGCCGGTCGGGTTCAGCTGGCTGATGTGCTCCCCGTTGGCATTGAGAAACTTGTTGCCCACGCCGGTCACCGTGAACTCGGTGATGTCCGCCGCGCCACCCGAGGCGTACCCCTCGCCGAAGTAGTCGCCGGGGCCCAGGGCCTCGCCGTTCCCGCCGATCACCTCGAGATAGACGTACGGCAGCGACTTGCCCGCCGCGGTGCGGGCCTGGTTGACCCGGGCGAGGATGTCGTCCAGTTCCACCTGCTGGATGTGCTTGGCGGCATCAATCCGGAATCCGGCGACCCCCACGTCCATCAGGGCCAGGAGATAGTTGGCGAGGGTCTGCCGTACGGCCGGCAGACCGGTGTTGAGGTCGGGCAGGCCGAGCAGCTCGCAGTCCTGCACGTTGGCGGCGCTCTGGTAGTTGGTGACCGTGCAGGGCGAGTGGAAGTCAGCCTGGGTCCAGAGCCCGGGATAGTCGTACTTGGAGTAGGCGGTGCCGTTGCTGCCCACTCCCGGGCTCGGGAAGTTGGTCATGTGGTTGATCACCGCGTCCACGATGATGTCCACCCCCGCGGCATGGCAGCGGGTGACCATGTCGGCGAACTCGGTGCCCGTCCCCGAGCGGCTCCGGGCCAGGCTGTAGCTCACCGGCTGGTAGCGTTCGCTCCAGTCGTGAGTCGGGGTGATGCTGTGCTCGTTGGGCGGCGAGACCTGCACCGCCCGGACTCCGGCGGGGCCGAGCACGTTCTCGCACTCGGTGGCGATATCGGGCCAGGGCCAGTCGAACAGGTGCACCGCCACGTCACCCGCCGCCATGTGCCCCGTGGGGCGGTAGCTGGAGGGGAGGGTGGGGCGGCCGGGGGGTGGTGTGCCACCCCCGCCCGGCCCCGTGGACTGGTCGTTGCCCCCGCCGCAGGCCAGCAGGGCCGGCACCACGAGGCAGGGGAGGAGGAGACGCAGGGGAGACTGGGACATCGGACGATCCGGGAGGCCGGACACGAACCGCGGCTCCGTCGCCGAGACGGCGGAGCCGCGGAACGCGACCGTGTGGTACTGCCCGGGCCTAGTAGCCCGGGTTCTGCTTCAGGAACGGGTTGGCTGACAGCTGGGTGGCTGGGATCGGGTACAGGTCCAGGTGCCCGTCGGTGGATTCCCCAGCCTGCTGGTGACCGCCCTTCCAGGACCAGATGTAGCCGCCACCGGTGAACAGACCGTACCGAACAAGGTCGGTCCGGCGGTGGGCTTCCCAGAGCAGCTCGCGGGCCCGCTCATTCAGGATGAACGGCAGGGTCAGCTGGCCGGCGGTGATGTTGCCGGTGGTATCGCCGAAGGCCCGCTCGCGCAGGTCGTTGACGTAAGTCAGCGCCTGCTGCTGGGACCCGCCACCGCCCCGGAGGAAGCACTCGGCGTACATCAGGTAGGCGTCGCCCAGGCGGAACAGCGGGAAGTCGGTGTCCGGGAAGCCCAGGTCGGAGCCGTGCCCGCCGCCGGACTTGAGGTTGGTGAACTTGGGCGCCGCGATGCCCTGGCTGAACGCCTTCAGGTCGGCGATCGCCACGGTCTGGCTGTCGGTGAACAGGTACGAGGCCCGCGGGTCGCCCACGACGAGATTATACGCCTCGGGCTTGAGCCGCAGCCCCCACCAGCAGCCGTCCACGCCGTACGCCGCAGGGTCCATCTGATTGCCGCAGGAGGCATGGATGAGGAAGGTCGTGCCGCCGTAGCTCTTCGAGTGGATCCCGTCCTGCACGATCGGGAAGATGATCTCGGGCGAGGTGTTGTTGTCCGCCTGGAACAGGTGGGCATAGCTCGGGTCAATGGAGAACGGTCCATTGATCACGTTGGTGAGCTCGGCCAGCGCCTGGTCGTAGTGCGGCGTGCCGGTGTAGACCTCGGCGTTCATGTACACCTTGGCCAGCAGCATCGAGGCCGCTTCCTGCGTGGCCCGGCCGTAGTTGCCCGGCCCGGCCAGCGGCAGCTCCGGCCGGATGGCCGTCAGCTCGCTCACGATGAAGTCGTACACTTCGGCCCGGGTGTTCTGCTTGGGCGGGGTCGGGTTGTTGACGGTCACGATCGGGATCGGCCCGAAGAGATCCACGCCGTGCCAGTACGCCAGCGCCCGGAGGAAGCGCGCCTCGGCCCGGAACTGCTGGATCTGGGTCCTGAGGGCGGCACTCACGCCGCGGGAGGAGAGTGCCGCGTCGGAGGTCTGCGTCAGGAACTCGTTGGTCCAGGTCACTTCCAGGTAGATGCGGGAGAACATCGCGCCCAGGAAGGAGTTGCCGGCGCTCCAGTTCTGGCCGTTGAAGTCCTGCACCGAGCCGTCATCCCAGGCCAGCACCGCCTCGTCGGTCGGCAGCTCCTGGCTCTCCCAGTAGAGGCGCATGTACTGCGAGAAGCCCTCGTCATTGATGGTCTGGATGTCGGTGTTTCCCGCCGGGCCCTGCTGCCCGGTGGTGGAGAATCCGGCGTAGATCTTGGCCAGGAACGCCTGATACGACGACGGGTCCTTGAAGATCTTCTCCGTGCTGACGGTGCTCACCGGCGCCACGGCCGGGTCGGTGCAGCCGCCAAGGCCGAGGCCCAGCAGGGCCACGGTCCCGGCGATCAGAGTTCGCATTGGGCGGTTCATATCGCTTCGTCCCTTCGCAGAGGTTCGTCGGTTGGCGTCTTAGAACCGCAGGCTCAGCCCGCCCAGGAAGGTGCGGGAGCGCGGATAGAGGTTGTTGTCAATGCCGTTGAGGCCGGCGGTCGGGTCCACCCCGCTGTAGCCGGTGATGGTGAACGCGTTCTGCACCGTACCGTACACCCGCGCCGCCTGCCCCTGCAGGTCGAAGGAGTAGCCGACGGTGATGTTGTCCATCCGCAGGAACGACGCCTTCTCCACGTAGTAGTCGGAGAAGTACTGGGCGGTCTGGAAGCCGGTCTCCAGCACCGAGCTGTGCAGGTTGTAGGGCGAGCCGCGCGTCACCTCCGAGTAGGTGCCCAGGTTGGAGGCCACGTTGTTGTACACGTAGTTCCCCAGGTAGGCCCGCAGGGTGAAGCTCAGGTCCAGCTTGCCGTAGGTCACATAGGACGAGTGGCCCAGGATCCACTTCGGGGCCGGATCGTGGAACGGCCGCTTGTCGCTGTCGTTGATGATGCCGTCGTTGTTGAAGTCCTTGTACTGGCCCTCGAGCGGCTTGCCGTTCTGGTACAGCTGCTTGAACACGAAGAACGAGTTGATCGGCACGCCCGGGCGCAGCACCTCGATGGTGTTGCCCACGCCGCCGGCGATGCCGCCGACCAGGACCTGCTGGGCAGCGCCGCCGTAGGGGGTGATGGTGAGCAGCTCGTTCTTGTTGTGCGCCGCGGTGATGTCCGCGGTCCAGTGCAGCCCGTTCGGGTCGCCGCCGCCCTGCAGCACCTTGGCGCTCAGGCTGAACTCGATGCCGCGGTTCCGCATGCTGCCGATGTTGGTGGTCACGAAGTCGCCCGGCACCGTGCCGGCCGCCGCGGGGACCGAGAAGATCAGGTCCGTGGTCTTCTTGTCGTACCAGTCAATGGCACCGGTGACGCGCTGGTTGTTGAAGCCGTAGTCCAGCCCCAGGTCGAAGGAGCGGGTGGCTTCCCACTTGATGTTCGGATCCACCGCGCTGGGCCGGATGGTGGTGACGAAGCCGTTGCCCATCCAGTACTGCGCCTGCGCGTCACCCACGGTGTAGGTGGACTGGAACAGGTAGTCCGAGAACGACTGGTTGCCGGTCCGGGCCCAGGAACCGCGGAGCTTCAGGTCCGACAGCCCCCAGCGGCCCTTGAGGAACGGCTCCTCGGAGACACGCCACGCCACCGCGACCGAGGGGAAGGTGCCCCACTGGTTGGCGGCGCCGAACCGGGATGAGCCATCGCGCCGCAGGGTGAAGGCGGCCAGGTACTTGTCGTTCACGTTGTAGTTCGCCCGCCCGAACCACGAGACCAGCCGCGAGTCGTTCACGAACAGCCGGGCGGTGGTGGTCTTGGCCGAGGGCACGCCGTTGACCCCCAGCAGGTCGGTGCTGAGGCCTTCCGCCTGCACCGTGGGGAACTCGTTGTGCGACTTGGAGAACGAGTAGCCGGCCGTGAGGTCGAGCGCACCCGGGCCGATCGACTGCGGGATGGCGTAGTTCAGGAACGCCTCCAGCAGGCCGTTCTGCTGCGTCGGGTTCTGCCGGAAGTAGTTGCCGCCGTGCTGCGAGTTCTTGATCTCGCTGTGCAGCACGCTGGGGCTGAACTGGACCCGGTCGGCCCGGGTCACGTCGAAGCCGAGCCGGAGGTTGGCCTCGAGCCCCTGGATCCAGGGAAGCTGGTAGCCCCCCTGCACGCTGCCGATGCCCCGGTAGGTGGTCGCCTCATCCTTGGCCAGGTTGAGGATCTCGACCGGGTTGTCGGCCGACTGGATGCCGCCGGTCCAGTTGAAGAAGCCGGTGGTCGAGGCCGTGTCCCTCACCGGCTGGGTGGGGCCCATCTGCGCCGCGTTGGAGACCACGCCGCCCGGGGTGAAGTTGTCCCGCTGCCGCGAGCCGCGCAGGCTGGTCTGGATGCTCAGCCGGTCGCCCAGCAGCAGCTGGTTGTAGTTGAGCCCCAGCGCCAGCCGCTGGGCCTGGGTGCCGCCGATGACGCCCTTCTGGTCCAGGTAGTTGGCCGACAGGCGGTAGTTGTTGCTGTTGCCGCCGCCCGACAAGGCGAAGTTCTGCTCCTGGCCGTACCCGGTGCGGTCCACCAGGTCGAACCAGTTGGTGTTCGTGGTGCCCAGCTGGGCCACGTTGCGCGGCGCGTACTGGGTCACCGCCGCCCGGAACTGGGCCGCGTTGAGCATCGAGGGCAGCTTGGTCACGGTGGAGGCCGAGAAGCTGCCGCTGTACTCGAACCGCGGCGAAGTACGGCCGGTGCCCCGCTTGGTGGTGATCAGCACCACGCCGTTGGCGGCGTTGGCGCCGTAGATCGCCGCCGCCGAGGCGTCGCGCAGCACCGTGATGCTCTCGATGTCCTCGGAGTTGATGAAGTTGAGCGCGTCACGGCCCACGCTGATCCCGCTGCCCGAGCCGGTGCCGAGCGGCACACCGTCCACCACGATCAGCGGGTCGCTGCTGGCATTGATGGAGGTTGCGCCGCGGATCCGGATGGTGGTCCCGCCGCCCGGCTCGTTGTTGTCCACCACCTGCACGCCGGCCGTCTTGCTGCGGATCAGCTCGGTCGGGGTGATGATGCGGCCGGTGTTGAAGTTCTCCGAGGTGACATTGGTGACGGCGCCGATGATGTTGCCGGCGGCCTGTTCGCCGTAGCCCACCACGACCATTTCGGACAGGTCCACCGCCTGCGGAGTGAGCGCCACGTCCTGCTGCAGCGTGGTGCCGGCGTCCACCTGCACCTCGAGGTCCTTCGGGGCGAAGCCGATCACTCGGATGCGCAGGGTGCCGCTGCCGGCTGGCACCGCGAGCATGTGGTACACGCCGTCGGCCCGGCTCACCGTGGTCCGGCCGCCGTAGGTGACCGTCGCGCCGGCCACCGGCCGCTGCGAGGTCTCGTCGGTGATGGTGCCGCGGATGGCACCCGTGGGTTCCTGCGCCACGAGCGGCCCGGCGGCGAGTGTCGTGACCAGCACACCCAGACAGAAGCGAAGCCACTTCATATGCGGGGGTCCTTTCAGGTACGGACTGCGAAAAGCGCCCCGGCAACTGCAGGGCCGGGGCGCGGGAAAAAGCCAGCGAGCGACGACAGCCCGAACGCCTGCGGCCAGGCGTTGGGCGCCGAAGTGTTCCGGACAAGGGAGCCTTGCGCGGATCCGGGGGAGCCAGGGCGGCCTGCGCGCATCACCGGCACGGTGATGGCTGGGCGCCAGCCCGGGCCGGTGGGGACAATGCCGCCGGGGGCCGACAATGCGTGTTCTCTCAAGAAGGAAGCGCGGTGGCCGTGGAGCCGTGGCAGCGAGCGGGTCGCTGGCTCTAACCCCCGCGTTGGTGACACGATTGTGGCACAGATTTGGGGGCGCGTCAAGAGTGGTTCGCAAGCCACAGGCATGGCGCAGGGTAACGATATTCCATGGAGTTACAGAATTGGCGGGGATCCGCTTGGACCTCTCGCCGCGCTACAGCGACAGGCCGATAATGCGCCACTGAATTGGCGTGATATGCACCACAATCGGGAACGAGACCTTCGCCTTGGCCACCCGGCCCCGCCGCGGCGCCTGCTATCATTAGACCCGACGCCGGCCACCCCCGTCCGGCCGCCAGCCCCGGGAGCCCGCCTGCCCGACATCCTCGCCTACCGCCTCCCCGGGGACTGGGTGGTCCTCGCCGGCCGGACCGACCAGGCCAACGACCGGCTGAGCCTCCGGCTGGCCCACCCCGCCGACCTCTGGTTCCACATCCGGGGGATGCCCGGGAGCCATGTGGTCCTCCGGGTGCCCGGCCCGGCCGCCCCCGGCCGGGACGTGATCGAAACGGCGGCCTCCCTCGCCGCCTACCACAGCAAGGCCCGCGGCGCCGGGACCGTGCCGGTGACCTGCACCGAGGCCCGGCATGTCTCCAAGCCCGGGGGCGCCCCGCCCGGGACCGTCAGCGTCCGGAAGGAACGGGTGCTCAAGGTCCGCCCCGCCACCGAGGCCCAGGTCGCCGCCTGGCGCGCCGCGGGGGCGGACGGGGACGATCCCGACCCCGGCGCCTGACCGGCCGCCCGCGCCTTGCCCGCAGTTCCCGGGGACTCCACCTTACGGGCCAGTTCCCCCGGCCCCGCCACTCTGCACGAGGTCATCCGGTGAGCGTCACCATCCGCCTGCTGGGCGCCAGCGACAGCGCCGTCCTCCGCCAGGTCGCCGACGACGTGTTCGACCACGACGTGGACCTGAAGCTGACGGAGGAATTCCTGCGCGACCCGCGCCACCACCTCGCCGTTGCGGTGGATGGCGGTCGGGTGGTGGGCTTTGCCTCGGCGGTGCACTACATCCACCCCGACAAGCCGGCCGAATTGTGGGTGAACGAGGTGGGGGTGGCGCCGACCCACCGGCGCCAGGGGCTGGGCCAGAAGATGCTCCAGGCGCTCTTCGCGGAGGGCCAGCGGCTTGGCTGCCGCGAGGCGTGGGTGCTCACCAGCCCCGCCAACCAGGGCGCGATGAAGCTCTACGAGGCCATCGGCGGCCGGCGGCTCACCGACCCGCCGGCGATGTTCACCTTCCGCCTCCCCGCCAGCTGAGGCGGCCCCGCCTCAGCCGGCGTAGGTGATCACGAAGAAGAACACCTGCTGCGGCGAGAGCAGCCCCGCGAACCGCCCCACCCCCGGCACATCCTCCGCCGGCACCACCACGGTGCCGCCCGCCCGTACCGCCTCCGCGACGGTCCGGTCCACGGCTTCCACGGTGAAGTAGGTGCACCAGCACGGCGGGATGCCGCCGATCGCCGGCGTGATCGCCATCATCCCGGCGAGCGGCTCGTTCCCCCGCCGGAACACGGTGTAGTCGAGTCCGGGCATCGGCATGGTCTCCGACGCCCACCCGAACACCTGGCGGTAGAACGTCCGCGCCCCCTCGACGTCGGTGGTGAGCAGCTCGAACCAGCTCGGGGCCCCGGTGGCGCGGCTGTCCACCGTGGTGCCCGGCTGGGCCAGCGGCTGCCACAGGTCGAACGCCGCGCCCGCCGGGTCGTGGCAGACGGCCATCCGCCCGTTCTGCATCACGTCGAACGGCGGGGCCGCGCGCCCACCGCTGGCGCGGACCGCATCGGCCGTGGCGTCGGCGCTGGCGGCCTGGATCATCACCGTGATGGCGGGTGGCAGCCCGGGGGGCGTGCCGGGCCCGTACAGGTCGAACAGCCCCCCGACGTCCTGGCCTCCCACCTTGATGAGCCACCCCATCCCCGGGATCTCCCCGTAGGTCCAACCCAGCACGCCGGAAAAGAACGTCTTCGCCGCCTCGGGGTCGGCGGTGAGCAAGTTGAACCAGCAGAACTCGCCTGGCTGGCGGGGCCCGGTCGGCATGGGTGACCTCCTCGGAGAAGATGCGTTCGGCGCGGCAACTCACGAAGTTGCCCCTCGCACGACGGGCCGTCAAAGGCGGCTGTGTCAGGGGGCGGTCACGTTCCGGCCGCGGACGTCATCCCCCGCTCATCGGGACTTCAGCCGGCGGGCACTAGCTTGGCCCTGTCGCCCTTGCCGAGGGTCTTGTCATGCTCGCCCCGCAGCCCCGTTCCCGTTTCTCCCGGTTCGCGAAGGGAATGTCCCGCTGGGCCGGCCGGCCCGTGGCCTTCGTGACCGCGGTGCTGATCGTCGCGCTGTGGCTCGCGACCGGACCGCTCTTCGGCTTCAGTGACACCTGGCAGCTGGTGATCAACACCGGCACCACGGTGATCACGTTCCTCATGGTCTTCCTGATCCAGAACACCCAGAACCGCGACGCCGAGGCGGTGCAGGTGAAGCTGGACGAGCTGCTGCGGGCGACGCAGGGGGCGCACAACGCGCTGCTCGACCTGGAGGAGCTGGAGGAACGGGAGCTCGACGCCATCCGCGAGCGCTACGCGCGGCTCGCGCGGCAGGCACGCGAGGAGCTGCGCCAGGGCCAGCCCGATGTGGGGGCGCCCGAGGTGGAGTGAGCCGCCATCGGCCGCGCGCCGCTTGCCCCGGCCCGGAGGGGGACCCACCTTCCCGGGGTGCACCGGTGCCCGAGCTCGGAGAAACTGTTCGCATGACCCAGCGCGACGTGGTGCTGCGCTGGATCGAACAGGTGTCGCGGGTGATCGCGCGGCTGCTCTACGGCCCCGGTCCGGTGGACCTGGTCGAGGCACGGGAGGCCATCGAGGATGCCCTGGCCCAGCACCTCGGCCCGCTCAACGCGCTGCTCCCCCGGCTCGATGTCGAGAGCGCCGTGGCCCTGATCCGCGACCCGGACCGGCTCTACGGGCTGGCGCGCCTCCTGGCGCTCCGCGCCGCGCTGGAGCAGGCCGAGGGGAACGCCGCCGCCGCGCTCGCCACCCGGCGGCGGGTGCGGGGACTGGCGGAAGCCGCGATCGCGGCACAGCCCGAGGCCCCGGAAGAGTGGCACGCCTGGCTCACCGCGCTGCGGGAGGAAGACGCGGCAATGGACCGCGGGGATGGCCCCGCCTAGCTTTGGCCCCAGCCCCCCTCCCTGGAGCGCGCCGCATGTCCCTCCCCACGCCGATCCACCTCGAGCGGCGCATCGCCGAACTCACCGACCAGTGGTCGCCGCGCGTCGTGGCCGAGCTCAACGGCCAGTACGTGAAGGTGGTGCGGGTCCAGGGCGAGTTCATCTGGCACCAGCACGAGCGGGAGGATGAGCTGTTCCTGGTGCTGCGCGGCAGCCTGCGGATCCGGTTCGAGGAGGGCGACGTGGTGCTGCATCCCGGCGAGTGCGTGGTGGTGCCGCGGGGCGTCCGTCACTGCCCGGTGGCGGAGGAGGAGTGCTGGCTGGCGCTGTTCGAGCCGGCCGCCACCGCCCACACCGGCGAAGTGGTGACCGACCGGACCCGGACCATCGCCGAACAGCTGGGGCCGGGGGCCTGAGGCCGGCGCGGCCCCGGGCGGACGGGGGCTGCAACCCTTCCGGGTGACACGGTGTCCAACCTGAAACCTGGCGGCCCGAAGGGCAGTCAGGGCAGGATCAAACACTGACCCGGTCCCCTCCCCCTCGACGAGCCGCCGATGCGCCACGTCAAGCTCGCCTTCCGTACCCTGTTCAAGACGCCCTTCGTGACCGCGGTCGCGGTGCTGTCGCTGGCGCTCGGGATCGGGGCCAACGCCGCGATCTACTCCCTCTTCGACCAGATGCTGCTGCAGCCGCTCCCGGTGCCCGACCCGGGGGAGCTGATCCAGCTCACCGCGCCGGGCCCCAACCCGGGCTCCCAGTCCTGCAACCAGGCCGGCGACTGCGACGAGGTCTTCACCTACCCGATGTTCCGGGACCTGGAACGGGAACAGAAGGTCCTCACCGGCCTGGCGGCCCACCGGCTCTTCAACGCCAGCTTCTCGGTCAAGAACGAGCCCCACACCGGCGACGGGGTCTTCGTCTCCGGCTCCTACTTCCCGACCCTCGGCATCCGGCCGGCGCTGGGCCGGCTGCTCGGCCCCGCCGATGACGAGCCGGTGGCCGGCAACTACGTCGCGGTGCTCAGCTATGCCTACTGGCAGGGGCACTTCGGCGGGGACCCGGGGGTGCTGGGGCAGACCTTCATCATCAACGGCAAATCCATGCAGGTGGTGGGCGTGGCCCCGCAGGGCTTCGAGGGCACGACCCTCGGCTCCCGGCCGCTGGTGTACGTCCCGCTCACCATGAGCGAGACCCTCGGCAGCTTCGGCCGCTACGAGAACCGGCGGGTGTACTGGCTGTACCTCTTCGGCCGGCTCAAGCCCGGGGTCACCCTGGACCAGGCCTCCGCCGCGCTCAACGGCATCTACACCCCGATCCTCGCCGACGTCGAGGCGCCGCTGCAGAAGGGGATGAGCGACGCGACGCTGGCGCGGTTCAAGGCCAAGAAGGTCGGGGTGAACCCCGGGGCCCACGGGCAGAGCAGCGTCCACAAGGAGGCGCGGACCCCGCTGCTGCTGCTCTTCAGCGTGACCGGAATCGTGCTGCTGATCGCCTGCGCCAACATCGCCAACCTGCTGCTGGCGCGGGGCGCCGGCCGGGCCACCGAGATGGGGGTGCGGCTGGCGCTCGGCGCGGGCCGGCGCCAGCTGGTGCTGCAGCTGCTCACCGAGGCGGTGATGCTGGCGCTGATGGGGGGCACCGCGAGCCTGCTGGTGGCACGGTGGACGCTGGACGGCATCGCCTCGCTGGTGCCACCGGAGGCCGCGTCCTCGCTGATCTTCACGCTGCAGCCCTCGGTGCTGCTGTTCGCGGGACTGCTGTCGGTGGCCACCGGGCTGCTGTTCGGGCTGTTCCCCGCCTTCCACAACACCCGGGCGGATCTCATCACCGCCATCCGCGCCGGGGCGGGCCAGATCCTGGGGCACCGGGGCGCGGCGCGGTTCCGCGCGGTGCTGGTGACGGTGCAGATCGCGCTGGCCTCGGCGCTGCTCATCTGCGCCGGCCTCTTCCTCAAGAGCCTGGTGAACGTCACCCGCACCGACCTGGGCGTGAAGCTGGACCAGGTGGTGACCTTCAGCATTGCCCCGAGCCGCGCCGGCTACGACAGCCTCCGCGCGGGCCAGCTCTACGCCCGGGTCCAGGAGTCGCTGGAGGCGATCCCCGGCGTCAACGCCGTCTCGGCCAGCCTGGTGCCGCTGCTCGCCGGGAGCAACTGGGGCACCGACGTGCACGTGCAGGGCTTCCCCGAGGGGCCCGACGTGGACAACAACTCGCGCTACAACGAGGTGGGCGAGGGCTACTTCGCGCTGTTCGGGACGCCGGTCGTCGCGGGGCGCGAGTTCACCCTGCAGGACCTGCAGGGCGGCCACAAGGTCGCGGTGGTGAACCAGGCGTTCGCGAAGAAGTTCAACCTGGGCCAGGACGCCGTCGGCAAGTACATGTCCGACCGGGGCCCGGACTCGCTCGACATCGAGATCGTCGGCCTGGTGCAGGACGCCAAGTACAGCCAGGTGAAGGACGAGGTGCCGCCGCTGTTCTTCCGCCCCTGGCGGCAGGACACCGACGTCGGGCACCTGTACTACTACATCCGCTCCAACCTGCCGGGCGACCAGCTGCTCCGGGCGATCCCGCCGGTGCTCAAGGCCATTGATCCGTCGGTCCCGATCGAGGACCTCAAGACCATGCCGCAGCAGGTGCGGGAGAATATCTCCCTCGACCGCACCATCAGCATCCTGTCGGCGGCGTTCGCGGCACTCGCCACCCTGCTGGCCGCGGTGGGCCTCTACGGCGTGCTGGCCTACACCGTGGCCCAGCGCACCCGGGAGATCGGCGTGCGGATGGCGCTCGGCGCGGATGCCGGCCGGGTGCGGGCCCTGGTGGTGCGGCAGGTGATGGTCATGCTGGTGATCGGCGGGCTGACCGGCGCGGTCGCGGCACTCGGGGCCGGGCGGGCCGCGCAGTCACTGCTCTACGGCCTGCAGGGGCACGACCCGGTGGTGTTCGGGCTCTCGCTCGCGATGCTGGCGGTGGTGGCCCTCGCCGCCGCCTACCTCCCGGCGCGGCGTGCCAGCCAGGTGGACCCGGTCCAGGCGCTGCGCTACGAATGAGGCGGGGCGCCCTCAGGGCGCCCCGGTTCCCTCCAGTACCTTGCGGATGTCCTCGGTCCAGCCGGGGGCATCCGCCGGCGGGCGGAACGACCACGACACCCGGCTCTGCCCGCTGCCGGAGCTGATGATCACCCGGTCGCCGTCCCGCCGCACGTCGTTCTCCTTCCGGCTCGCCGGCGTCAGGTCCAGCCCCACCTTCCCGTTCTTGTGGATGAACACCGAGTGCGGCGTCACCAGGATCGAGGCGTCGCGGTCCTCCCAGCGATTGCCCCGCGTGCTGCGTGAGTAGTAGGTGTAGCGGAACACCTGGTCGTCGGCCTGGCGGATGACGCCCTCGGCCTGGAACCGCTGGGCCTGGTCGGCGGCGAGGGTGTGGGTCCCGGCCTGACAGGCGGCGAGGAGGAGCAGCAGGGGAAGGATGCGCGTCATGTCGGGTCTCCGCTGAGCATGGCGGTCGCGGCGGCGATCGCCTCGTGACTGCCGGTGAGGGCGACGAGGTCGCCCGCCTGGAGCACTTCGCCGGCCTCGGGCCAGGCCACCTGGCGGTCGCCGCGCAGCAGCCCCACCACGGTGGCGCCGGTCCGCCCGCGCAGGTTGAGGGCGCCGAGCGTACGCCCGGCGCAGCTGCTCGCCGGGCCGACGCGGACCGGCTCGAAGTCGCCGAGCCCGGGCAGCAGCTGGCGCACCATGGCCACGCGCGGGTCCTCCGCGTGCGACTGCCGGGCCAGCATCGCCACCACCACCTCGGCACCGGCCTGCATGTGGCCGAACAGGTCGGTGGCCCGGCGCCAGAGGATGCCGAGCAGCAGGGTCAGGATCGCGCCCAGCACCAGCAGGCCGGAGAGCGGTGGCAGGAAGGGCTGGGTGACGGCCACCAGCGGCGCCCCCACCACCAGCAGCGCCACGATCCAGGCCAGGACACCGAGCGCCCGCCGCGGGGCGCGTCCGTTGTCCACCCGCCTGCCCACCGGCGAGGGAATCGCCACCTCGGCGAGCTCCTCACCGACCGTCCGCGCCAGTCGCACGATCCCGAACAGGAACGGGCTGACCAGCACCGCCGTCACCACGCCCACCACCCAGCTCACCAGCGCGGGCGCCACGCCCCGGGCGAGCAGCAGGTCCACCAGCCGGTTGCGCACCGTCGAGCCCAGGATCACGAGCCCCGCGACGACGAGGGCGTCGGTCACCAGCCACCGCGCCGTGCGCCGCACCGGGGCCCAGGGCGAGCGCTCCCGCGGCGCGGTGCGGAGCGCCTCCACCCATGCACCGTACAGCGACACCAGCATCTGGACCCGGTGCGGCAGGCGGGCGTCGAGCCATTCCGCCACCGGGTCGCCGGCGCGGGCCAGGCGGGTGGCGAGCAGGGCGCTCACGATCGCGGCCGCCACCGCCGCGGCCACGAAGGCCTCCGGGACCACCCCGAACTGCACCCCCACCGCGGCGAGGATGAAGGAGAACTCGCCGATCTGGGACACCAGGAAGCCGGAGCGGACCGCGGTGCGGAGCGAGCGCCCCGAGAGGAACACCCCGAGGGTCACCGCCACCGGCCGGCCCACCAGCACCACGAGCAGCAACCCGAGAACCAGCGGCCAGGCCGCCGGCAGCAACCGGACGTCGAGCTGCATGCCGGTCGCGACGAAGAAGATCGCGCCGAACATGTCGCGCAGCGGGCGGACCTCTTCCTCGACCAGCCGGCCGGCGCCGGACTCCGCCACGAGCAGTCCCGCCAGGAAGGCGCCGAGGGCCACGGAGAACCCGGCGGCGGCGGCGAGGAACGACATCCCGAAGGCGAAGCCGACCATGCTCACGAGCGTGGTCTCGGGCTTCCGGAGCCCGATCACCGCGTGGGCCGCTCGCGGCACCACCGCGAGCCCGGCCACCAGGAACAGCGCCAGCACGCCGACCAGCCGGCCGACCGTGGTGGCCAGCGCCGCGCCGGTGAGGCCCGCTCCGGAGGCGGCCGCCGTGAGCAGCGCGATGATGAGCATCGCGCCCAGGTCCTCGAACAGCATCAGCCCGAAGACGCTCTCCCGCAGGCCGGGCTCGACCGGGTGCTCCTCCAGCACCTTGGCGAGGATCATGGTGCTGCTGGCGGCCACCGCGCCGCCGACGAAGAGGCTGCCCACCTGGCTCAGGCCGAAGGCGCGCCCCACCGCGAACCCCAGCGCCAGAGTGAGCCCGATCTCCACCGTCGCCGCGACCAGCCCCCGGCCGCCGGCGCGGGCCAGCCGTCCGAGGCGGAACTCGAGCCCGATGCTGAACATCAGCAGGATGACGCCCAGCTCGGAGAGCAGGCGGATGGTGGTCTCGTCGGAGACCCAGTTCGGCGGGACGCTCGGGCCGACGATGACGCCCGCCACCAGGTACCCGGCCACCACCGGCCAGCGCAGGCGCTGGAACAGCACCGTGGTCGCGCCCGCCGTCACCAGCACGACGGCGAGGTCCCGCAGGAAATGTTCGAGGGCGTGCATCGGCGGCCCCGGGAGTCAGCCGGCCTGATCGAGCACGGCGCGGACCCGCGCCGCCAGTGCATCCGGGGAGAAGGGCTTGGACAGCAGCGTGGCGTTCTCCTGGTCGAGGCCATACCGGAGGGTGGCCTCGTCGGCGTAGCCACTGATGAAGAGCGTGGGCAGCCCGGGGAGCGCGCGATGCAGTTCCGCCGCGAGCTCGGGGCCGCTGCCGCCCGGCATGACGACGTCGGTCAGCAGCAGGTCGGGCCCGCGGGGGTGCTCGGCCAGCCAGGCGCGCGCCGCCGCCGGCGAGGCCGCCACGTGGACCTCGTAGCCCCGCGATTCGAGCGTGCGCTGCATGACCCGGAGCAGCGCCGGCTCGTCCTCCACCACGAGGATCGTCTCCCGGCCTGGCGGGGGCAGCGGGACCGGCGTCGTCTCCCGTGCCTCGGGCACGGCCTCGGCCGCCGGCAGCCAGAGCCGCACGGTGGTCCCCAGGCCCGGCTCGCTCTCCAGCCGCACCTCCCCTCCGCTCTGCCGCACGATGCCGTACACCGTGGAGAGCCCGAGGCCGGTGCCCTTCCCCACCGGCTTGGTGGTGAAGAACGGATCGAAGGCCTGGGCCCGGGTCATCTCGTCCATGCCGTGGCCGGTGTCGTGCACGCTGAGCAGCACCGCGCCCGCCGGCGGGGCCCAGGTGGCGTCGCCGGGCCCGCCGCCGTCCTCGGTCGTGGTGTGCAGGGTCAGCTCGCCACCCTGGGGCATCGCGTCGCGCGCGTTCACGGCCAGGTTGATGATCACCTGCTCCAGCTGGCCCCGGTCCACCCGCACCGCCGGGAGGTTGGGCGCGAGGCGGCTCACGATGCGGATATCCTCGCCCAGCAGGCGGCGCAGCAGCCGCTCCGCGTCGCGGACCACGTCGTTGATGCTGAGCACCTCGGGCTGCAGCAGCTGGCGCCGGCCGAAGGCGAGCAGCTGCTGGGTGAGTGCGGCGGCGCGCTCCGCGGCGGCCCGGATCTCGGCGACATCCTCCATCCGCGCGCCGTCTTCCATCAGGTCGCGCTGCACCACCGAGGAGTACCCGATGATGGCGGTGAGGAGGTTGTTGAAGTCGTGCGCGACGCCGCCCGCCAGCTGGCCCACCGCCTCCATCCGCTGGGCCTGGCGCAGCCGTCCCTCGAGGTCGCGCCGCTCGGTGATGTCCTGGAATCCGACCAGGACCTCGGCGAGCCGGCCGTCGGCGTCGACGAGGGGGTTGGCACTCACCAGCAGCCAGACCCTCGGCGCCCCCGGTGGCTGGCTCACGCCGAGCACCGTGTTGGTGACCGGCCGGCCCGTCGTGACCGCCTGGACCACCGGACGATCGGCCGGCAGGATCTGGGTCCCATCCTCCCGGACGACGTCCCAGCCAGGCTCACCCAGGGGACGACGCTGGAGTTCCTCCAGGGTCACCCCCAGGAGCCGGAGTGCCGCAGGATTGGCGAGCGCGACCCCAGTGGCGAGATCCTGCACCACCACCCCGACGCTCAGGTGCTCGATCACCGCGCGGAACCTTGCCTCGGCCCGCGCGACCTCGAGGGCGCCCGTCAGCCGCAGGTTCTCCTGCTCGGTGAACCGTTCCCGCATCAGGATGAGCAGGGTCACCATCCCCATCACCAGCGCCAGGGTGAGCATGCCGGGGACCGCGGCGTCCCACGCCTCGTACAGCAGCATGAGGTACACCGCGGCGCCAAGCAGGAACGGCACCGGGCTCCGGGTCACCCGGCGCCGCGGCTCCACCGGGCCGGGGTGGGGCTGGAACACCGCTTCCATCGCCCAGGTCATCCCGAGATAGCCCGCCATGGAGAGCAGGTCGGGCCAGTCCACCCGGAGCCAGGCGGGCCCGCCCGCGCCGAGGACGTAGCCCAGGTCCCCGGTGAGGTAGAGCACCTGCCCCACCGCGAGGCGGGGCAGCACCGCGCCGGATGCCGGCGTCACCGGGTCGAGGAGGAACGGGATGAGCACCACGAAGATCAGCAGGTCGCCCACCGGGTAGGCGAAGAGCAGCGCCCGCCGGAACAGGTCGGGCTCGCCGGCGCCCAGCGGCTGCACCACGAGCAGCCAGGTGAGGATGATGCCTGCCAGCACCGCGATGGCGCCATCAGTCACGATGCGCCAGCGTTCCACCGCCCGGTGCCGCTGCCGCGGGAACGAGAGCACGCCCGCCACCACCATCGGGTAGCTGACGAGGTAGAGCAGGTTGGCCCAGGAGTAGGTGGGGTCGCCCCCCGCGAGCTGAATGCCGAGCCACGCGAGATTGCCCACGGCGGTGCAGGCATGCGAGGCGGCGTAGAACCGGAGCCCGATGCTCAGGCCCGGATCGGTCGTGGCCCGTGCCGCCGCCAGCGCCGCCCAGCCGGCGAGGAACCCGAGCAGGGCGAACAGCAGGTAGCTGATGTCGGTCCACGCCCAGGAATCGTGGTCCAGCAGGAAGGCGCAGGCGAGGTAGGCGAGGGCCACGCCCGCGACCGCCCCGGTCTTCCAGCGGGCGGCGCGCGCGGCGGGCGGGATCGGCACGGGACGCTCCTAGGCCCGCGCGTCGGCGAGGCGGCGCAGCTGGCGCAGCACCCGCTGCTGCGCCGCCGCATGCTTCACCGCGAGGAAGAGGGTGTCGTCCCCGGCGATGGACCCGATCACGTCGGGCCAGGCCAGGCGGTCAATGGCCACGGCAACGCGGTTGGCCTCGCCGGGTGGGGTGTGCAGGACGATCAGGGCGTCGCCGGCCGCGTCCGCGGTCAGGACCCCGTCCGCGATGCGCCGCTCGTCGGGGTGCTCCGGGTCGGCGGCGACCCGCGCCGGCCGCTGGTAGGCGCCCTCCACCTTCACCAGCCGGAGGGCCGAGATGTCCCGGCTCACCGAGCTCTGGGTGACCTTCCACCCCTCGGCGGCGAGCGCGTCGGCCAGTTCCTCCTGGGTGCGGATCGGCCGGGTGCTGATCAGTTCCAGGATCTTGAGCAGCCGCTTGCGGCGGTCCCCGCTCATCCGCGCCCGCGGCCGGCGAGGCCGTCCATCGCGCTGTCGAACCGGCGCCGCTCACGATCGGCCCAGCGGCGGCAGGCCCGCAGCCGGGCCCGCACCTGCGGCAGCCCCAGGTTGCCCAGCCCGCCGGTGCTCTTGCGCCGCCCGATGATCTCCGGCGTGGAGGGTTCGCGCCACCAGTCGCCTTCCTTGATGGCGGCGGCGACCTCGCGGTAGGCCGACCGGAAGGCGCGGCCGCCCTCCACCCGGCGCATCACCTCGTCGGTGGCCAGCGGCCCGCCGGAGAGGATCAGTCGTCCGATGTCGGCGTCCACCGTAAGCCGGGGGACCGACACCGCCAGCATGGAGAGCATCCCCTCCAGCCGGTCCACGCCCCGCATCAGCGGCTCCTTGAGCAGCTGGAAGTCGCGGTGGTAGCCGCTGCCGAGCTTGCCCTTCACCTGCAGCACGGTGAGCAGCTCGCCTTCGAGCGCCGCGGCACGCCCCCGGGTCAGCTCGAACAGGTCCGGGTTCCGCTTGTGCGGCATGATGCTGCTGCCGGTGGCCAGGTCGGGCGGGAGGATCAGGAAGCCGTACTCGTCCGCGCTGTAGGTGATGACGTCGGTGGACAGCTTGCCGAGTTCGTGCCCCAGCTGCACGCACCAGAACAGCACCAGCGCCTCCAGCTTGCCGCGCCCGTTCTGCACCAGGGCCACGTTGTGCACCAGCCCGCCGAAGCCGAGCGCCCGCGCGGCCGCTTCCCGCTTGAGCGGCAGGGGCACGCCGTAGCCGGCGGCGCTGCCCAGCGGGGAGCGGTCCACCCGCTGCCATACCGCGGGGAGCGCCTCCACCACGTCGAGCACCCCCTCGGCGTAGGAGGCGGCCCACAGCCCCGCGCTCGAGGGCATGGCGCGGCGGGTGTGGGTGTAGCCGGGCCACAGCACCTTCTGGTAGCGGCCGGCGAACACCAGCAGGCTCTCCGCGAGGTCCAGTGCCTCGCCGGCGAGCAGCAGCAGCCGGTCCTTCAGGTACAGCCGCAGGTCACAGGCCACCTGGTCATTGCGCGAGCGGCCGGTGTGCAGCCGTTCCCCGCTCACCCCGACCCGCCGCACCAGCCAGTCCTCGACACAGGTGTGGACGTCCTCGTGCTCCGGCCCCACCCGCAGCTTGCCGGCGTCCACTTCACGCAGCGCGAGGCGGAGGCCGGCCCGCAGCCGCAGGTACTCGGAGTTGCTGAGCAGGCGGGAGGCACGCAGGCCCTCGATGTGGCCCAGGCTGCCGAGGATGTCCCAGGCGATCAGGCGCCCGTCCCACAGCCGGTCTTCGGCGGCGGTGTAGTCGAGCATCTGGCGGTCGAGCGCGGCACCCGCGACCCAGAGGGTGGTCGGGGTGATCGGGGCGGCGGTCCGCCGGCCCTGGCTCGGGCGGCGACGAGGGGTCTTGCTCATGCGAGGTAGGCCTGGGCGAGGAGGCGATAGAAGTCCCGGGCGGCGCTGACCTCGGGGAGGTCCACGTGTTCGTCCGGGGTATGGGACCGGCGGCTGGTGCCGGGCCCGCACTTGATGGCATCCCTGTCCCGCAAGAATACCCAGTCGGAGCAGGTGGGAGAACCGAACGGCTTCCCTTCGGGGCGGACCGCCCGGGCCAGGGCCAGCAGCCGGGACCCGGCCGGGGTTTCGCACGGCACCAGCCGGTCGGAGGTGATGACCACCTCCACGTCCAGTGCCGCACGCAGCGCCTCGGCCAGCTCGGCGTGGGTCCAGCTGGGGGTGCTCCGGACATCCAGCACCGCCCGCGCCACCGGCGGAGTCACGTTCCGGCTCACCCCGCCCTCCAGCATGGTGGGCGTGGCGGTCGCCACGCCGAGGATCGGGTGCACCCGGTCGCGGAAGAGCTCGGGGAGCCGCGCCACGTT
Source organism: uncultured Gemmatimonadaceae bacterium (assembly GCA_964647615.1). Classification (GTDB taxonomy): domain Bacteria; phylum Gemmatimonadota; class Gemmatimonadetes; order Gemmatimonadales; family GWC2-71-9; genus JADJOM01. Next base: position 47,421 of record CAZYIV010000004.1, on the reverse strand, counting down.
GCGGCTCAGTTCGACGATCGCGTTGGTGAAGTCGGGGTTGTCCGCGGCGTACCCGGCATGGCGCTGCACCCCGCGGGCCACCAGGTCCGCCATCATCAGCCCGCGCTGCGCGATGGCCGGCTCCAGGTTGGTCGGCTCGCCGACCACCGCGGCGTCGATCGGGCCGAGGCGCTCCACCGCGGTGCCCATGGTGGTGTGCTTGGTCTCTTCCTCGTAGCCCAGGATGACGAGCAGCCGGCCGCGCGGGGGGCCGCCGGCCTCGGCGAGGTCGCGCGCGGCCATCAGCATCGCGGCCACCGAGGCCTTGGCGTCCCCGCTGCCCCGGCCGTAGAGTTTGTCGCCCTCGAGGGTCGGAGCGAACGGGGCCCGGGTCCACCCCTCGCCCGCGGGCACGGTGTCGAGGTGGGAGACGAACGCGAGCGTCGGGCCCGGGGCGCGGCCCGGGACCTCGACGCTCACCGCCGCGTCGTCGCGACGGGCCGCGAGGCCCGCCGCCTCCGCCCACTCCACCACCCAGCGCGCGATCCCTTCCTCGGTGCCGCTCACCGAGGGGATCGCGACCAGGTCGCGGAGCAGCGCGATCTCAGGTCGCGAGGTCCACGCCAAGGTAGGTCGCCTTTTCCTTGCGGCCGACGATCATGGTTCCGCAGCCCGCGCCGGTGAACACCTCCAGCAGGAGCGAGTCCGGCAGCCGGCCGTCGATGATGTGGGTGCGCTCCACGCCGCCGGTCGCGGCCCGGATGCAGGCCTCCACCTTGGGCCGCATCCCGCCGGCGATCGCCCCGCTGGCCATCAGCGCGGCGAGGTCATCCGGGTCGGCGAAGGTGACGAGGGTTGCGGGGTCGTTCCGGTCGCGCAGCACGCCCGGCGCACCGGTCAGGAAGAGCAGCTTCTGCGCCTGCAGCGCCACCGCCAGCGACTCGGCCACCGTGTCGGCGTTGACGTTGTACACGTTGCCCTCGCCGTCGCCGGCCAGGCTCGCCACCACCGGCACGAACCGGTTGTCCAGCAGGGTGCTCAGCACCCGCGGGTCCACCCGGTCCACGTCGCCCACGTGGCCGTAGTCCACGGTGCGGGTGACGCCGGCGTCGTCCACCACCGAGACCGGCGGGCGCCGGCGCGCGGTGATCAGGTCGGCGTCCACGCCCGAGAGCCCCACCGCCTGCACCTGGTGGGCGCGCAGCGACGCCAGCAGGTCGGTGTTCAGGGTGCCGCCGTAGACCATCTTCGCCACGTCCAGCGCGGTGTCGTCGGTGACCCGCCGGCCGGCGATGATCGTGGGCTCGTGCCCCAGGCGGCGGGAGAGCGCCGTGGCCTGGGGACCACCGCCGTGGACCAGCACCATCCGGATGCTGAGCGAGGAGAGCAGGCCCACCTGCCCGGCCACCCGGTCCAGCGCCTCGTCGTCGGCGAGGACGTCCCCGCCCAGCTTCACCACGAAGACATGGTCGCGGTAGGCGCGCACGTAGCGCAGCGCCCCCTTGAGGCCGGTGATGCCCTTGGACGTATCAATCGACATGGCTGCCCGTCGTGAGGAAGGAGATGAAGGAAGGGCGCGCGGTCAGGCCCGCGCGCCGAGCAGGGCCAGCAGCAGCGCGCGCTGGACGTGGAGCCGGTTCTCGGCCTCGTCGACGACGGCGGAGGTCGGGCCGTCGAGGACGGCGTCGTCGATCTCGACGTTGCGGCGCACCGGGAGGCAGTGCATCACCTGGGCGCTGCCGTCGCGGGTGGAGCGCAGCCGGGTAGCGGTGAGCCGCCAGTCGCGCAGCCCCTGGCGCAGCTGCAGCTCCGCCTCCGGCTGCCCGAAGTGCTTCACCGAGCCCCAGGACTTCACGTACACCACGTCGGCCCCGACCATGGCCTCGTCCGGGTCGTTGATGATGTGCACGAACTCGCCGCCCCGCTCCTGCGCGATGTGGCGGATGAGCGCGGTGTCCTCCGGGTCCAACTCGTACCCGTCGGGCCGCGCGATGACGATCTCCATCCCCTCGTGCGCCGCCGCCAGCGCCGCGCTGGCCGGCACCGCCGTCGGCAGCGCCTTGGGGTGCCAGGCCCACAGCAGCACGAACCGCTTCCCCTGGGGCCGGCCCAGCTTCTCCCGCAGGGTGAGCGCGTCGGCCAGCTGCTGGCAGGGATGGCGCCGGGTGCTCTCCAGGTTGATGACGGGCTTCTCGCAGAACCGGGCGAAGTCGCGGATGATGTGGTCGTCCCGGACGCTGGCCCAGTCGGAGCCCCGCGGAAAGGAGCGCACGCCGACGACATCGGCGTAGCGGCCCAGGACCCGCGCGGCATCCTTGAGGTGCTCGACGGTGGTGCCATCCATCACCGCGCCCTCCTCGGTCTCGAGGGCCCAGCTGCTCCGGCCCGGCTCCAGCACCACCGCGTGGCCGCCGTGCAGGAACATGGCGGTCTCGAAGCTGGTGCGGGTGCGCATGCTCGGGTCCATGAACACCATGGCCATGAGCTTCCGCTCGAGCCCGCCGGTCACCTCGCCCCGCTTGATGCGGCCCGCCAGCTCCAGCAGCCCGTCAATCTCCTCCGCCGGCCAGTCCTCGACCGTGACGAAATCGCGCTTGGTCACGCCAGCACCTCCTTCAGGGCGGCGAGGAGCAGGTCGGCCTCCGCGCGCCCGAACGTGAGCGGCGGGATGAGCCGCAGGATGGAGGGGTCGCTCGCGGTACCGGTGAGGATCCGCCGGCCGAACAGCGCCCGCTGGACCTCGCCGGCCGGCCCCGAGAGCCGGAGGCCGAGCAGCAGGCCGCGGCCCTCGATCCCGCGCACGCCCGGCAGGGCGGCGGCCTGGGCGGCAAGGTACGCCCCGGTCTCGCGCGCGTTCGCGAGCAGCCCCTCGGATTCGATCACGTCGAGCGTGGCGAGCGCCGCGGCGCAGGGCACCGGCCCGCCGCCGAAGGTGCTGCCCAGATCGCCGGTGTGCACCGTGGCCGCGATCGCCTCGCTGACCAGCACGGCGCCGATCGGGAGCCCCGATGCCAGCCCCTTGGCGAGCGTCAGCAGGTCCGGTGTCACCCCGAAGCTCTCGGCGGCGGTGAAGGTCCCCAGCCGGCCCACGCCGCACTGCACCTCATCGAAGATGAGCTGCACCCCATGCTCGGTGCAGAGCTCGCGCACCCGCACGAGCCAGGCGCGGTCCACGGCGCGCGCCCCTGACATCCCCTGCACCGGCTCGAGGATCACGGCGGCCACCGTGGGGTTGATGGCCCGCTCCAGCCCGGCATCCTCATTGAACGGGATCTTCCGGGAGAGCGGCATCCCGGCGCGGGTGGCGCCGTCCTCGTACCTGGCGCCGTCGGTGACGGCCAGGCACCCCACCGTCCGCCCGTGCCAGCCGCCGGTCACCGAGACCAGCGCCCGGCGGCCGGTGAACTTCCGCGCCAGGTGCAGCGCGTTCTCGTTGGCCTCCGCGCCGGTGTTGCAGAAGAAGACCCGGCGGAGCGGGGCCGGCGCGAGCGCGACCAACCGCGCCGCGAGCCGCTCGCGCGTGGGGTGCGGCAACACGGTGGAATAGAAGAGCAGCTGTTCCGCCTGAGCCGCGATGGCCTGCACCACCGTGGGGTGACTGTGCCCGGTGGCACTGACCGCGTGCCCGCCATAGGCGTCGAGCCAGCGGTCCCCGGCCTCGTCGGTGAGCCAGCAGCCGCGGCCCGAGACCGGCCGCACCGGAAATTGGGCGTAGACCGGGAGCAGTGCATCGGCGGTGGCGTTCAGCACGGGAAGAGCCCCCCGAAGCGGAGGCCGGTCGTCTCCGGCAGGCCGAGCGCCAGGTTCATCGCCTGGATCGCCTGGCCACCGGCGCCCTTCACCAGGTTGTCCACCACGACCATCACCTGGGCCTCGCGGCCGTCCGCCGACTGCGCGGCGTGGATGTGGGCGTAGTTGGTCCCGATCACGTGGGTGAGCTCCGGCGCCTGGTCCACCAGCCGCACGAAGGGACGGTCGGCGTACGCGGCGCGGAAGAGCGCCTTCGCGTCCACGGCGCCGTGCGCCGCCAGCGCGGGAGCCAGGTCCAGGTGCAGCGTCAGGTGGATGCCACGCACGAACGGGCCGGAGTGGGTCATGAGCCGCGCCCGCGCCGCCGGCGCACCGGTCCAGGCGCGCCATCGCTCCAGGATCTCGGCCTCGTGCCGGTGGCCCAGCACGGAGTAGGCGAAGAGATTGTGCGCCCGCGCCGGGTGGTGCGTGGTGGGCTTCGGGTGCACGCCGCTGCCGCTCGAGCCGGTCACCCCGAACAGCGCGGGCAGTGCCGCCCCCCCCACCGGCCCGAAGGGATAGAGCGCCAGCGCCGCTGCCGTCGCGAAGCAGCCGGGCGCGGCTAGGGCGGTACGGCCATGCAGCGCCTCGCCCAGCACGTCGGCCAGGGCATAGGTGAAGCGCGGCACCAGGTCCGGCGCCGGGTGGGCGCCGTAGTAGCGGGCGTACAGGTCGAAATCCTGCACCCGGAAGTCGGCGGCGAGGTCCACCACCAGGCCGGGGCCCACCTCGAGGATCTCGCCCGCCACCTTGGAGGACTCGCCATGCTCCAGCGCCAGGAACACCACGTCGGCATCGCGGGCCGCCTCGCCCGGGGCCAGGCCGCTGAAGCGCACGTCGGTGAGCGCGGCGAGGTGCGGATGCACCGCGGCCACCGGCGCCCCCGCCTGGCTCCGGCTGGTGGCGACGAGCGACTCGACCTCGGGATGGTCCAGCAACAGTCGAAGCAGCTCGCCGCCGACGTAGCCGGCGGCCCCGATCACCGCGACACGGAGGGCCATCGGCGCTAGACCGCGGCCAGTGACGCGGGGGCCCGCTGCTCCAGCGCCTGGCGCACAATGGCCACCAGCGCCGGCGCGTCGCGCAGGGCGTTGTGGGCCGGCAGCTGCAGCTCGGCCCGCACGTAGTCGCGGCCCACCTCGTTGTCGGTCGCCGGGCCGGTGAGCACCGTGACCGGGAGGTGGAACATGTCGCGCATGAGGGTCACCGAGCCCCAGCAGCCGACGGGGTCCGGCGCCGCCATCACGTACGCCGCGCCCACCCCGGTGAGTTCCGGGTCGCGCAGGATGTCCTGCACCCCGTACTCGCCCAGGATGCCGTCGCCCAGCTCCGCCACGATCACGTCCGGCTTGCTCTGCGCCAGGCGGTTGAAGATCCCCTTCGCCGCCGGCACGGTGAGGCCCGCGCGGGTGGTGGCGATGCCGATGTCGTTGAAGGTGAGCGCCGCGATCGCGCCGGCGTCGAGCATGGCGAGCGAGTCGCGCATCAGGGACACGCCGGTCAGCTTGCTCGCCGCCACCCGGAGCCCGGACCGCGCCAGGCCGCGGACCAGCTCGGTGGCCGCGACCGTCTTGCCGGCGTTCATGCAGGTGCCGGCGATGTACACCACCGGGACCTGGCTCTCCAGCCGCTCCGCCACCGGGACGGCATGGTCACGGATGTGCGCCGGGTGGCCGATCCGGTCGCCCAGCGCCGGAAAGGTCAGGATGGCGCCCAGCACCTCGGCCTGGAACGGCTTCCCGTTCTCCGGGTTGGCGGAGGTGCACTGCCCCAGGATGCCGCCGAGGTTGAGCACGTCGATGGTGTCGCCGACCGCGATGTGCGACGGCACCACGCCGGCGTAGCCCCGCAGTGCTCGCCGGTGCCCCAACGTCCCGGCCAGCACGTCGCCGGCCCGGAGCGAGACCATCCGCCCCGTCAGGTCCTCGATGGTGTTGTAGCTCGGCTTGTCGTGCAGGATGCGCACGGCCAGCACGTAGCCCTCGGCGGCGACGATCTCGTCGCCGAGGATCACCTCGGGGGTGAGGTGGGCGTTCCGGGTGCTCGACGAGATCTTGTCGAGCCGGAGGCGGGTGGTCTTGACCATGGAGGGGTTCTCCGGGGCGGCGACGGGAGGGTGCCGGCCGCGCTAGCGGCGGCCGGCCCGTTCGGCGAGCAGTTCGGGAATGGCGGAGACCCGGCTGAAGGCGCGCGCCTCCTCGCCGGTCCACAGGCGGTTCTCTTCCCCGTAGGTGGCGACGCTCGGATCCATCATCGAGTGCGGGCTCCGGGTGCCGACCACCTGGAACCGCCCGGGCGCGAGCCGCACCCGGGTCTCGCCGGTCACCCGCCCCTGGCTGCTGGTGAGCAGCGCCTCGATGTCGCGCAGCGCGGGGTCGAAGTAATGCCCCTCGTGCAGCCGGTCGCCGTAGAACTTCGCCACCTGGTCCTTCCAGAACGCCTGCCACTTGGTGAGCACCAGCTTTTCCAGCTCGCGGTGGGCAGCGATCAGCAGCAGCGCCGCGCCGGCCTCGAACCCGATCCGGCCCTTGATGCCGAGCGCGGTCTCGCCCACGTGGATGTTCCGGCCGAAGCCGTAGGCCTCGCCCAGGTCACCCAGCTGGCGGATCAGTTCCGGCCCCTCGAGCGCCGCGCCATCCAGCGACACCGGCAGCCCCGCGCGCCAGGCGAGGACGATCTCCCGCGGCGCCGGCGCGCCGGCCGGCGGATCCACCAGCTCGGCGGGCGGCCCGGCCCAGGTGTCATGGGTCCAGCCCCCGCCCCAGGTGGTGCCCCAGAGGCCGCGGTTGATGGAGTAGGCCCCCGCCTTGGGCGGCACCGGAAGCTTCCGGGCCTGCAGGTAGGCGATCGCCTCCTCGCGCTTGAGGCCCAGCTCGCGGATGGGGGTGAGGATCTCGAGCTCCGGCGCCAGCACCCGGAGGGCGATGTCGAACCGCACCTGGTCGTTGCCGGCACCGGTCGAGCCGTGGGCCACCGCGGTGGCCCCGACGGCCCGCGCCACCTCCACCGCGGAGAGCGCCTGCTGGGTACGCTCGGCCGCGACGGAGAGGGGATAGACGTCGCCCCGGAGGATGTTGCCCTGGATCAGGTAGCGGACGAAGCGATCGTAGACCGCCTGCCGGGCGTCCACGGCGTGGTGCTGCACCGCGCCGACGGCGGCCGCCTGCCGGGCGATGGTCTCCAGCTCGGCCGGGGTGGCGCCGCCGGTGTTGACGTAGGCGGTGTGGACGGCCCAGCCCTGCTCCGCGAGGTGCGGCACGCAGAAGGAAGTGTCCAGCCCGCCGGAGAAGGCGAGGATGCAGGTCTTCATCGGGATAAATATGCAGTATGCAACTTCTGGCGCAAGGGGGTCGCCCGGACTAGACTCCCCCCGGTTTCCGGACCCGGCAGGAGGCCGGCTCCCGGCCCATCTCCCTGGAGGGCGCCATGACTTCCGATGATCCCGATTTCTCCGACGTGACCGGTGGCAGCTCATCCACCGCCGACGCCAAGGGCGGCCGCACCTACACCATCGCCAAGGGTGACAGCCTCTCGAAGATCGCCAAGAAGTTCTACGGCGACGCGAAGCAGTGGCGGAAGATCCACGAAGCCAACAAGGACATCATCAAGAACCCGGACCTGATCTTCCCCGGCCAGGTCATCAAGATCCCCGACGCCTGAGCCAGGAGGGCTCCCCATGACCCACCGCTTCCGCACCCTGCTCGCCCTCGGCCTGGCCCTGGGCGCCGTGACCGGCTGCAAGAAGAAGGAACCCCCGCCGCCCCCGGCGGAAACCGCCACCCCCGCCCCGGCACCCGCGCCGCTTGCGGTCAGCGCGATCACCATCGGCAACAAGGTGGACAGGATGAACATGGTCATGACGCCGATGACCACCCTCGGCACCCGGGACACGATCTACGCCTCGGTGACGACCACCGGCAAGGGCGAGAACGCGACCATCGGCGCCATCTGGGAGTTCGTCAAGGCGGACGGCAGCACCGTGAAGGTGAACGAGTCCTCCCAGACGATCACCACCAACGGCGGCGGCTCGGACTATACCGCCTTCCAGATCGCCAAGGCGTCGCCCTGGCCGGCCGGGAAGTACCGAGTGACCGTGTCGCTCAACGGCGTCGCGGCCCAGCCGGCGGAGTTCGAGGTCAAGTAACCCCCCGCCGAATGCACCGCGCCCCCCGCCAGCGTGCCTGGCGGGGGGCGCTGTGCATCCGGCAGTCACCGTGAAGGCGTGTCGTTCCCGACGGTGATCACCACCTCGTCCCGCTGCCCACCGGCCTGCACGCTGATCCGGTGCCGTCCCGGCACCAGCGCCCAGCGCGCGGCCGGCACCGGCCGGCCATCGAGTTCCCAGCGGGCGGCGGCCCCGGCCGGGACGCCGGCGGCGCGGAAGGCGATCGTGGCGTAGCGCGCCTCCACGCCGGGCGGGATCTCGTAGTGATCGCCCGAGGCGGGGGAGGTGATCGTGAGCCGCGCGGTGGGCGTGGCCTGCCGTGGCGCCGGCGAGCCGGGCACCGCGGTCGCCAGCCGCGCGGTGCCGCGGGTGGTCGCCTGCCATTCGTGGTAGGCGGCCGGCAGCTGCAGCTCGCCGCCGCGGTGCCAGCTGCAGGTGTCCGTGGGCGCGGTACCGGGCAGGAAGTACTCGGTCATCGTGGGGCACTCGGGGCCCGCCAGCTCGCCCGAGACCCGGCACACCCGGGCCGGGACCAGCCCCGCCTCGGCCGGCAGGCCGAGCGACCCCGCCGGGTACATGCGGCTGGTCAGGAGCATCGCCCGGTGCAGCAGCGGCCCGGCGCCCGTGATGCCGCTGACGCCTTCCATCGGCCGCCCGCTGAAGTTCCCGACCCACACCGCCACCGTGAAGCCGGCGGTAGTCGCCACTGCCCAGTTGTCGGTGAAGTGCCGGCTGGTGCCGGTCTTGGCGGCGGCGCGGAAGGGCCAGTCGAATGGGGTCGCGGGCCCGAAGGCGGGGAGCCGGGCTTCCGGGTCGGCGAGGATGTCGAGCACCAGCGCCGCCGCCCGGGGCGAGACCAGCCGGTGCTCCGCCCCGGCCGGCTGGGCCGCCTCGCCCAGCCACCAGCGGCTCGGGGTCCAGCGCCCGCCATTGGCCAGCGCGCGGTAGCCGTTGGCCAGCTCGAGCAGGCTCACCTCGCCGTTGCCGAGCGCCAGGCCGAGGCCGTAGTGCTCCGCCGCGCGGTCCAGTGAGGCGAAACCCGCCTCGTGCAGGCCATGCAGCAGCGTGCCGTAGCCGATCCGCTCGGCCAGCGACACGGCGGGCACGTTGTAGGAACTCGCCAGCGCCTCGCGGGCGCGCACCGGTCCGTGGTAGGAGCGGTCGTAGTTGCGCGGGTGGTAGGGGCCGCTGCCGGTCTGGAAGGTGGTGGGGACATCGGCCAGGACGGTGGCACCGGTGACGCCTCGGTCGAAGGCGAGCGCATACAGGAACGGCTTGAGGGCCGACCCCGGCTGGCGCGGGCTGGTGACCATGTCGACCTGCCCCGCGGTGTCGGCCCAGAAGTCGGGGCTGCCCACCCACGCGAGCACCTCGCCGGTCGGGTTGTCGAGCACCACCACGGCGGCCTGCCGCGCGCCCCGATCGCGCAGCTGCTGCACGGTGTGGCGCACCTCCTCTTCCAGCTGACCCTGCAGCGCCAGGTCGAGGGAGGTGCGCCAGGTCCCCGTGAGGGGACGGCCCGCCGCTTCACCATCGGCGAGGATGCGGCTGGTGAAGTGCGGCGCGAGGAACGGCCGGCCGATGGCGGTGCCGAGCAGCGGCTCACGCCGCGCGCGGGCCACCTCTTCCACGCTGGCGTAGCCGTCGGCGGCGAGCCGCGCGAGGCCCGCGTCCCGGCGCGCGGCGGCGCGGGCCGGGTCCACCAGCGGATTCTGGCTCGACGGTGCGCGCGCCAGCCCGGCGAGGAGCGCCGCCTGCCCCAGGCTCACCTGGGTCGGCGCGGTCCCGAAGTAGAGCCGCGCCGCCGCGGCGACGCCGACGGCGCCCTGGCCCAGCGGCACCCGGTTGAGGTACTGCTCCAGGATCTCCGACTTGGAGAGGTGCGCCTCCAGCCGGAGCGCCCAGAGGGCCTGCACCAGCTTGTCCCCCGTGCCGTGCCCGATCGGCCGGAGCAGGCGCGCCAGCTGCATGGTGATCGTGGAAGCGCCGGAGACCACCCGGCCCCGCGTGAGGTTGTCGCGCAGCGCGCGGGCGACCGCCCGCGGGTCCACGCCATGATGCTGGTGGAAGCGCCGGTCCTCCACCGCCACGAAGGCCCGGGGCAGGTCGGGGTCCATCTCCTCCAGCCGGAACCAGCGGGTCAGGGTGCCATCGGCGGCGCGGGTGGAGCGCAGCGACAGCCCGTGCCGGTCTTCGAGCAGCAGGGTCTGCTGTGCGGCGGGCCGAAGCAGGGCCGGCGGCACCGGCAGCGCCACCCAGGCCGCGGCCATCGCCGCCGGGACGAGGACGGTGGCGGCGAGGAGGCGGGGCCAGAGGCGGCGCGGCGCCGCCGCGGTGGTCACGGGGCGGTCACGGTGAAGGTGCCGCCGTCACTCCGGCCGTAGACGGCCGGGTTGTACATCTCCTCCGCGTGCGCCGGCGGCCGCACGAACGTTCCCGGCGTGGTGGCCCGCGCGATGTAGCTCAGGGTGTAGGTCCCCTGCCAGAGCACCGTGGCGGAGTACACCACCCGGTCATCCCGCAGCTCCCGATGCTCGAACGGCGACCACCAGCCGGCCTCCCAGCGGCCGTAGTACCAGCGGGCGTAGTGGTCGCCTTCCTCGACGCCTTCCTCGTCGGCCTGCTCGGGGGCGAGGTAGCTCGTGGCCTCGTCCACGCCGGGGCCCGGGGTGAGGCTCGCGGTGCGGAGGCTCAGGTCCACCGCCTCAAGGCCGGCCGGGAGCGCGTCATCGAGCACCAGGAACTGGCGCTCCTCCGGGACGGTGATCCGGAGCCGCACCCGCACCAGCTGGCCGGCCGCCACGGTGGTGATCGGCTCGGCCTTGTCGTAGCGCTCGTACCAGCGCTCGACCCGGATGCCCTGATCCTCGGGGTTGACCGGCCGCGCCTTCGGAACCTCGTGCACGGTCAGGTAGTAGTAGACCGGGGCGCCGGCGCCGGAGGCCGCCAGCTGCACGGCGAGGTCGCTTCCCTGGACCAGCCCCGTGAGCGGCACCACGCTGTCGGCACCCGCGGTTCCCGCCGCTCCCGCGGCGGTGCCGCGCCCGGCGAAGAGGGTGCGCCCGCCGCCCCGCACCGTGAACGGCCGCGCCGCCGCCGCGCGCAGCCGGCGGTCGAACGCCGTGAGGCCGGAGACCACCGCGGCGTAGTCCTGGGTGTTCCACGACTCCAGCACGCCGGCGCGGCCCTGCTGCACCAGGGTCTCCACCAGCGGCCCGATGAGGGGATTGGCGGAGTCCACCGCGAGCGTGGCCTGCAGCAGGCGGCCGTAGGGGCGGGTGCGCGAGGTGAAGTAATGGAACTGGCGCATCGCCACCTCGGGGGCGACGGCGCGGCGTCCCTCGACCTTCACCGCCTTCCAGGCGGGCTCCAGCAGGCCGCGCGCGGCCCGCGTGGCGCCACGCCGGGCCAGCACCTCCGCCAGGCGCACGCGGTCCTCCCACGAAAGCTGGGCGGCGTTGCGCAGCAGCTCGTTCTCGGCGGCGACGTGCGCCTTGCCGAGGCGGCTGAGGTAGTCCACCGCGGCGACCTGGTCGGCGAGGCGCACCTGCACCTGGTCGTACCAGCCGATCACCGGCGCGGCGATGGGGCGCGGGTCGTCGAGCGCGGTCCGGAGGTAGGTGCCGAGCCGGGCGAGCACGCTGTCGTCCACGGCGATGCCGGCGGCCTTCGCGTCGAGCAGGGTGGCACCGGCGTAGGCGCTGAGCCACGGCGTGGTCCAGTCCCCGCTGCCCCAGTAGCCGATCCCGCCGTCGGCGCGCTGCCGCCCGCTGAGGATCGCCACCGCCTTCTCGATCTCGCGGCGCGGATTGCCGCGGAGCAGCGGCTGGCCGCCCTCCTTCTGCGCCCGGTAGAGGGCGATCAGCGGCTGGGCGGTGCTCGAGGTCTGTTCACTGCAGAAGTACGGATAGACCCGGAGCTCCCAGGCCAGCCCGCGCACCACGCTGAGCGGCGAGCTGCCCACCGAGAAGCTCAGCCGCGAGCGCTCGAGGTCGAGCCCCTCGGGGAGGGTGAAGCGCGCGGTGGCGCTGTCGAGCAGTACCCCCGCGATGGTCCATGCCCGGGGGCGGAACGCCGGCTGCACCGCCAGCCGCTGCTCGACCAGGTCGGCATCGCCGGCGCCGGTCACCCCGAAGCGGAAGGCCACGCTGTCGGCGGCACCGGTCGGGTCGGTGCCCGGCTGGCGGAACCCGAAGCGCACCTCGCGGCCCCGGCCCGCCTCGAGGGTGGCGGTCTGCCGCCGGGGGCCCGTCAGCTCCGTGCCGCGCGGCTCCGCGGTGACGGTGACGGTCGGGGTGCCGCCGGCACGCTGGTTCACCACCACCCCGGCGTCGAACGTGTCGCCCTCGCGCACGAAGCGCGGCAGCGCCGGCCGCGCCAGCAGCGGGCGGGTCACCAGCATCGGCGACTCCCCGCTGCCGTAGCGGTCACCGGCAGTGACGGCCACCGCCATCACCCGGAAGGTGGTGAGGTTGTCGGGCAGCTTCGCGGCCGCGGTCGCGACCCCGTTCACGTCGGTGATCACGCTGCCGAGGAAGAAGGCGGTCGTCTTGAAGCGGGAGCGGAGCAGGTCGTTCTCGCCCTGGCCGCCGCCGCCACCGGGGGCGCGGCCGCCCTTCTCCCCCTCGGGCACCTGGGGCGCCACGGTGGTCAGGTTGCTCGCCAGCCTGAGCCCCAGGCCGCGCTCGCGGTACAGCAGGTCGAGCGGGTCGGGGGTGCGGTAGCCGGTCAGGGAGAGGACCCCCTCGTCCACCGCCCAGAGCGTCACCTCGGTCCGCTGGCCCCGGCCGCCCTGGTCGGTGACCTTGAGCCGGACTTTCGCGGTGTCGCCCGGGCGGTACTCCTTGAGCAGCGGCGCCACCGCCACCCGCAGCCGCTTGACCTCGGGCGTCACCCGCAGGTTGGCGTAACCCACCCGGATGGTGGGCCGGCCCGGGTCGTCCAGCGGGCCCGGGGGCGCGCTGCGGCCCCGCGCGACCACAATGGACACGAAGGCGTTCGGTGCCCACGCCTCGGTCACGGGGAACTTGATCGTGGTCGAGCCGCTGGTGATGTGCACCCGTCGTTGCTCGATCAGCCCCTCCCGCTCCACCGTGATCCAGGCGTCGGCGTCGGTGAACGGCGAGGCGAAGAGCACGGTCGCCGTGTCGCCGACGCTGTAGCGGGCCTGGTCGGGGATGACGTCCATCTTGAACTGGCTCTCGTCATCCCACGGCACGAAGTCCTTGCCGGTGGCCCAGCGGTACACGCTGGTGGACACCGCGCGTCCCTGCCGGTCGGTGGCCTCGAAGGTCAGGATGTACGTCCCGCCGCCGGGCGGCGTGAAGCGGCACTCCACGGGAGTGGCGCCCACCGTCTTCACCCCGCAACGCGCGACGGTGTCGGACACCCACTCGCCGTATACCTCGCTGTAGCCCCCGCGGGTGCGGTGCACCCGGTGCCATTCCCGGCGGACGATGGTCCCCGTCACCTCCACCCCGGCCAGGCGCTTGCCGTCCGGCTGCACCGCGATCAGCCCCACCGCCTGCGGCTGGCCCGCCGTCCAGAAGTAGCTCCGGCCCAGCGGCTTGGCACCTATATAGAAGGAAGCGGGGTGCACCAGCACCCCGGCGCTGGCCCCCACCGACTGGCGGTTGACGTCGGTGACCGACGCCTCGAGGGTGGCCCGCGCCGGCCGGCCCTTCACCGCCGGCCCCAGCGGGAACCGGATCGTGGCGTGCCCGGTGCCATCGAGGGTGTCCGTTCCCTGGGCCAGGGTGGTGAGGCCCCCGGTGTCGTCGTCCTCCCACCACCAGCCGCCATCGCCGAAGAAGAAGCCGTTGGTCCCGGGGATCTCCACCTCGCCCCAGTAGAGCGGCCGCTGCCGCGCCGCCCAGGTCACCACGGCGCGCGCCATCGGGGCGCCGAAGAGGTAGCGCGCCTCCACGTTCGCCGTGGCGGAATCACCGGGGAAGCGGGGGGTGGTGTCGGTGGTGGCCTGCACCAGGAACTCCGGCGGGCGGTACTCCGCCACCCGGTACTCGGTGCTCGCGACGGTGATCCACTCCCCCGCGCGCCGCAACTGCAGCCGCACCTGGTACCCGCCCAGCGCTGCACCCGCCGGCAGGGTCACCGTCTGGCTCGCGGTCCCGAACCGGGAGAGCGCCTCGGTCACCTCGCGGAGCGGTGCCCCTTCCCGGTCCTCGAACACCCAGTGCAGGCTGTCAGCACGCTCCGGGACGGTGAGGGACCCGAGGTTGCCGCTGCGGACGATGGCCTTGGCGTAGAGCGCCTCGCCGGGGCGGTAGATCCCCCGCTCGGTGAAGACCGCGGCCGCGACCGGATAGCGGTCGCTGCCCCAAGCGGCGGAGACGTTGAACCGCCAGGGCGAGAGGTCGGGGTCGTAACTGGAGAGGCTGGCGAGTGCCTTGTCGTTGCCGTCGCTGGCCACGACATACCCCTGGAAGCCCCATTCCGAGGTGCTGTCCGCCGGGAAGGGACCGAGCACCGCGATGCCATCCGCGGTGGTGCGCGCGGTGGCCCGCACTTTCCCCTTGGTGGAGTACAGGGTGACGGTGGCGCCGGCGCGCGGCTTGCCGTCGGAGACGCCCGTCACCCAGACCACCCCGCCCTGCATCCCGACCTTGGCATGGACCGCCAGGTCGGTCACCTGGACGATCGCGAACGGCTGGTTGGCCTGCCACTCCGCCGGCAGCTCGGGGCTGGTCACCCGCACCAGCTGCAGCAGCGGCGCGCTGGGCCGCGACATGTTGTAGAGCGGCAGCTTCACGCCGAAGATGTGCACCCGGTCCCGGACCCCGGTGACCGGCACCCGCGTGGTGGTGGCTCCCTTGAACACCAGCGCCAGCACCGAATCGTCCGAGTTCCAGCGGTTGTACTCGAGGATACCGGGGATGAGGCGCGACGGCACCGGCGCGGTGGTCACCAGCAGGGTGTCCACGTTGACGTGCTTCACCGCCAGGGTGCGGAACGAGGCCCGCTCCACCGTCATCCGGCCGTACTCGTGCTCCACCAGCGGGGCGTAGCCGGTGGTGCGGAAGCCGCCGGCCGGGTTGCCCACCAGCCGCTGGCCGAAGATGTCCCGCAGCGAGGTGTCCGCCGTGACCGCATAGGCGGTGTGTGGCGCCAGCGTGGTCTCCAGGTACCAGCGCTCGGAGGTCTCGGCTGTGTCGGAGACCGAGAACGCCACTTTCGGCAGGATGGAGATCGCCCGCTCCACCTCGGCGCCCTTCACCGGGGTGGAGAACTCCACCCGGATCCCGCCGGCGGGGCAGATGTTGCCGGTGGCGCAGCTGGCGTCCGCCAGCCGGAACGGTCCGTAGGTCTGAAAGCCCCAGCGCACGAATGGCCGGGTGTTCTCCGGGTCGATGCTGCTCGGCAGCACCACCTCGGCGGAGCAGTCCAGCGGCAGCGGCGAGGCGGGGACCAGCTCCACCACCCGGCGCAGCGAGTCGGTGGCATGGTCCCGGTCCCAGCCCCCGGCCTCCTGGAACTGCCACGGGTCGTCATCGCCGATCGGGCGCTGGGTCCGGGCGTTGAGCGGGATGGCGCCGGGCCGGGAACAGGTGGAACTGAAGCTCAGGTAGCCGAGGTTGGCCAGCTGG
This sequence comes from uncultured Gemmatimonadaceae bacterium, assembly GCA_964647615.1. Taxonomy (GTDB): domain Bacteria; phylum Gemmatimonadota; class Gemmatimonadetes; order Gemmatimonadales; family GWC2-71-9; genus JADJOM01. Next base: position 31,884 of record CAZYIV010000004.1, on the reverse strand, counting down.
GCGGTGGGGACCGGGGCGGAGAACACCACCTCGAAGGTAGAGGTGGGGGTCAGGAACCGCGGGTGCTCTCCCTCGTTCACCGGCAGCCCGGTGAGCAGCGCGGGCCCCAGCACGGTGAAGCTGTAGCTGAACGGTTCGGGCAGCCGGGTGCCGTCCATCGCCGTGAAGCTGTTGGCCACGGTGACGGTGTACTGCTTCCCGGGGGTGAGCGGCGCCGATGGCAGGAACCGGAGCGTCACCGGGTCGCGCCACTCCGCCCGGCCCGGCACCGCCGGTGCGATGGTGATGAGACCGGCGGGATCCACGGTGCGGTCGAGCGACCCGGCCACCGGCCGGTCGAAGATCACCTGGATCGGAGCGGTGAGCGGCGCCTCCCCCGAGGGGGACGACGACAGGACGCCGAGCGGGGCGGAGGGCTCGGCGGCCGCGGTGGCGAGCACCAGCGCGGCGAGGACTCGGGGGGACCACATCGGGAATGGCTCCGGGAAGGGCAAACGACACAAGATCGTCGTCGCCCCGGAGACGGTCAACATGGAAAAATGTGACAGGCGGATGCGGTCCGGACGAACGGTCCCCGCACCGCCGCCTGTCCCTCACCCGCCTGCCACACCTTCCACCTTCAGCTTGTCCTGCCTGCCACGCCGTCCCCGGGCCGCGGGGCCCGGCACCCGCTCGTCAGCGTTCCGGCCACCACACCCGGGGCGACCGCGGCAAGCGGGCGCCAGCACGCCGGTGCCGGCGCGCGCGCCTGCGCGCGGTGTTGCCCTGGATTGGGGCCCAGAGACCGACGCGGGCGCTCACTGCAGCTCCGCGATCCAGCCGTAGTCCTCCAGCCGGATGGCCCGGGTGTCTCCGGCGGCGGGCAGCGGGACCTCGACCGCGTGCGCCACCGAGAGGTAGAGCTGCCGCACCGCCTTCTGGAACTCCGCCGGGCAGGTCCCCTGCACGGTGGCGTAGGCGCTGTCCGGCGGGGTGGACCAGGCCAGCAGGAGGAACGGCGCCGCCCCCTCCTCGACCCGGCCCGTCGCCTCGACCATGCCGGTGGAGTTCAGGGTCAGGTGGCAGTCCTTGGCCGCGTGGGCGTGCTTGCCGCAGAAGCGGATGGTCGCCTTGCGCTCGAGGAAGCCGCGGTAGGCTCCGGCTGCATCCAGCGCCAGCGTGCCGCTCAGGGTCTCCTCGCCGCCGTTGGCGCACATGGTCCCGTTCTCGTACTGGGGCCAGTCGCTGGTGAGGCGCACCGTCCACGTCGAGCGGGGCGCGGGGTTGGCGAGGGGGGCCGCCGCCGGCCCCGTGGCCGGGGCGAAGGCCACCTCCGCCTGGCCGGCGAGCGGCGCGGCGGCGAGCAGCGGCAGGGCGATCTGGACGGCGCGGAACGGGTGACGCATCGGTGCTCCCAGCGAGTGTTGCCCGATGTCTTAGACAAGTCGCGTGCCGCGCGGATCGGCCCCCGGCGGTGGGCCGGCGACAACAGGCGAAGCGTTATGGCGGGAAGGAGTTAGCGAAACCGCGGGGAGGGCGATGGTCGACGGGCCTGGCAACCCGTCACCATCAATTTTGTCGCTCGACTACCGGCACTCCACAGAAATGGGGTGATCGGTCCTCTCGATTCAGCTGTAGCGGCCCGGCTTGATCCCGTACTTCCGCAGCTTGTACCGGATGATCCGCTCGGTGCTGCCGAGCATCCGGGTCACGTCGGCCACCGAGCCGCGGCACTGCTTGAGGGCATCCACGAGGAGGTCGGCCTCGAACCGCTCCACCATCGCCTTCATCGGGCCGCGGACCGGGCCGGCCATCTCGGGCGTCTGCAGCGTCGGCGGCAGGTGCCGCCCGTGGATGGCGGGGCCGTCGGCCACCACCACCGCCCGCTCCAGCACGTTCTCCAGCTCCCGGACGTTGCCGGGCCAGTGGTAGCGCATCAGCATGTCGATCGCCGGGGTGGTAAGCCGGGTGACCTGCTTCTGGTGGGCGGTGGCGTACTTCTCGATGAAGTGGTCGGCCAGCAGCAGGATGTCGGTCTTCCGGTCGCGGAGCGGGGGCAGGAAGAGGGGGAAGACGTTGAGCCGGTAGTACAGGTCCTCCCGGAACACCCGCTGCTTGATGCTCTGCTCCAGGTCCCGGTGAGTGGCGGCGATCACCCGGACGTCCACCGGGAGGGCCTCGGTGCCGCCCACCCGCTCGAACTCCCGCTCCTGCAGCACCCGGAGCAGCTTGGCCTGGGTGGCGAGGGAGAGCTCCCCGATCTCATCGAGGAAGATCGTCCCCCCGCTGGCGCGCTCGAACCGGCCCGCCTTCCGGGCCAGGGCCCCGGTGAAGGCGCCCCGCTCGTGCCCGAAGAGCTCCGATTCCATGAGCGTCTCCGGCAGGGCGGCGCAGTTCACCTTCACGAAGGGGCCCGCCGCGCGGGGGCTGTGGTAGTGCAGCGCGTGGGCGATCAGCTCCTTGCCGGTGCCCGACTCCCCCCGGATGAGAACGGTAGTCTGGGTGGCGGCCACCTGCGCTACCTGGGCCAGCACGTCCCGCATGGGCCGGCTGGTGCCGATGAGATGGCTGAAGTCGTAGCGCTCCCGGAGCTCCTGCTTGAGGAGGCGGTTCTCCTCTTCCAGCGGGCGCTGGGTCTTGAGCCGGAGGGCGACCAGCGCCGCCACCACGTGCAGGAACTTCACCAGCGGCGCGGTGTCCTGCCCCGGCCGGTGGGGCAGGTCCACCGAGAGCGCGCCGACCGGCCGCAGGTCCACCAGGATGGGGACGCAGGCGAAGGTGACCGCCTCGCCGGGGGTGCCGCTCCGGCGGACGGTGCGGTGCAGGAAGCGGGGCTCGCGGGCCACGTCCGGTACCACGATCGGCCGGCCGGTGGCGACCACCTCCCCGGTGATGCCCTCCCCCACCCGGTACCGGGCCAGCCGGGCCTCGGCGGAGAGATCGAGCGAGGCCTCGATGTAGAGCTCCCCGGTCTCGGTGTCGAGCAGGGTGAGCGCGCCGCGCAGCGCCCCGGGATGACGCCGCAGGAGCGTCATCACCTCCCGCAGCGCGTCGTGCAGCGAGGCGGAGGCGCTCAGCGCCTCGCTGACGTCGAAGAGGGTGCCGAGATCCACCAGCTCCTCCGGCGGGCCGGAGGGAAAGGCGGACGCGAGTGCCGACGATGACATGACTCCTCCAGGGGTGGATACGAAAACGGCCCGCTCGGGGGAGCGGGCCGCTGGTTTCGCATATGGCGCCAAGCGCCGGCCACGCTCCGGGTCAGCGGAACCGATTACCCCGACGATTACGGGGAGCGGTGGCGTGGCGCTGCGACAAGCGTGTCTGCATGGTCGCAAGGATAGGGGAGGGGGATGCCGGCGTCAACGTGGCCGCGCCGCCGGACGCAACCGTGACAGGGAGAATTCCCGCCCGGTGATGATCAGGACCACCGCGAGCACTATTACAAGGGAAGCGGCCACCGCCCGGGGGGTGAGCGATTCCCCGCCCAGGGCCCACCCCAGCACCACCGCGACCATGGGGTTCACGTACCCCGCCGTGGCCACCTTGCTGGGCGAGCTCACCTGCAGCAGCCAGGCGAAGGCGGTGAAGGTCACCAGCGAGCCGAAGATCACCAGGTAGAGCAGCGAGATCCCCGAGCGGAGGGTCACCCCGGTCGGGTCGAACCGCTGCGGGTCGCCGTGGAGCACGCTGGCCCCGAAGAGCAGGGTCCCCCCGGCCAGCATCTCCATCCCGCTCACCTGCGGCGCGCTGGGCGGCAGGTCCGCCGTCCGGGCCAGCACCGAGGCCAGGGCCCAGCAGAAGGTGGAGGCCATCAGCAGCAGGACCCCCGTCGGCGCCACATGCCCGGCGCTTCCCTGCCCCGGCAGCACCAGCAGCGCCACCCCGCCGAAGCCCAGCACGATCCCGCCCATCACCATGCCGCTGGGCCGCGCCCCGCCGGGCCGGACCCACTCGAGCAGCGCGGTCCAGACCGAGACCAGGGCCACGATCAGCGCCACCAGCCCCGAGGGGACCGACTGCTCCACCCAGACCACCGCACCGTTCCCCACCAGGAAGAACAGCGCGCCCAGGAAGAACGCCCAGCCCCACTGCACCGGGCGGGGGCGGGGCGCGCCCCGCCACCGGGCCCAGGCGTACAGCGCGCCCCCGGCGATGAGGAACCGCATCCCCGCCATGAGCAGGGGCGGAATGGTCTGGATGGCGAAGGCGATCGCCAGGTAGGTGCTGCCCCAGATGATGTAGACCGCCGCAAAGGCGAGCCCCAGCAGGAGGCGATGCCGGCGGGCGAGCTCAGGCGCCACGGTCGTCCCCCTTCCCGTTGGCGAGCGGCAACGGCCCGCCCTCCTTGGCGGTGGCCAGGACGATCGTGCTGCGGGTGTTGCGCACCCCGCGGAGCCGGCCGAAGCGGTCGCCGAGCAGCCGGCTGAGGGCCGCGGTGTCGGGGACCCGGACCTTCACCAGGTAGCAGTCCTCGCCGGCCACGTGGTGCACCTCCAGCACCTCCGGGATCCGGGACAGGGCCTGCCCGATGGTCCCGAGCCCCACCCGCTCCTCGGTCCGGACCAGCACGAAGGCGGTGAGCCCGAGGCCGACGGCCTCGGGATTGATCCGGGCGGTGTAGCCGAGGATCACGCCGCGCTGCTCCAGCTTGCGGATGCGGTCGAGGATGGCGGACGGGGCCATGCCCAGCTGCCGGGCGAGCTCGGCGTTGCTGGTGCGGGCATTGGCCTGCAGCTGTTCCAGGATGGCGAGATCGGTGGGGTCGAGCATCGGGCACCCAGACTGCCGGGGTCTACTGAATATTCTGTCCTGCAATCAATCTACCGAATAATCGTCGGCAGGCAAGCCACATGGCAGCACTATCGTCGGGCTCATCCGGGGCCGTCCCGTGCCGATACTGGAGGCGATGAGTGCCCCGCCGCCGCCCTCCGATCCCCAGCCTGCCCGCGGGCTGCCCTCCGCCCGCCGGGCGGCGGTCACCGCCGCGCTCGCGGCCCTCGAGACGGCCCTGCCCCGCCTGGCCCTGCCTGACGAGCAGGCCGAGGCCGGCGAGAGCATCCGCCGCCTCGCCCGCTCCCTCTGCGAGGGCACGACCCTGGAGGGTCGGCCCGAGCAGCTGGCCGCCGCCGAGGCCGTCCTGCTGCAGGAGGACAGCCAGCTCCCCGCCGCGGCCGCCGGCCTGGTGAGCCTGCTCCGGCGGGCAGTGCAGGCGCCGATGGCGCGGCCCCCGGGCGTGATCCTGGTGGTGGAGGACGACCTCCTCTTCGCCCGTTCGCTCGAGACCCTGCTCGCGGTGCACGGCCGGCGGGTGGTGGTGGCGGAGAACGCGCACGCCGCCCGTGAGGTGCTGCGGAGCACGCCGGTCGACCTCCTGATCCTCGACCTGATCCTCCCCGATGGCGACGGCCGGAGCCTGCTGCTCGAGCTCCGTTCCCATCCGCGCACCAGCGGCATTCCGGTGTTCGTGGTCTCCTGCAAGCTCGGGGGGCATACCAAGTCGGAGTGCTTCGCGCTGGGAGCCGATGCCTACTTCGAGAAGCCGGTGGACATGGCGGCCTTCGGGGTGGCGGTGAGCTCCCGGCTGGAGCGCCAGGCCTCGCAGCACGAGGCGGCCCGCCGCGATCCCGTCACCGGGCTCCCCAACCGGGCGGCCTTCCTGGAGCGGGTGGAACACCTGCGCGACACCAGCCCCGCGGGCACCCCGTTCGCGCTGGCGGTGCTGGACCTGGACCACTTCCGCTGGGTGGAGGAGACCTACGGCCGGCAGCTGGCCGACAGCGTGCTGCGCCGGGCCGGTATCCGGCTGGCGATGGCGCTGCGGCAGGCGGCGGTCTTTGCCCGGTGGGACGGGGCCGAGTTCATCGCGCTGTTCGCGGGACGCACCGCCGCCGAGGCGGGCGCGATCGTGGACCAGGCGCGGCTGGTCTTGCGCCGGGTGGACTTCCGGGCCGACGGTGGCGCGCCGCTCACGGTCACCTTCTCCTCCGGCGTCGCGGACCTGGTCACCGGCCAGCCGCTGGACGAGGGCTTCGCCACCGCCGACCGGCTGTGCTACGTGGCCAAGGCGTCCGGGCGGAACCGCGTGCTGGCCGGGGAGTCGGGACTCTCGCTGCCGGTGCGCCGCGTGCTCCTCGCCGAGGACGATCCGGCCATGGTCCGGATGGTGAGCCAGGGACTCCGCCGGGAGGGCTTCGAGGTCATCGCCTGTGGCGACGGCGAAAGCGCCCTGGCGGCGCTGCCCGGCAGCGGGGCCAGCATGGTGATCAGCGACATCCAGATGCCCGGCATGGACGGGCTGCAGTTCCTCCGGGCACTCCGCGAGCTGCCGGAGTTCCGCCACATCCCCGTGATGATGCTGACGGCCGTCGGCGACGAGAACCACATCGTGCGGGCCTTCGAGCTGGGCGCCGACGACTACCTCACCAAGCCGGTGACCATCCGCGAGCTGGTGGCACGGGCCCGCCGGCTGCTGCGCCGGCCGTCGGTGGCCGGGGTGCCACTCACCGAGGGGCTGCAGGCCGGGTAGCGCCGCGCACCTCCGCCGGTACATTGGGGGGCCATGACGCCTCCCCCTCCCGTCAGCTACCGCCGCACCCTCGGCCTGTTCAGCGGCACCATGGCCGTGGTCGGCGGCATCATCGGCTCCGGCATCTTCCTCAATCCTGCGATCGTCGCCCAGCGCGTCGGGACCGGCGGCCTCACGCTCAGCGTCTGGGTGCTGGGCGGGGTGGTGGCGCTGATCGGCGCGTTCTGCTTCGGCGAACTGGGCCAGCGCCGGCCGCAGGCCGGCGGCAGCTACATCTACCTGCGGGACGGGCTGGGCCCGCTGCCGGCCTTCCTCTACGCCTGGGCGCTCCTCCTGGTCATCGCGACCGGGGCCATCGCGGCGGTGGCGGTGAGCTTCGCCAGCTACGCCGTGCCGCTGCTCGGGCTCGATCCCCGGTGGGGGCGGCCGCTCGCCGCCGCCGCGATCGGGGTACTCACCGCGGTCAACTACATCGGCATCCGCCCGGGCGCCTTCACCACCAACGTCTTCACCCTGCTCAAGCTGGCGGCGCTCGGTTTCCTGATCGCGGTCGGCGTGGCGCTCGGCACGCCCGCGGTGAGCACGACGCCGGCAGTGGCACCGGCGCAGCCGGTCGGCGCGATGGCCGCGGCCCTGGTGCCGGTGCTGTTTTCCTACGGCGGCTGGCAGCAGACCAACTTCATCGCGGAGGAGATCATCGCGCCGGAGAAGAACCTGCCGCGGGCGCTGGTGCTCGGGGTGGTGGTCGTGGTGCTGGTGTACCTGCTGGCCAACGTGGCCTACCTGCGGCAGCTTGGCCCGGCGGGCCTCGCCGCCAGCACCGCACCCGCCGCCGACGCGATGCGCCAGGTGCTGGGTCCCACCGGGGCGCTGATCATCAGCATCGGCATCACGGCGTCAGCCTTCGGCTTCCTCAACCTGGTGATCATGGTTTCGCCCCGGGTGTACCAGACCATGGCGGCCGACGGGCTCTTCTTCCCCGCCTTCGCCCGGCTGCACCCGCACTTCCGGACCCCCACGACGGCGATCGTCTTCCAGGGCCTCTGGGCGCTGCTGCTGCTGTTCACCGGGAGCTACGGCCAGCTGCTGGACTACGTCGTCTTCTGCGACTGGATCTTCTTCGGCCTGGCGGTGGTGGCGCTGTTCGGCATCCGGCGACAGGACGCGCGCGCGGGGCGCGCGGCCGCATTCCGGGTCCCGGGGTGGCCGGTCACGCCCGCGCTGTTCATCCTCGCGGCCCTGTATGTCGTGGCCGGATCCATCCGCTCCAATCCCGGCAATGCTTTGCTCGGAGTCGGAATTCTGTTGTTGGGCGTCCCGGTCTTCCTGTTCTGGGGGCGGCGCCGGTCGGGCTCCGGCATGGAGGGAAGCACGCCGCGGTAGCATATTTATCCGCCCCTGAACCACAGCCACCGATTCCTCGAACCACGTCCCATGCCCACCACCCTGCGCGCCAGCCACGACCGCACCGGGCGATCCACGGCGCTCCCTGCGCGGGAGGCGCTCGATCCCGTGGTGCGCGTGGCGGCGAGCCTGCTCGGCGTGGCCGGCGCGGTGGTCACCTTCCTGGACGGCTCCACCCTCCGCTTCCTCGCCGCGGCGGGCCCGGCCTTCGCCGACGGCGCACCGGACTCCGCGCCGGCGGCGGACACCCCCTGCGCGCTGGTGGTGGTGGTGGGACTGCCGGTGTTCCTGACCGATGCCCCCGCCGACCCGATCGTCGGGCCCCTGGGGCTCACCCGCGCGCTGGGCATCCGGGGACTGGCCTCGGCCCCGATCCGGCTCGCCACCAACGACTGTATCGGCACGGTCACGATCTTCGACCGGGTGCCCCGCGACTGGAGCCCGGAGGAGCGGCAGGCGGTGCAGGATCTGGCGGCGATCGCCTCGACCGAATTCGGCCGGGCCGAGGCGGTCGCAACCCTCGAGCGGGACGTGGAACACCGCCGGGCCAGCGAGGCGCTGCTGCGCGAGAGCGACACGCTGCACCGGGTGGCGCTCGAGCTCTCGCGCGAGGCCCTCTGGGTGGAGGACTACGCGACCCGCACCATCCGCCGGGGCGATGGTTACACCACGCTCTTCGGCTACGCGCCAGGGGCCATCGGCACCAGCGAGACCTGGTGGATCGACCGGGTGCACCCCGACGATCGCGGCCGGGTGATCGAGGACTACCGCCGCACCGAGTCCTCCACCGAAACCCACTGGCAGTTCGAGTACCGCTTCCAGCGGGCCGACGGGAGCTGGGCGGAGGTGGTGGACCACGGGCAGGTGATCCGGGACCCCGAGGGGCGTCCGGTGCGGCTGATCGGCGCGCTGCAGGATGTCTCCGCCCTGGCGGCCAGCGCCCGGGAGCTGGCACGCACCCAGGATCGCTACCGCGGGCTGGTGCACACGATCAACGGCATTGTGTGGGAGGCCGACCCATCGGACGGCCGGTTCAGCTTCGTCTCGCCCCAGGCGCACCGGATGCTGGGCCATCCGGTGGACGCCTGGCTCGAGCCGGGCTTCTGGTCCCGGGCCATCCACCCGGAGGACCGTGAGGCGGTGCTGGCGCGGCGCCGGGTGGAGGCGCTCGCGGGCCGGGACCACGAGCTCGACTACCGGCTGCTGGCGTCCGACGGGCGGGTGGTGTGGGTACGCGACTTCACCAGCGTCGCGCCGGCCTCGGGCCAGCCGCCGCGGCTGCACGGGGTGATGGTGGACATCACCGAGCAGAAGCGCACCGAGGAGGCGCTGCGGCAGCGGGAGGAACAGCTCCGCCAGGCCCTCAAGATGGAGGCGGTCGGCCGCCTCGCCGGCGGCATCGCGCACGACTTCAACAACCTGCTTACCGCGATCGTCGGCTATTCCGACCTCCTGGCCGCCGAGATGCCGGACGCCGCCCGCCAGGGCGAGCTGGCGGAGATCCGCCGGGCGGCGGAGCGCGCGGCGAGCCTGACGAGCCAGTTGCTGGCCTTCAGCCGGAAGCAGGTGCAGCAGCTCACCGACCTCGACCTGGACCAGGTCGTGGTCGAACTGGGCAGCCTCCTCGCGCGGCTCATCGGGGAGCACATCCGGCTGGAGACCCGGCCCGCCGGGCGGCCGGTCTGGCTCCGGGCCGACCGGAGCCAGCTGGAACAGGTCATCATCAACCTGGCGGTGAACGCCCGTGATGCGATGCCCCAGGGCGGCGTGCTCACCCTGAGCACCGGCCTGACGGGCCCCGACGAGGCGCTGCCGCCGGAACTGGTGGAGGTGGGTGCGGGGCCGTACGCCCGGCTGACCATCCGCGATACCGGGGTGGGCATGGACCAGGCCACCCTGGATCACATCTTCGAGCCGTTCTTCACCACCAAGGACGTCGGTCAGGGCACCGGGCTGGGGCTCGCGACCGTGTATGGCGTGGTGCGGCAGAGTGGTGGCGGGGTGCGGGTGGAGAGCACGCCGGGGGTAGGCACGGCGTTCCACATCTACCTGCCGGTGGGCCGCCCGCCTGCGGGGCGGCCCGGCACCCCGGCGGCGCGCGAGGCGCTCTACGGCGGGACCGAGACCATCCTGCTGGTGGAAGACGAGGATGCCGTACGGCGCCTGGCGGGATCGGTGCTTCGCAAGCTGGGGTACACCGTGCTGGAGGCGCCGAGCGGGCCCGCGGCGCTCTCCCTCGTGCGACACCACCCGGATGCGGTGGCCCTGGTGCTGAGCGACGTGGTCATGCCCGGGCTCTCCGGACCCGAGACCGTCGCGGCACTGGCGAACTTCCTGCCGCGGGCACGGGTGCTCTTCATGTCCGGCTATCCGGCCCCGGAAACCAACGGCCCCGGCGGACCGCTCCGGGGCCATGACCTGCTCTCCAAGCCGTTCACGCCGGAGGTGCTGGCGCGGCGGGTCCGGGAAGTGCTGGACCGGCCGCGCCCCGCCTGAGGCCGCCTAGCGCTTCCGCAGCTGGATCCCGCCGTTGACCGTGGTGAGCTTCACCCGCGGTCCTCCATCGCCCACCTTGCCCCGCAGCGAGTTCGGTCGCATCCGTCCCGAGACCGTGATCGGGAAGTCGCTTTCCACGCCGCCATTGACCGTGGTCGCCTCGAGGTCCATCCCCGGGGTGCCGCTCAGCGTCAGGGTGATGCCGCCGTTGACCGTGGTGAGCGAGACCGGCTCCTCGACCGGCAGGCGCCCCATCTCCGCGTCGATGGAGCCGTTGACGGTGGCGGCCTCCACCACCCCGCCGGCGCTCACCTCCACGTCCCCGTTGACGGTCGAGACCGTGGCATCGCCCGGCAGGTCCCGGGCGCTGATGTCGCCGTTGACGGTGGCGCCGGCGAAGGTCACCCCGGCCGGGACCTCCACCTCGAAGGCCACCTCGACATCGCTGTCCCGGGTGTTGGCCTGGCCGCGGTGCGGCCGGCACTCCATGTCGCCGCCGCGGCGGGTGGGATAGAGGGCGCAGATCGTGACCCCGCCCTCGTGCTCCACCGCCTTGATCACGACCTCGTCCGGGTCGCTGCGGCGGGCGTGCTTGGTGGCGGTGACGCGCGCCTGCGCGCCCCGCGCGGCGACGGCGTGCACCCGCCCGTTGATGCCGCGGATCTCGAGGGTCTTCCCCCGGGCGATAGTGCCGGACCAGGAGAAGTCCTGCGCCGCGAGCGGCAGCGCCAGGAGGGCGGGAAGGGCAAGGGCGAGCAGAGGGGCGCGCATGGCGGCTCCGTGGGATCGGGGTCGGGAACTCAGCGACGGGTACCGCGCCGCAGCGCGACGGTACCGTCGAAGGACTCGAGCTCGAGCCGGGCATCGCCCCGGCCGAGCGTGAACGTCAGGCGGCGGCGGTTGCCGGTGCCGCGCAGGGTCACCGGAAAGTCGGACTCGAACTCCCCGCTGAAGGTGGAGACCGAGACCTCGGCATCGATCGCGGCGGCGGTGACGGTCACGTCCCCGTCGTGCGAGGCGAGCCGGTAGCGGCCGCCGGACTGGAGCGCCCCGTCGAAGCGGACCTCGCCGTCCACGGTGCTCGCCTCCACCCGGCTGGCGCTGATCCCCTCCATGGTGATCGCCCCGTCCACCGCGCTCAGCGACAGCTCGCCCCGGGCCTGCCGGACGGTGATGGCCCCGTCCACGGAGCTGACGCTGACGTCGCCGTCCACGTCCTCCAGCAGGACCGCGCCCTCCACCGACTGCACCGCGACGAAACCCCGCCCGCCACGGACGGTGACGTCCCCCTCGCCCGCGCTCACCCGCACCTCGCTGCGGACGCCGCTCACCTCGACGTCACCGCTGTGGGCGGAGAGATCGAGCACGAGGGAGGCCGGCACGGTGAGCCGCCAGCGCACTTCCGGAGGCCCGCCGCGGGTGCGGGCGTGGATCCTGAGGGTCCGGCCCCCGGTCTCGACCGAGATCCGGGTGTCGTCGTCGTGGTCCGCCTGGATCCGGACCGCGGGCCGGTCCCAGGTAGAGACCCGGATGTCCCCCTCGAAGCTCGAGAGCTCCAGCCGGGTGGCACCCTGCAGCGCCACGGTGGTGTCGGTGTCCTGCGGGGGCGCGGCCAGCGCCAGCATCAGCCACAGCATCGGTCGGTCCTTCCGTCAGCTCTCCGCGCGGCTCAGCGCAGCCGCGCGGCGGAGCAGGTCGAGTTTGCGCAGGCGGGTCTGGGTGAGGTGCCCCGCCAGGTAACCGTCACCGGGATCGGCGGCCAGGGCGCGCTCGGCCTCGGTGATGGCCCGGTCAATCAGCGCCAGGTTCTGCTCCAGCACCCGCACCGTGGCGGTATCGAGCGCCCCCCGGCGCGCCGCGAGTTCCTGTTCCAGCACCCGCACCGCCTCGGCGTAGCCGCGGCCCGCGGGTTGCGCGGCCACCAGGGCGGGGACGCTCTCCGGGACCGCGACCGGCGGCGCGGCCGCCACCGCGGGAGCCGGGGCCGGATGGCCCCGCTGCCACAGGACCACCGCGCCCCCGGAGCCGAGCATCAGGGCGAGGCTGGCCGCGAGCAGGGTGGGGAGCCCGAGGGTCACCCGGCGGTCGGTCGCGGGCGCCGCACCGATGGCCGCGGCCACGCCGGGCCAGAGATCGCGGCGTGGCGGCCGGTCGTCCAGCGCCTGAGCCCGCACCACCACCCGCCGCAGCTCCTCGTACGCGGCCGCGCAGGCGGGGCACTCCTGCAGGTGACGCTCCACCTGTGCCGCCCGCTCCGGCGGCAGCTCGGCGTCGAGGTACTCCGACAGCTCCTGGGACGGCGGATGCACGGTCATGGTCATCACCCCAGCGCGCGGCGCAGGGCCATGCGCGCGTAGTGCAGTTGGGACTTGGAGGTGCCCACGCTGATTCCCAGCATGCCGGCCACCTCCTCGTGCCGGTACCCCTCCACATCGTGCAGCACGAACACCTGGCGCGCCCCCGGCGACAGCCGGGCCATCGCCACCTCGAAGTCCACCCCGTGCCCCGGGGTGACCGGGCGCGCCGGCGCCTCGGGCGCATCGGCCGCGGGCTCCACGAACAGCTTGCGCCAGCGGCCCCGCGCCGTGCGGTGGTTCAGGATCACGTTCACCGCCAGGCGGTGCAACCAGGTGCCGAAGGCGGCCTCGCCCCGGAAGGTGCCGAGCTTGCGCCAGGCGCGGATCAGCACCTCCTGCGTGACCTCCTCGTTCTCCTCCCCGAGCATCCGCCGCACCAGGGTGTGGATCCGCGCCACGTGGCGGCGATACAACCGCTCGAAGGCGTGCGCATCGCCGCTCGCGGCGAGCGCGGCATCCACGGCATCGGCGTCGGGCGACGGGGTGTCGGTGGTCCGCAGGGGTCGAGGTCTCACGGTCGAGGTCGTCATGCACCGGATTGGACAGTCCGGCCGCTCCCCGGTTGGAACGGAGCCGCACGGGGTCGGGTTTCCCCACCCGGGAGGTTCGGGGCAAACCTTTCCCCGGCAACGGCTTGCCAGCCCCTGCCCGATGCTCAAGCAGCGGCCCGGTCCGACCGATCATTAGGGGGACGCAGCCCCCGAGGGGGGCGGGGCCCATTGCGCCACGGAGCGGCGTTCATGTACCGCAGCAGCAGCCGGGCGCGCCCGGACATCCCAGCCACCAGTCGCGACCTGCGCCAGCCCGGTCGCCGGACCCCGACCAGGTCGGGTCGGGCGTGACCCCCCCGGCGCTTGGCCTCCCGCCGGACCACCTGGCGACGGCGTTCCCGTTCCACTTCATCCTGGACCCGGCCCTGCGGCTGGTGCAGGCCGGTCCGTCCCTGCCCAAGGTGGCGCCGGGCGCCGTCCCCGGCGCCAGCTTCGACGACCTCTTCGCCGTGCGGGGGATGGAACCGCCGGTGAGCCGCGCCGGCCTGCTGGCCCTGGCCGACCGCGCGGTGGTGCTGGAGCCCCGCAACCAGCCCGCCTGCCTCCGCGGCCAGCTGCTCCCCCTCGACGGCGACGCCCTCGCCTTTCTCGGTTCGCCCTGGCTCACCGACCCGGCGGAGCTCCGCGCCGCGGGGCTGGTCGCCGCCGACTTTGCCCGGCACGACCCCGTCATGGACCTGCTGCAGGTCATGCAGGCGCAGCGGATGGCGCTGGGCGATGTCCGCAGCCTGGCGGAGCGGCTGACGGCCCAGCGGGAAGAGCTGCGCCAGGCCAAGGAAGTGGCGCAGCGCGCGGGCGGCGTCAAGGCGGAGTTCCTCGCCCGGCTCAATCGCGACCTGCGGGGCCCCGCCGAGGCACTCGCGGCCCCGCTGGCACGGCTGCTGGACCACGCCGGCCTCGGACCCGAGGCCCGGCGGCTGGCGCAGGACGTCCAGGGTGCCGCCGAGCGACTGCTGGAACGGCTGGGCGGCCTGCTCGACTTCTCCCGGCTGGAGGCCGGCGAGGTGGCCACCGAGGCGGTGCCGTTCGACGTGCGCGGCTGCTTCGAGGATGCGGTGGAGGCACTGGCGGAGCGGGCCCACATCCGCGGACTCGAGCTGGTGTGCCTGGTGCACCCGGCGGTCCCGGCCGCCCTGCTGGGGGACCCGCTGCGGCTGCGTCAGGTGGTCCTCGCGCTGGTGTCGAACGGGATCCGGTTCACCGAGCGGGGCGAGGTGACGGTCCGGGTGAGCGCCACCCCCGCGGACGAGGGCAGCATCACCCTCCGGGTGGAGGTGAAGGACACCGGCCCCGGGATCACGCCCGAAGCGCAGGAGGGACTGTTCGAGCTGGCCGGGCGGGCGGGAGCGGATCCCGCGCCGGTCGCCAGCGGATTCGGGCTCGCGGTGTGTCGCCGGCTGGTCCACCTGCTGGGGGGCGAGATCGGGGTGAAGAGCGCGCCCGGCGCGGGCAGCACCTTCTGGTTCACCGCGACCCTGGAGCGAGCCCCGGCGGCGCCGACGGCGCCCGCGGACCTGCCGCTCTCGGGACTCGAGGCGCTGCTGGTCTGTGCCCACCCGGGGAGCCGCCTGCACCTGACGGGGCTGCTGGAGGAGCTGGGGGCCCGGGTGACCGCGGCGCGGGATGCGGGCCAGGCGCTCGCGGTGCTGCGGCTGGCCCGCCGTCCGGCGGCGGGGGCCGCGCTGCTGGTGCTGGACCACACCCTGCCGGACGGCGACGGCGCCGAGGTGCTGGCGCGCCTCGTCGCGGAAGCCGGGGAGTGCCTTCCGCCGCCGCTGCTGCTGCGCCGCCGGCGGCCGGGCGAGCCGGCCCTGCCCCCGGGCGCGGTGCCGGTCTCCGCGCCTCCCACCCGGGCCGCCTTCCACGCCGCGGTGAAGCTGGCGCTGGCGCGGGGGGCGCCGGCCACCCCCGAGACGCCGGCCCCCGCGCGGCCGCGGGTGCTCCTGGTCGAGGACAACCCGGTGAACCGGACCCTCGCGCTGGCGCTGCTGCAGCGGTTCGGGTACGAGGCGGTGGTGGCGGAGCACGGCCGCGCGGCGGTGGATTTCCTCGCGACGGCGTCGGTCGCGGCGGTGCTCATGGATTGCCAGATGCCGGTGATGGACGGGTACCAGGCCACCGGCGAGATCCGGCGGCGTGAAGCCGGCGGGGGGCGGGTGCCGATCATCGCGATGACCGCCAACGCCCTGGCCGGCGACCGCGAGCGCTGCCTCGATGCCGGGATGGACGACTACGTGGCCAAGCCGGTGCAGCCCTCCGCCCTGGAGGCGGCGCTTGCCCGCTGGACCCGGCCGGCCGACGGCCCGGCGGACTTCGACCCCGAGGTGCTGGCCGGCGCGGCGCGGGAGGCGGAGGACCACGACGGCCGCGTGGTCCGCTCGGTCCTCCGTGCCTTCCTCGAGGATGCGCCGGAGCGGCTGGGCGCGCTGCACGCCGCGGCGCTGCGCCGCGACCACCGGCTGATCCAGCGCGAGGCGCACACCCTCAAGAGCACCGCGAGTGCGCTCGGGGCGGGGCGCCTGGCCCAGGCCGCCGGCGTACTGGAGCAGGCGGCCGGGCGTCCCCAGGCCGACCTGCCCGCCCTGCTGAGCCACGCGATCTCCGCCTTCGAGGCGGTGGTCCCGCTGCTGGAGGCCGAGCTGGCCATCCGTGAGGCCGCGGTCCCCGGGAGGGCCGGATGATGCCGGAGACCGCCGCCAGCCAGATCCTCCGCGCCGTGCCCGCTGCGCTGCTGCTGTGCGACCCGGCGGGCGAGTGCACCTTCGTGAACCCGCGCTGGACCGCGCTCACCGGCCTCGACCTCGAGAGCTCGCTCGGCACCGGCTGGTGGCAGGTGCTCCCCGCCGGCGACCCTGCCGGCCTCGTGTCGCGGTGGCAGCACGCCCTCGCGCGGGGCGACGAGGTCACGGACGAGTTCCACGGCCGGCATCCCGATGGCTCCGGCCGCTGGCTCCGGATCCACTTTGCCCCGCGGCACGACGACGCAGGCCGGTGCACCGCCTGGGCCGGCACGCTGAGCGACATCACCCTCGACCGCAACCGGGTGGAGGCCATCCGCGCCTGGGAGTCGCGGCTGCGGGAGAGCGAGGAGCGCTTCCGCACCATGGCCGACCAGGCGCCGGTGATGATGTGGATGTCGGGGCCGGACGCCCACTGCCACTACTTCAACGCCGGCTGGCTCCGCTTCACCGGGCGGTCCCTCGCGGAGGAACTGGGCGAGGGGTGGCTGGACGGCCTGCATCGCGAGGATGCCCGGGAGTGCCTCGACAGCTACCACGCGGCCTTTGCCCGCCGCGACCCGGTGGACGTGCACTTCCGGCTCCGGCGGCACGACGGGGTCTACCGCTGGATGCACGGCACCGGCGCACCGCGCTACCTCACCGACGGCACCTTTGCCGGATACGTGGGGGTCTGCCAGGACGTGACCGAGCAGCGTCGCGCCCGGGAGGTGCTGGAGCAGGAGAACTCGGTGCTCGCCGAGAGCATCGCCAAGGCCCCAGTGGCGATGGCCATGCTCGACACCGAGATGCGCTACGTCGCCTGGAGCGGGAAGTGGCTGACCGACTACCAGCTCGGCGAGCGCAACCTGCGCGGCCTGAGCCACTACGAGGTGTTCCCCGACGTCCCCGACCGGTGGAAGGCGCTGCACCGGCGCGCCCTCGCGGGAGAGCAGCTGGAGTGCGCCGAGGACGCGTTCGAGCGGGCCAGCGGGGAGAGCGTCCACCTCCGCTGGGGCATTCATCCCTGGCAGCGCACCGACGGGACCCCGGGCGGCATCGTGATGGTCACCCAGGTGATCAATGACCTGGTCCGGGCCCGGCAGCAGGCGGTCCACTCCGCCCGGCTCAAGTCGGAATTCCTGGCCAGCATGAGCCACGAAATCCGCACCCCGATGAACGGGGTGATCGGGATGACCAGCCTGCTGCTCGCCACCCCGCTCAGCGAGGAGCAGCGCGACTGCGCCGAGACCATCCGCAACTCGGCCGAAAGCCTGCTCACGATCATCAACGACATCCTCGACGTCTCCAAGATCGAGGCGGGCAAGCTGGTCATCGAGGCGGCGCCGTTCGACCTCACCCGGGTGTGCGAGGACGTGGCCGACCTGCTCATGCCACGGGCGCAGGAGAAGCAGCTGGAGCTGGTGGTGCACCTGGAGCCGCAGCTGCCGCGGCACGTGGTCGGCGACGCGGGCCGGGTGCGCCAGATCCTCACCAACCTGCTGGGCAACGCGGTGAAGTTCACCGACCGGGGCCAGGTGCTGCTGGAGGTGACCACCGAGAGCCCGACCGGCGCCCGGCCGGTGCTGCGCTTCGCGGTGCGGGACACCGGCATCGGCATCCCGAGCGACAAGCTGGAGGCGGTGTTCGAGCAGTTCACCCAGGCCGACAGCTCCACCACCCGGCGCTTCGGCGGGACGGGCCTCGGGCTTACCATCTGCCGCCAGCTGGTGCGCCTGATGAACGGCACCATCGGGGTGGAGAGCACCCCGGGCGAGGGCAGCGTCTTCTGGTTCACCCTGCCCCTCGCGGTCGCCGGGGACGCGCCGTCCGCCGGGCGGGAGGCGGCCCCGCCCTGCCCCGCAGGCACCCGCCTGCTGGTGGTGGACGACGTGGCCCAGGTGCGCCGGACGGTGCATGAGCTGCTCACCTCCCTGGGCGCCGAGGTCGAGGCGGTCGGCACCGGCGCGGAGGCGCTGGCGGTGCTGGCGCAGGAGTACGGGGCCGGGCGCCCGTTCCACGCGGTGCTGCTCGACTTCGCGCTGGAGCAGGAGACCGGCGCCGACGTGGCGCGCGCCATCCGCGCCGACCCGCGCTTTGCCGGCCTGCCGCTCATCCTGGTGAGCGGGGTGCTCGGCCCGCAGCCCGACGGCTGGCTGCTGGATCACGGCTTTGCCACGCTGGTGCGGAAGCCCGTCCGGCGACAGGACCTCACCGCCGCCATGCGGCTGGTGCTGGCGCCGGCGCCCGCCTCGCAGGGCGGCGGCCCGATCGTCGCGCTCGCACCCCGGGTCCACCCGGACGGTGCCGGTCCCCTGGTGCTGGTGGTGGACGACAACCGGGTCAACCAGAAGGTCGCCGCCCGGATGCTCGCCCGGCTGGGCTGCCGGGTGGAGCTGGCGGACGGCGGGCGCGCCGCGGTGGAGATGGTGACCGGCACCGCGTACGACGCCGTCTTCATGGACTGCATGATGCCGGAGATGGACGGCTACGAAGCCACCGCCGCGATCCGCCGCCTCCCGGAGCCCCGGCAGCGCACGCCGGTGATCGCGATGACCGCCAATGCCATGCAGGGAGACCGGGAGCGCTGCCTGGCCGCCGGGATGGATGACTACCTGAGCAAGCCGGTGGACGCCGGGCGGCTTGCGCGGGTGCTGGAGCGGTGGACGGGGGGCGGCGCCGTGACCCCGGCGGCGCAGGAACCGGTGCCCGCCGATGCGCCCTCGCCCGAGACGGTGGATGCGGCGGTGCTCGAGGGCTTCCGCCAGCTGCAGGAGCCGGGCGCCCCGGATGTCGTGACCGAGTTCATCGACCTGTTCCTCGAGGACCTGCCCGCGCGGCGAGAGGCGATCGTCGTGGCGCTGGGCACCGGGGAGCCGGAGCGGGTCCGGGCGGCCGCCCATGCGCTCAAGAGCAGCGCGGCCTACATCGGCGCCCGCGAACTGGCCCGGCTCTGCCGTGAGGTGGAGACCGCCGCCCGGGCGGCGGACCTCGCCGCCGCGGCGCGCGCGGCCGGTGCCCTGGAAGCGGAGGCGCACCGGGTGGTGCGGGCGCTGTCGGCACACCGCGCCACGGCGGGAGAGGCGCCATGAAGCACCTCGGCCGCTGGGGCAGCGCGCGCCGTGGGCGGGCCGTGGCCGCGGCGTCGGATCGCGAAGACGAGGCCGAGCGCTACGCCCGGATCAGCCGGTCCGCTCCGATCGGCATCTTCGAGACCGACGAGGCGGGACGCTGCCGCTACACCAACGCGCGCTGGTGCGAGCTCACCGGCCTCGACGAAGCCGCGGCGATGGGCGCGGGGTGGATGTCGGCAATCGCGCCGGAGGACCTCATGGCGGTCCGGGCCGAGTGGCAGAGCGCCGCCATGGAGCAGCGCGACTTCCAGGCGGAATTCCGGGTGCGGTCCGCGGAGGGCAGTGCCCGCTGGGTGGGCGCGACGGCGCGCGCGGTGCTGGACGCCGCGGGCCACACCACCGCGTACGTGGGCACCCTGACCGACATCTCCGACCGGAAGCGGCAGGAGGAGGATCTCTACCGCTATTCACTCGACGTCGAGGACGCCCGCCTCCGGGTGGAGGAACAGGCCGCGCTCATGGCCACGCAGGCCGAGGAGCTGGCGCAGGCGCGCGACCAGGCGCTCGAGTCGGTGCGGGTCAAGTCGGCGTTCTTCGCGATGATGAGCCACGAGATCCGCACCCCGATGAACGGCGTCATCGGCATGACGGGCCTCCTGCTCGACACCCCCCTCACGCCGGAGCAGCGCAACTACGTCGAGACCGTCCGCGCCTCCGGGGAGGCGCTGCTCACGATCATCAACGACATCCTCGACTTCTCCAAGATCGAGGCGGGACGGCTCTCGCTGGAGACGGTGGACTTCTCCCTGCAGGAGGTGCTGGAGGACACCCTGGACCTGCTGGCGGAGAAGGCGGCGGTGAAGCAGCTCGAGCTCGCCGCCCACGTCGCGCGCGACGTGCCAGCGGTCCTCCGCGGCGATCCGGCCCGGGTGCGCCAGGTGCTGACCAACCTGGTCTCCAACGCGATCAAGTTCACCGAGCGCGGCACCGTCACGGTGCACTGCCGCCTGGCCGAGGCCGGGAGCGAGGGCGTGCTGGTGCGGTGGGAAGTGCGCGACACCGGGATCGGGCTCACGCCGGAGCAGCGCGGCCGCCTGTTCCAGCCCTTCTCCCAGGCCGACACCGCCACCACCCGCAAGTACGGCGGCACCGGCCTCGGGCTCGCGATCTGCCGCCAGCTGGTGGAGCTGATGCGCGGCGAGGTGGGGGTCGAGAGCGTCCCGGGCCAGGGCAGCACCTTCTGGTTCACCCTGCGACTGGACCCGGCCGAGGCGCCGGCGGATCCGCGCACCGTGGCCGACGAGGAGCTGGCAGGCACGCGGGTGCTGGTCGCCAGCGGCCACCCCACCGCCCGGCTGGCGCTGGTGGACCATCTCGAGGCGCTCGGCCTCCGGGTGGCGATCGCCGATGATGCCTCCGAGGCGCTCATCCGCCTCGGCGCCAGCGTGCACGAGGACGCGCCGATCCGCCTGGCCATCTTCGACTCGGACCTCGGTGACACCGACGGGCTGGAGCTGGCCCGCGCGGTGCAGGAGAGCGAACCGCTCCGCCGGACGAAGGTGGTGGTGCTCTGCCCGGTCACCGAGCTGCACGATGCCCGGCAGGCGCAGGCGGCCGGCATCGCCGCCGCGCTGCCCAAGCCGGTGCGGCTCAGCGCCCTGCACGACGCCGTGCGCACGGCGCTCGGCCTGGAGCCGCGGCATGCGCGGCGCAGCGCGCTGCTCAAGGGGCTGCCCGCGCCCGACGCGCGGCCCCGCGGCCGCGCCCGGGTGCTGCTGGTGGAGGACAACCCGGTCAACCAGAAGGTCGCCACCCAGATGCTGGAGCGGTTGGGCTACCTCGTGGACCTGGCGGGCAACGGGGTCGAGGGCGTGGCCGCCGCGGCGCGGCTGCCGTACGACATCATCCTGATGGACTGCCAGATGCCGGAGCTGGACGGCTACGGCGCCACGGCCGAGATCCGCCGGCTGGAGGGCGAGGCGCGGCACACCCCGATCGTCGCGATGACCGCCAACGCCATGCAGGGCGATCGCGAGCGCTGCCTGGCCGCCGGCATGGACGACTACATCAGCAAGCCGATCCGGAGCACCGAGCTCTATGCCACCCTGGCCCGCTGGCTGGGCTGGGAAGATGCGGACGGCGAGCCGGTCGCGGAGGCCACCCCACCCGCCGAACCGGAGGCGGGTGTCGAGGATGCCGATGGCTTCGACCAGACGATCATCGACGACATCATCCAGGTGGCGCCGGCGAGCGGCGTGGCGCTGGTGCGGGAGCTGGTGGAGCTGTTCTTCGGGGAGGCGCCCGCGCGGGTGGACCACATGCGCACCGGCACGGCGGAGCGGGACGCCAACCGGGTGATGCGCGCGGCCCACGCGATGAAGGGCGGCGCGGGCAACATCGGCGCCATGCGGCTGTCGGGGCTGTGCGGCAGGCTGGAGAAGCTCACCCGCGACGGCTCACTGGAGGGCGCGGCGGGCCTGGTGGGCGAGATCGAGGTGGAGCTGACCCGTGCCCGGCGGGTCCTGGAGCAGCGGCTCACCGCGCTGGCCGCCGCCTGAGCGTCAGCGGGCCCGGCGCCGCTCCGCCATGAACGCGGCGGCGAGCACCGCCAGGACCGCGAGGCCCAACCAGCCGGTGACCCCGGCCCAGCGCAGGCTGGGCCCGGTCACGGTGCGCCCCAGCCGCTCCGGCACCCAACGTGCGGCCCAGCCCTCGAACGACACCCCGAACGCCACCTCGAAGGCCTCGGGCACCGGCGCCGCCGAGCGCCAGAAGTGCTGGAATCGCTCCGGGCCGAACTCGCGCACCAGGCTGCCGAGCAGGTCGCCCCGGGCCTGGTCCTCCGACCAGAATCTCCAATCGAACGAACTGGACCGCCGGGTCCGGTCGAGCCCGGTCGGCCGGCCGAACAGCGGCTGCGGTTGCAGCAGCGCCGGCTCGCAGCGCGCGCGCTGCCCGGCCTGGCAACCGACCAGGTCGAGTGCGTTGATGTCGCGCCAGTCCCGGCCCAGCATCGCCGCGGCCAGCGGCGAGCGGCCCGTGATCAGCTCCAGGGCGGGCGCCGCGGGCGGCGGCACCAGACCCCGTGGATCCGGCCGCCGCACCAGGTCGAAGCCCCGGCGGGCAAGCCATCGCTCGACCTCCTGGCCCGGTGGGCCGTAGGCCGCGTAGAACAGGCACGGCGCGATGGCGCCCTCCACCCAGTGCACGCCGGCCGGCCGCGCCAGCACCCGCGCCGGCACGCTCAACGCACAGGTCCCCGCGACGCCGGCCGGGGGGAGGACCAGCTGGGACGCCAGGTCCCGGGCCGACGTGGCGCGGGCCCCGCCCTGCACCACCAGCACGACCAGTCCGGGCGGCGCAGCCGCGGAGTCGAGCGCCGCCTGGAGGGAGGCGTGGAGCTGGCGGGCACGGGTGGCCTCCGCACCCGGCACCTCACCCTGCAGCACCAGCCGGACCGAGGGGCCGCCCGGAGGCGCCCAGTGCGCCAGGCTGTCGCGC
The DNA here is from genome assembly GCA_964647615.1 of uncultured Gemmatimonadaceae bacterium. Lineage (GTDB taxonomy): Bacteria > Gemmatimonadota > Gemmatimonadetes > Gemmatimonadales > GWC2-71-9 > JADJOM01. The sequence goes on along the minus strand of CAZYIV010000004.1, from coordinate 9,279 downwards.
AGTTCGCGGCTGGCCAGCCGCTGCTGGGCCCGGTTCAGCTCCCGGTCCACCAGCCTGAGCTGTCGCGTCAGGGAGTCCATCGGCATGCTGGGCGGCCCGTGCCAGAGCCAGCGCGGCAGCAGGCCGGTCGGGTCGAACCCCGAGGGGGGGAGGAGTTGTACCCCGACGAGGGCCAGCGCAAGCAGCAGCCCCAGCCACCAGCGACGCGTCGTCACCGCCACCGCGCACCTCCGATGGCCAGGGCGAAGATCAGCAGGCCCCACCCGGCCGCCGCCATGGCGGTCCGCGGCAGCTCGGCCCGGGGATCTTCGCGCGCCGAGAGCGCGGCGGCGCGCCACGCACTCAGCAGCGAGTCGCGGCTGACGCCGGCGGCCTCGGCCAGGCGCTGGTCCAGCGGCAGGTCGGGGTGCGCGAGCAGGCGCTGCACTGCCGCCGGTCCGCCCAGGTGCAGCGCCGTCGCCAGCAGCAGCCCGCGGGGCGACTCGCCCAGCGGCACCAGAGCGCCCCACTCACGCCCCCGCAGCACGGCGTCGCACGCTGCGAGGCTCTTGGCGGTGACGCACCGCTCCGCCTGGGCCGAGAGCGGGCCGAGGTAGCCACCGATGAGCCGGCTGACGAACGCCCGCCGGTCGTCCGGGCCGTAGCTTCCCACCAGGTCGGTGGGATCGGCGACCATCCCGACCATCCGGGCACAGGCATCCAGAGAGCCACCGATGCACGCGCCGCCGCCGGGGACGGTGGAGGTGGCCAGCTCGACAAACGTCTCGCGCGCCAGCACCGAGTCGGCGATGCTGCCCGGTGGCGACGGATGCCACCGGGCCAGCACCCGGTCGATCCGGTACCAGCGTCCCTCGGATCCCACCCGGATGATCGCATCCGCCAGCCGCCCCGGCGGGGCGCCCGCCGCCACGAAGGGCGCCGTCGCCGGTTGGCCCCACTGGCCGAGGCTGTCGTACTGGACCGAGACGCCGAGCGGGCGCTGGGCCGCGGGCAGTTCGCCCGCGCCGGGCACGCGCGGCGTGGCGCGAATCGGGATCACGCCGCCGGCATCGAGCGCCGGCCCGAAGATCGCCTCCAGCCGGCCGTGCGCGGCCGCCAGCTCCGCCGGGGCGGTCCGCACCAGCTCTCCAGCGACATCCAGCCGCAGCGACCCAACGGTGAAGCGGCGCCAGCCGATCGCGGAATCGGCCGCCGCGTTCGCGGCATGCCGCTGCTCCTGCAGCCGGTTGTACTCCCGCTGCAGCGAGTCCACCCGGGCCCGCAGCACGGCCGTCGTCTGCGCCGGCGCCGCTCCGGCGGGGAGCAGCACCAGCCCGAACAGGCGCAGGATCCGGAGCGCCTTACACATCGATCAGCACCCAGTGACCGGAGAAGATGTCGAACGGCCCGGGCCAGGTCACCAGCCAGTCAATCACCGGCAGGATGATGTTCACCTTGGAGCCGGCGCTGCTCAACAGCAGCTGGGCCAGGAGCCAGGCGGCCAGCAGCCCGAGCACCCAGCCCGCGGTGCGCGCGGTGCCGCTCGCGATCGCGAAGAAGAACCCGAACGCCACCAGCGCCGCGAGCAGGAAGCGCAGCGCGAGGAGATTGGGATAGGCCTGCAGCCCCGGCGGGAGCGGGGACGACACCGCCGCCAGCAGGCCACCGATCCACAGCGTGAAGGCGGGAACCGCCAGCAGCGCCAGGCCGGCGGCGAGGCGCAGCGCCACGAAGCGCGAGCGGCGGACCGGGAGGGCTCCGGCATACACATGGCGCCCCGCGTGATCTGCCGCCCACGTGCTAGTGGCAAGCATCACGGCGATCAACGCGGCCAGCATCGGGTACAACGAGCCCATCTGGGTCTGCGCCTGCAAGTAGACCCCCGCCGGGAGCCCCTCTTCCACCTGGTGCAGTCCCTGCACCGAGAGCAGCGGCAGCCCGAAGCTCAGCACCGCGAGGACCAGTAGCGTCAGCCGGGCCCACTTCCACTGGGTGAACAGCACGGCGCGGAACATCACGAGTTCCCTCCCCGGCTGCGGGCGGTGCGCAGCAGCTCCACGAAGCCCTCCTCCAGGTCCAGGTCAATCACGTCGCGCAGGGTGCCACCCAGCCCCTCCACGTACTGCCGCATCGGTGGCTGCCAGCCGCGGACCACCCAGGTCTCGTGCCGCCCGTCGTGCACCTCGCGGCCCAGCAGGCTGAACGGCGCCGCCCCGATCTCGGCTGGCATGCCGGCGACGTGCAGCCGCTTGATCCCGTTCTTGAAGTCCAGCATCGGCAGCTCGGCGACCAGCCGTCCGGCGTCCATCAGCCCCACCCAGTCGCAGATGCGCTCGAGCTCGTGCACCAGGTGGCTGGAGATGAAGACCGTCGCCTGCCGCTCCGCCACGTACGCCAGCAGCGCGGAGAGCACGTCCCGCCGCACGACCGGGTCCAGCCCGTCGGTCGGCTCATCCAGCACCAGCAGCTCCGGCGATTGCGCCAGCGCGAGGAGCAGCAGCAGCTTGCCCATTTCTCCCTTGGAGAGCCGGGAGAGGACCCGCTCACGGTCCAGCCCGAAGCCGGCCACGAGTTCGTCCGCCCGGCGGGCATCCCAGGCGGGAAAGAACGCCCGGTGATAGTCGAGGCTTTCCCCGACGGTCAGCGTGGCGTAGAGATGCGGCCGCTCCGGCACATAGCCGGTGCGGGCCAGCACGGCCGGAACCTCGCGCGGTACCTCCCGGCCCAGCACCGTGATCGTGCCGGCCTGCGGGGCCAGCAGGCCGAGCAGCAGCCGGATGGTCGTGGTCTTCCCGGACCCGTTGGGGCCGAGGAATCCGTACACCGCGCCCGCCGGCACCTTGAGGTTCACGTCCTGCAGCGCGAACTGCGCCCCGGCCCGGTACCCCAGGCCCCTGGTCTCGATCACCAGTGTCATGCGCCACCCTCCCCCAGCTCGGCCGCGAGCGCCCGCCGCAGCTCCTCGCCCGTCAGGCCGAGGCGGCCCGCCTCGGCCACCAGCGCGCGGACCAGCCGCCGCGCTTCCGCAGCCCGAGTGTCGGTGCGGCGCGCCCCGTCCACCTCGCGGACGAACGTCCCGGCCCCCTGTCGCATGTCCACGAATCCCTCCCGTTCCAGCTCCCGGTAGGCCTGCACCACCGTCGCGGGGTTGATCCGGAGCTCCCCGGCCAGCTGGCGGACCGAGGGCAGCCCCGCGCCGGGGGCAAGCTCCCCGGCGACGATGGCGACCTTGAGCCGCCCCGCAATCTGGGCGTAGAGCGGGGTGGCACTCCTGGGATCGATCAGCTCGAACATGATGCGGTCAGGCCCCTAGTGTATTACTGTTGCGATACACTAAGACAACGAGTGGGGCCCGTCAAGAGCCGGGATTCTGCCAGACGCAGAAAAGCCAGGAGCGGGGAGCCCCTGGCTTCTCTGTACTGCACCGGTCCCCTCAGACCGGTGTCGTGCGCACCGGCCCCCTCAGACCGGTGTCCTGCCACCGGCCCCCTCAGACCGGTGTCCTGCCACCGGCCCCCTCAGACCGGTGTCCTGCCTTTCCCTATATCCTGCCGGCGTTCAGGTCCGGGCGCCTGCCAGGGCCCGCACCAAGTCGGTGGTGGAGACCACCCCGACCAGCCTGCCCTCGGCCTCGACGAACAGCCGATGGACCTCCAGGTACAGCATCCGCTGTGCCGCGTCCCGGACTGTGGCCTCCGGGTTGATCGTCTGCGGCCGCGGGGTCATGACCTCCTGCACCACCGTGTCCTCGAAAATCGCTTCCCGGGCGGCGGGATCGGCATGCTCCGCCAGGGCATCGAGGATGTCGCTGTTCGACAGCACCCCCACCAGTCGGCCGTGGTCATCCACGACCGGCACGCCGGAGATATGGCTCTCGGCCAGCAGCGCGATGGCATCCCCGACCGTATCGGTGCCGCGAATGGTCCGGAGTTCAGTCTGCATGACGTCGGCGACGGTCATCTTCACCTCCGGTGGACTGCCGAACCTAAGTAGCGTCCGGGCCCGTGAACGAAGCGTGAAGGCGGGATGAGACGTATGTTGCCCGCGGCACGGAATAAACCCGAACCCCGGTCGGGGCATCCAATTGCCGATGGTCACGACCCCCCTCGCAGGATGAACGAGACCGTCCGGCGCGCCCGGGACGGCGACCCGACCGCCTTCCGGGACCTGTACCAGGCCCATGCGGGGCGGGTCTTTGCCCTGTGCCTGCGCCTGACAGGCGACCGGGTGGTCGCCGGCGAGCACCTGCAGGATGTCTTCGTGCGGGTGTGGGAGCGGCTGGACAGCTTCCGGGGCGAGAGCGCCTTCACCACGTGGCTGCACCGGCTCACGGTGAACGAGGTGCTCCAGTCGCGGCGCAGCGCCGGTCGCCGCAGCGCCCGCCTGAGCCCGGCCGATCCCGCCGCGGCCCCCGGCGCCCCCGTGACCGCCCCGGTGGCGGCGGCGGGGATGGACCTGGAGCGGGCCATCGCGGCCCTGCCGCCCGGGGCGCGGGAGGTGTTCGTGCTGCACGACGTCGAGGGCTATGAGCACCGCGAGATCGCCGGGCTGATGGGAGTCGCGGAAGGCACCAGCAAGGCGCAGCTGCACCGCGCGCGGCGGCTGCTCCGGGAGGCATTGCACCGATGACGGCCTGTACCGAGTGGTCCCCGCTGCTGGACGAGTACCTCGACGGCACGCTCGCCGCGCCGGACCAGGCGCGGGTGGAGGCGCACCTGGCGGGGTGCGCGGCGTGCCGCGCGGAACTCGCGGCCCTCCGGGAGCTCACCGCCGCGGCGCGCGCCCTGCCACCATCCCTCACGCCGGACAGCGACGCCTGGCCCGCGATCGCCCGGCGCACCATGGCCCGCCCCACCGTCCGCTCCCGCTGGTGGCTGCAGGCCGCCGCCGCGGTGGCGCTGCTCGTGGCCGGGTACGGCCTGGCGCAGTGGCACGGCCGCGCCGCCGGCGACGGCTACCCCGCCGCGCGCGCCGCGTACGAGCAGGCCAGCACCCACCTGGCGCGGGAGCTCACCCGCGGCGCCGGCGCGCTGCCGGCCACCACCCGCGAGGTGGTGGCGCGGAACCTGGCGATCATCGACCAGGCCATCGCCGAGGCGGAGGCCGCCCTCCGCGACGAGCCCGGCAATCGCGCGCTGGAGCAGATGCTCCTGGCGCGCTACGAGCAGCGCCTGGCCCTGCTCCGCCGCGCGGTGGCGGCGGGACGGCAGCAGACATGACCCGGCTGCTGCTCCTGCTCGGGCTGGCCGCCCCGCTGGCGGCCCAGGCGCCGGTGCACCTTGGCCACGCCGCCACGCCGGAGGTGGCGCTCCGGCTCTGGGTGCCGCGGGGCACCCTCCGGGTGACCACCTGGGCGCGGGACAGCGTGGACATCCGCGGCCGCACCGATGGCGCCGCTCAGCTGGTGCGGTTCGGCGGGGGACCCTCGGCGCTCAAGCTCGCCGTGGAGCCGGCGGGCGGCGACAGCGCGGCGGCGGCGGTGGACCTCGAGGTGCGGATCCCGGCGCGGGCCCGGCTGTGGGTGACCAGCGCGGAGGCGGACCTCGACCTCAACGCGTCCGGCGGGCCGGTGAACGTGACCACCGTCAGCGGCCGGGTGCGGGTGGCGGGCACGCCCGCCGCGGTCTCGGTGGAGACCATCGACGGCAACGTGGAGCTGGCCTGCAGCGGACCGCTGGCGCAGGTGCGCACCGCGAGCGGGGTCCTGGTGGTGCGCGGGGTGCTGCAGGAGCTCGATGCCCGCTCGGTGAGCGGCCCGCTCTATGTCGGGATGGAGGGGGCGGTCGGCCAGGTTCACCTGGAGACGGTCTCGAGCGAGATCGCGTTCAAGGGCGCGCTCGTGCCCGCGGGCCGCTTGCTGGCGGAGACCCATGGCGGCGACATCGAGCTGCGGTTGCCGGCGGGACTGGCCGCGTCGTGGCGGCTGGTGAGCTACCGCGGCCCGCAGGCCGACCAGCTCCTGCCCCGGGGCGCGCTGCGGGCCGGCGCCGACCAGGGGGAGTGGATCGCGCGCACGGGCGATGGCCAGGCGACGGTGGATGTGCGGACCTTCAAGGGACGGATTGCACTCAAGGTTCGACAGTAGCCCGCGGCCGGCACCCGCTGACGATTGCCCCCGGCGGTCCGGTCGCCGATACTACAGGCAGGGCCCGCCCCCCCGGGTTCCGTCGCGGGTATTGATGGCTCCGGTTGTCCCCTCCGCACCGCTGCCGGCGGTGGTGTTCCTCTTCCTGTCAGACCAGCCCCCCTCCGCCGCGGCGCGGGAGCTCGGCACCCGGTGCGTCCCCGACGCGGAGTGGCGCGCAGTGGCCGGCCTGGCCGACGCGGAGCAGTGGCTCGCGGGGCATGCCGCCGCCGCGCTGGTGCTGCTGCCGCGCCCCGAGCCCGCCACCGAGCTCCGGCTGCTGGCGGCGGGTGCCGGCGCGGTGCTGGACCCCGACAGCTTCACGCCGGCGGCGGTCCAGACCGAGGCGGCCCGGGCGCGGGCCCGCGCCGCCGCGCTGCGCAACGCGCGCCGCCGCTCGGCGCTGGCCGCCAGCATCGCCGAGGCGCTGGCGCCCGGCACCGCCACCCTGCTGCTCGCCCTTCCCGGCTTCACCATCCTGGATCACACCGCGGGCGCGGACCGCGTCTTCGGTCCCGGCTGCCAGGCGGGGCAGTCGCTCGCGGCGGCGCTGCGGCCGGAGAGCCGGGCCGACCTCGAGGCGACCGCCGCGCTGGCGCAGCACCATCCGGGGGAGGCGATCGCGGTGGCGCTGGCGCTCACGGGGGAGCACGCCGATGGCGGGCAGGTGAGCGGCCGGCTGCTCGACCTGCGCGCCCGGCCCGAGGTCGGCGCCCTGGTCCTGGCCGCGGAACGGGCGACGGCGCCGGCCGCCAGCACCGGCACGGCGGCCCCCGGCGACCGGCTGCTGCGCGACCTCGCCGACCGGGCACCGGTGCACATCTGGATCGAGGACGCCCTCCGCCGCCTGGTGTGGGAGAACCAGACCGCGCTGGAATTCACCGGGCGCAGCTTCGCCGACGAGGCGGGGTACGGCTGGCTGGAGACGGTCCACCGGGAGGACCGCGCCCGCGTGGAGCAGCACTATCGGGAGACCTCGCGCGAGCAGCGCGGCTTCACCCTCGAGTTCCGGATGCGGCGCCACGACGGCGCCTGGCGCCACATCCTCCAGGTGGCCATCCCCCGCTGGGATGATGCCCGGACCTTCGTCGGCTTCCTCGGCGTGGACATGGACATCACCGAGCTGCGGGAGGCGGGCCGCCGCGCCGAGGAGGCGGAGTCCCGCTACCGGCTCTTCGTGGAGCAGGCCACCGACGGCATCTGGCGCTTCGAGCTGCGGAACCCGGTGCCGGTGTCGCTGCCCGAGGCGGAGGTGATCGCCCGGATCTTCGCCGACGGCTGGCTGGCCGAATGCAACCCGGCGATGGCGCGACAGTACGGCTTCGCCGACCCGGCGGCGCTGATCGGGCTGGCGCTGGGCGACCTGATGCACCCCGACGATCCCGCCAACCTCCGGATGCTCGGGGAGTTCATCCGCTCCGGCTACCGGCTCAATGACGCGGAGAGCCACGAGCGGGACCGTGACGGCCAGCCCAAGATCTTCCTCAATAACCTCGTCGGGATCATCGAGCGGGGGCACCTGATCCGGGCCTGGGGCACGCAGCGCGATATCACCATCCAGCGGCAGCTGGAGGACGAGGCGCGGCAGTCGCGCAAGCTGGAGACGGCGGGGCGGCTGGCGGGCGGCGTGGCGCACGACTTCAACAACCTGCTCACCGCGATCCTCGGCACCAGCGAGATGCTGCTGGCGTCGCTCGACCCGGGCACCGCGGAGCACGAGGATGTCGAGGAGATCAAGCGGGCCGCGACCCGCGCGGCGAACCTCACCCGGCAGCTGCTGGCGTTCAGCCGGCGCCAGGTACTGCAGCCGCGCACCCTCGACCTCACCCAGCTGGTACTCGGGGTGGAGTCGCTGCTCCGGCGGCTCATCGGCGAGCACATCACCCTCACCACCCGCGCCGCGCCGGGGTTGTGGCGGGTGCGCGCCGATCCGGGGCAGCTGGAGCAGGTGATCGTCAACCTGTGCGTGAATGCCCGCGACGCCATGCCGACCGGCGGCGGGCTCACCGTCGCGACCGAGAACATGATCTTCGAGGGGGCGCTGCACGGGGCCGAGTCCATCATGCCGCCGGGCCCCTACGTGCAGCTGACGGTCTCCGACACCGGGGTCGGCATGGACCCCGACACCCTGCTGCACATCTTCGAGCCGTTCTTCACCACCAAGGAGCACGGCAAGGGGACCGGCCTCGGGCTGGCGACGGTGTACGGCATCGTGAAGCAGAGCGGCGGCTACATCTTCGTGGACACCGCGCCGGGACGGGGCAGCCGGTTCCGGGTGTACCTGCCCCGGGTGGAGGGCACCGCCGAGGCGCTCGAGGCGGCGCCGGAGCCGCGCCCGGCACGCGCCACCGGCACCATCCTGCTGGTGGAGGACGAGGAATCGGTGCGACGCCTGGCCCGGCGGGTGCTGGAGGACGTCGGGTACCGAGTGCTCGAGGCGCCCGACGGCCCGGCGGCGCTGGCGCTCGCCAGCCAGTGGGACCAGGGCATCGACCTGTGCATCACCGACGTCATCATGCCGGGGATGAGCGGGCAGGAACTCTCGGCCCGCCTGCGGACCCGCCTGCCCACGCTGCCGATTCTCTATGTCTCCGGCTACACCGACGACACCATCCTGCAGCACGGGGACCTGCTCCCCAACACCACCTTCCTGCAGAAGCCGTTCAGCCCCGCCGCCCTGGCCCAGCGGGTGGCGGAGGCCCTCGCCTGAGCCGGCGCACCCGGGTGAGCGGGACATCGTCCACGCCGGTGTCGTCGTTCCCGAAGTAGGCATCCACCTGGTCCAGCAGTTCCTCGTCGGTCTGCACCCCCGTCAGGATCAGCTCCGGGTAGCCCGGCTCCACCAGCACGTAGCCGAAGGGATAGTCGAGGCCGGCGAGCATGATCACCCGCCGCGGCCCGTCGTCGCTCCGCCGCACGATGATCGAGTCCGCGGTCGTTGCCACCAGGGCGATCTCGGCGTCGGCGAGGTCCTGCGCCACCAGCGCGGTGTAGTCGCGGAAGTCGCCCAGCAGCCCCGCGCCGTCTTCCGCCTCCAGAGTGTCCGCCCCGGCCAGCCGGAACGCGACGACCGTCGGGCCCGTGACGACCGGGGCCGATCCGAGCTCCGGCGGCTCCGTGGCGGCGGCGTCCGCGGCGGGCGGGGCGCCGGCCCGGCAGGCCAGACAGAGCGGAAC